>JALWUQ010000031.1 GCA_026993075.1 Campylobacteraceae bacterium
TTATTCCAAAACTATTTGGTCAACAGATTAAAGCTGGACATGTACAGTATGCATTTTACGGCATAGTTATATATTATATCATTTGTTTAGTGCTTAATTGGTACTACTATGATAGGAAAAATTCAGAGGTTAAGTGCTAAATTGATTTTACAAACATATTCTAATTATCAGAATATGTTTATACTATTATGAGACTACTGTGCAGTAGTCTCATAATTCTAAATTTCATTTTTATAATCCGGGAATTCTTGGGATGTTTTTAAGTTTGGAATTTTTACAATACCATCCCCAACTTTTTTTCAACCAGTGTCCAAAGACTGGCATTGGAAACATTATAGCTTTTGTATCATCTCTATACACGAAAGAAGCTCCATTGCCACTATCCATAATACAAAGAATATTTAAGTGGCAAGAGTAGCCTTTTCTGCCAACTTTCTTTTTTTCTATAGAGTTTATATTAAAAGCAACTATTTTTGCCATTATCTCAGCTATATGCCCTTGTTTTGCTCTCCAGTCAGCTCCTTGTAAAGCAGCACAATCACCAATAGCAAAAACTTTGTATTCATCATTTGGTGAGTCATAATAATCATGCTTCACTTCACAATAATTATTAATATTTACCAAACCTGTAGCATTTAACGGCAGGTCTGAATTTTCAAAAACTTTATGACCTGTTCCTGCAGGAATAAACATTGTAAAATCACTTTTTAAAACAGATTTATCTTCAAAGACAATACTATCTTTTTCAAATCTATTTATTTTTTTACCTGTGAAAGAATCAATATTTAATTTTTTAAAATAAAAATCCATCATTTTCAAAGCTTTTGGACCCATTCTACTTCCTGGTTTTTTCATAGGTGCAAAAAAGTTCAATTTAAATTTATCTCTAATACCTAATTTTTTTAATTTATTGTGAATATTAAAAAGTAGTTCATAAGCAGGTCCGCCTCTGACATTGCTTGCATCTTTAGGATTCCCGCCAAATCCCATAGAAATACTCCCGCTTCCTTTTTTTATAAGTTCATCAATTTTTTCTTTAATAAGCAAAGAATCTTCAGGTTTTCCACAAATCGAGACAGTATTTTCAAGACCCTTATGTTTCATTTTATCGCTGCCAATGGCGACAACCAAATATTCGTATTTAAACTGATGATTTTTGCAATATACTGTTTTTTCTAAAGATTTTATAGATATTACTTCATCAATAATCAGTTCAAACTTGTGAATTTCTTGTAATTTTTTTAAAGATATACTCACATCATTAAAGCTTTTTTCACCTGTAGGTATCCAGATTGATATAGGATATATATAAAAATAGTCTCTGTTGCTGACCAAAGTAACATCAAAATTATATTTTCTCAGCATTATTGCAGCTTCAACTCCGGCAAAACCACCGCCAAGTATCAAAACTTTTCTCATTTAGTCCCCACTTATGACAAAAATAAGTAGAAATTATAGCCATAATGATATTAATTATCAATTAAAAAGATTAATTAGTATTTCCTACTATCTCGCTTTTCAATTCTTTAAAAGCTTCTTCCATAGCTTTTATAACAAGTTCAGACATTTCACTGTCATCTCTTTCAGGAATATCCAATCCACTCGCTTCCATATTTGCATCATACATTAATTTTAACTCTTTTTTTATATCTTTTTTTAATGAATTTATCTCTTTATGTTCCATATCCATATCATATACCTCCTGAATTTATTAGACTTGTTGCATTATAACCATTTTTTCTTTTTTAACCAATAAAAAATGCCAACAGCAACGGAAATATTTAAAATAATTGAAAATAAATATCCGTATTTCCAGTGAAGTTCAGGCATAAATTCAAAATTCATCCCGTAATTACCTACGATAAAAGTAAGTGGCAAAAATATAATAGTAATTGCCGTTAGTCTTTGCATTGCCGCATTCATCCTGTTAGACATAATACCCATATGAAAGTTTAGCAAGTACCCCGTTCTATCCAACAAAGTTCTATTCTCTTTTACAAGAAAAAGGATATGCTCTTTTAGATCTGAAAATTCATACTTTAATTTTTTCTTTTTGGCTATTGAAACTGAATTATACACTTTATTTACTACTTCATTTTCTTGAATAAATAATTTTACCAATCTATTTAATGTTCTTCTTGCATAATATATTTTCTCTTGAATAATTTTTTCATCAATACTCTCATTCATAATCTGATCCTCAAGCTCTTCCAAACTTATATCTATAATATCAGACATAAAAATAGAATTATCCATAATAATATCAATAACTGTATATATCTCAAATATTATATCAGATTTATGAAGCTTCATCCTTTTTTCAAATTTTTTAGATATTTCTATGACCGCCTTATCTTCATCACAAGCAATAATAAGTTTATCTTCTATCCTTATAATAGCAATATTTGCTGTTTCAAAGTCCAGATAATCTTCTCCGGAAAAACTTAAATGCTTAAGTATAGTTACATTTCCATTTGGGATAATATCAAAAACAGGTGTTTGGTCTTCACTGTTTATATCTTCTATAAACTGAATTGGGAAATCATTTTTAAATAACCATGATTTAAGCTTCTCATTTGTTACATGTGTAAAAAAAAGTTGATGTGTAGGTTTATCTAAATCTAACACATCAACTTCTTCTTCTATCAAGTATCCATTTTTACAACCAAATAATTTCATTAAATACTCCCACTAAAACACTATTTTAGCCTTCTTTAAGAAGCATTTTACACATTTTTTACTTAAATTCTAATTCTTCTTGTCAAAAGTTATCGTTAAGACACCATTTTTATAAATAGTTTTTATGGAACTTTCATCAGCATTTTGAGGTAAAGTTAACTCTCTTTCAAAACTGCCTATATATCTCTCTTTTTGTATATATTTTGAGCCTTTTTTATTGTTTGTTTCCTGCATTTTTGCCTTTACTTTAAGTATATGATCTTTAACACTTACTTTAATGTTATTTTTTGTAGAACCTGGTATATTTATATTAACTACATATTTATTTCCTGATTGCATCATATCAAGTGCTGGAGAGATAGAAAAATTCTTAAAAAATTTATCAAAATCAGGATTATTTTGAAATTTTGCATTAAATGAACCAAATACTTTATCCATATTTTCTTGCATCTGCTGAAATTCTTTAAATGGATTTATATTTTGATTTATTGATAATTGCTTCAATAAAGTATTTTCTTTCTTACTAGCTGGCTTATAGTATGAACTACTACTTTCAACTTTAGAATTTATCTTATATAAGTAATACCCTTCAATCACAACAGCTGCCAACAATACAGAAGAAAGTATAATTAATATTTTATCTCTCATATTGTCTCCTTATATCTTTTTTAAAATTATAAAACGATGAGGTAAATAAATAGTAAACTACTTAATATAGATTAACAATAGATTTAACAAATGATTAACACTATACTTGTATAATTTTATAAAAAATTAAAGGATTAAATATGATTAGAAAGATATTATTAAGTTTTGTAGTATTTGCTACATTTTTTACAACTGGCGCCTTAGCAAAGAGCAAACATATGATGTATCAAGCTGTCCCAGTCAGTAAGGCACAAATATTGCAAAATGGTAAAGGCAAGGCATACTGTGCAAATTGCGGTATGACTCTTCACATGTTTTACAGAACAAATCATGCAGCAACTGTAAAGGGGAAAGAAAAGCAATATTGCTCTATGCATTGTCTGGCTCAGGACATCGTTAACGGATTACACCCTACAAATATAAAAGTAGTAGATAATACAACTTTGAAATTTATCCCTGCAAAAAATGCTTATTATGTCGTGGGTAGCAAAAAACCAGCAACTATGAGTAGAATAAGTAAATATGCATTTGGAACAAAAAAAGCTGCCTTAAAGTTTGCTAAAAAATTTGGCGGTAAAATTATGAGATTTAATCAAGCTATCAAAATTGCTGAAAAGGCTTTCAAAAAAGAGATGATGATGATAAGCAAAAAAGAACACAAGATGGCAAAAATGGGAAAAATGATATTTAATAAAAAATGCAATAAATTAAATATACCAAACTTTGACTCTATTGCTGAGGCAAAATCTTATTTGACTAGTCACAAAATATGTAAAAATCTCAGAGGAAAACACTTACAAGCCGTAGCATTGTATCTGTATTTCAAATAGTTTTTAGAGGGTTATAACAACCCTCTAAAATATTATGTATAATATGTTACTTTAACCTAAAGTTACTACATTGAACAAGCACTTTTACCTTCAGTGGCAGTACCTTTTACACCGATTGTAGGCTGAATAGCTTCATTATCAACTCCACCTTCTTCATTTATCTTTTCTATAACTTCCCAAAGTTTTTTTGCAGATTCATAATATCTTTTGGCTGTTACAGTATCTGGAAATTCTGATACTATCGGTTTGCCCGCATCTCCACCTTCTCTAATAGCCGGTTCTATCGGAATATCACCTAAAACTATAGTGTCAAACTCTTTTGCTAAAGGTCCAGTCGTTCCTTTGCCAAAAATATCATATTCTTTATCTGTTTCAGGGCATATAAATCCACTCATATTTTCGATAATTCCTGCTATTGGAATATGAAGTTTTTTAAACATATCCAAACTTCTTGCAGTATCATCAAGTGCAACTTTCTGAGGCGTTGTCACACAGATTCCTGCAGTAACAGGGACACTTTGGGCTAAAGTAAGTTGTGCATCACCTGTTCCAGGAGGCATATCAATAACAAGGACATCCAAGTCGCCCCACAAAATATCTTGCAAAAGCTGTTCTATGGCTTTCATGACCATTGCACCTCTCCAAATAAGAGACTGACCCTCTTCCATAAGACTACCCATGCTCATCACTTCAACACCATGTGAAAGTATCGGTTTAACTTTATTGCCTATTACCTCCGGTGCGCTCCCAACTATACCCATCATACGGGGTATATTTGGTCCGTAGATATCTGCATCTAAAAGTCCCACTTTTTTACCCTGTTTTGCAAGGGAAATCGCAAGGTTTACTGTTGTGGTTGATTTTCCAACTCCACCCTTTCCACTGCTTACCATCACAAAATTTTTAATATGAGGTACTATATTTTTACCTTTAGAGCTAGACTCTTTTGGCATTTTCGGCTTTTTAAGAATTAAATTATAACTCTCAACACCAACTGCATTAAGTGCATCTTTTACACCAGCTCTTATTTGTTCTTCAACTTCTGGTGCAGATGAAGTAATCTCAACTTCAATCTCAACACTCTCTCCTTCTACATTAACTTTTTTTACAAAACCAAAATCGACTATACTTTTTGTAAATCCCGGATATGCAACTTTCTTTAATGCACTGTTTATCTCTTCTATACTTCTCATGTAACTCCTTTACTTTAAACTGAAACGAAATTTATCACAAAAAAGATAAAAAAAAGCTTTGAAAGTGTATAATTTCGTAACATATTTACAAAAAAAGGACAAAATTTGCCTGATTTAACTCTTGTATTGCTCGGTGCAGGAAAATCTACAAGATTTAATAAGAAAATAAAAAAACAATGGATTAGAATAGGAGATGATCCTTTGTGGCTTTTTATATCAAAAAAATTTCAATCTTTTGCCAATTTTAATAAAATTATTATAGTTGCTGATAAAAAAGAGATAAATTATATGAAAAAATTCGCATCATACACTTTTGTTCAAGGTGGAAGCGAGAGACAATTATCCTTAAAAAACGCTTTAAAAGAAGTTCATACAAAATTTGTTTTAGTAAGCGATATTGCAAGAGTCTGCATAAAAAAACAACTTATTGACAATCTCCTATCAAAAATTAATGAAGCTGACAGTATAGTTCCTTATATAAGTGTTAGTGATACTGTACATTATCAGGGTAAATATATAAACAGGAATGATATAAAGCTGATTCAAACGCCGCAATTATCAAAAAGTTCTATCTTGAAAAATGCATTAGATACTCTACAAATTTTTACTGATGAAAGTAGTGCTATACTTGCATCTGGAGGAAGAGTGATGTATATTGATGGTTCTTCAGAAGCTGCAAAGCTCACATTTTTTAAAGATTTGGAAAAACTTGATTGCATCCAACCTCCAAACAAAGATATATTCACAGGAATTGGATATGATGTTCATCCTTTTGAATCTGGAAAAGAGATGTTTTTAGGTGGTGTTAAATTGGATGTATCATTTGGATTTAAAGCTCATTCTGATGGAGATGTCGCAATACATGCTCTGATAGATGCTATCCTTGGAGCAATTGGAGCAGGTGATATAGGAGAGCTGTTTCCAGACAGCAATGATAAATATAAAAATATAGATTCTAAAATATTATTAAAAGAAGTGAGTGACTTTATAACAGTTATAGGATATGAAATCATACACATTGATCTAAATATTATTGCACAAATACCAAAAATATCTCCCTATAAAGAAGAAATAAGACAAACTCTGTCAAAGATTTTAAATATTGATAAAATAAAAATAAATATAAAAGCAACCACAACTGAAGAATTAGGCTATATCGGAAGAAAAGAAGGTTTAAGTGTTCAAGCAATCGCTTCACTAAAATACAGTAACTGGACACTCAAAGAAAGTAATCATGAAACAATATAATTGTTTCACTTACCGAAGGCAAAGCTTTAGTGTAAGAAATTTTCAAAGGATTCTGTATCCTTGGAAAAGGAGAATTAAATGAAAGTTTTAATCGTTGAAAGTGAGATTTATCTAGCTCAAAGTATTGCATCTAGACTTACAGAAGTTGGATATAACTGCAAAATTGTAGCCACCATCAAAGAGTCTATAAATGAAGATAAATATGATATAGTCTTACTCTCGACAAATATTTCGGGACAAAATTTTTATCCGGCAATACAAAAGCACAAATCATCTATCATAATACTCTTAATTTCATATATTAGCAACGATACTGTCTCGAAGCCACTTCAAATAGGAGCTGATGATTATATACTGAAACCTTTTATGATTGAAGAGCTTATAAGGAAAATAGATCATTTATTTGAATATAAAAAACTTAAAAAACAAAGTTTATTTTGCTCAGCATATATGGAAAACCTACTCAAGAACAGTTCAATTAAACAAATAAATATTAAAAATATATCTTTACCTTTATTAATCAAAAGTTATTATCAAAAATTTGCCGATAAGTTAGTCTACGAATATGCAAAAAGTATTAATGAAATCCCTGTCTTTATACCTCTTGATATGCCAAATGCTTTGGAAAAAATGCAAAGTTATGATAACAAAACTTTATTGTATTTGGTGAATTTTCAAAATTTGAAAAAAAGTGAGAGGATAAAAATCCTGTCTAATTTTGAGAAAAAAAGAGCAATACTGTGTACAACTGATACAAGTGAACAGATAAATAGCAATATCAATATGATTTCTCTTGACAATTACAATAAAATATATGACAATGGTGATATATTGTCTATCGATGATTATGTAAAATATGTAATCCTTAGTTGTCAAAATAATTGTACCGATACAGAGCTTAGCAAAAAGCTTGGTGTTTCAAGAAAAAGTTTATGGGAGAAGAGAAAAAAATATGGAATCAATAAGAAAAAATAATACCTTAAAAGAGTTGCATCTTGATAAGGAAGCTTTAGCTACACTCTCATTGGCGAAAGAAGGCATACTTAAGCCTATAGATTCATTGATGGACGAAGAAATAGCCAATGAAGTATGCAAAACAAAAAAATATAAAAAACAGTTTCTTCCTTTTCCATTTATTTTAGCCCCATCTGGAAAAAGAAATAAAGAGGTTTTAAAAAATGCAAAAAAAGATGATATTATAAAGATAATCGTTTCAGGCAATTTTTCAGGATATATCAGAACCAAGAGTGTATATAAAATTAATATTAAAAACAGGATTAAGTCTATATTTGGAACTTACGATGAAACTCATCCTGGTGTAATGGATACTCTAAAAAGACTTGGTGAATATTCAATAGCTGGTAAATACGAGATAGATTTTAATGATATAAAAGATATAAAAGCCGATATACAAAAAGCAAAAAACAATATAAATGCCAAAACGACTACAGCAATAATGATGGCAGCCAAGCCACTTCACAGAGCTCATGAAAGACTTATAAGGTTAACTCTTGAAAGTACTGATTTGCTAATTATATTTTTATTAAAACCATATAAAAAAGATACTCTGTCTTATGAGATAAGATATAAAACATTAGAATACTTTGTAGAAAATTTTTTACCAAAAAACAGAGTGCTTATCGTTCCTTTTGAAAATACATATATATTTGCCGGCTATAATAATGCCGTATTGGATTCGATAGCTGCAAAGAATTTTGGCTGTACTGATATAATATTGGGGCAAAATCACTCAGGTATTGGTGTATTTTATAATCATGACAGAATAAATTCAATACTTGATACTATTGAAAATAATGGCATCAAAGCTACTATTGTAAGTGAATTTGTATATTGTGACCAATGCAAAACTTTAGTTAGCACAAAAACCTGTCCTCACGGTAAACATCATCATATATCTTATCATTCTCCATCAATCCTTGAGATTTTAAAATCCGGTCTACTGCCACCTGCTGTATTGGTAAGAAAAGAAATATCAGCGATTCTTTTAAGTGAGCTTTTTAAAAATAGATTTAAAGATTTAGGTAAATTATATGATGCAATTATGCCAAACTCCGGACTCTTGGAAGAACATGATGAAAAAGATTTTTACATCAAACTTCTTCAGCTTTATCAAACTACTTCATTAACATAAAAAGGATATTAATGAAAAGAAAAGATATGAGAAAACTTTTTTTAACATTTTTTTATACAGGACTCTCTCCTTACGCACCTGGAACCGTAGGCAGTATAGCTGCTGCTGTTGCCGGATATTTTATCTTGCAATATTTTCCTGTATCTACTTTGTTTTTATTGTCCATACTAATAACACTGCTTGCTTTAAAAGAGATAAATATATATGAAAATGAATATAATAAAAAAGACCCTAAAGAGATTGTTATAGATGAAGTCGTAGGTGTTTGGCTTGCATTTTCATTAAGCTCAGCGACGATCTTACAAATGGTATTAAGCTTGGTATTTTTTCGTATTTATGATATATGGAAACCCTCGCTTATAGGTAAGATTGATAAAGAATATGATGGTGGAAAAGGGGTTATGGGAGATGATATTGTAGCTGGTATATTAGCAGGTATATCAAGCGCCTTGGTCTATCAGGGATACTTATATATTATCAAACAAGGCTATATAACTTTTTAAAATAAGTACAGTTTTGTTTTAAATCTTTCATGTTTCCTTGACAAACTATTTTCCCATGCTCAAAAACAAGGATATGATCTGAATTTTCAACAGTTGTAAGTCTATGGGCTGCTATAAAGATTATCATATTTTCTTTTATTTTATATATTGTATTCATGATGGAAGCTTCACTTTTATTATCCAATGCACTCGTGGCCTCATCAAGTATCAATATAGCAGGATGCCTGTATAATGCCCTTGCGATGGCAATTCTTTGTCTTTGTCCACCTGATAAATTTGTCCCGGATTCATCTAAAACCGTATAAATACCATTTTCCAGGTTTTCTATATACTCAAGGAGATTTGCTTTTTTGAGAGCTTCTTTTATCTTTTTTTCATCCTGCTTTTTGCCATAAGCTATATTTGCCGCTACGGTATCATTGACTATATAAATCCTCTGACTCACAACACATATATGTTCTCTTAAGTTATCAATATCAAACGATTTCATATCTTTATCATTTATCAAAATCACTCCACTTGTAGGATCATAAAATCTCAAAAGCAAGTTGACTATCGAACTCTTCCCTCCTCCGCTATCTCCAACCAATCCGATGGTTTTGCCTTTATAAGCTTTAAAATTAATATTTTTTAATGCTTGATTTTTTCCATAAGTCAAATATAAATTCTTCATCTGTATTACATCAATATTTTCAACTTTGTCTTTGCCTGCTAATATATTAATTGGATGAGACATTATATCTTTTATTCTTTCATTGGCAGCTACTGCTATTTGAAATTTACTATATGAATTTGATACTCTTTTTAAAGGATCAAGCAAAAGTGATAGTGCAGTTAAAAAAGAGAAAAATCCTCCTGTTGTCAACTCATGTGTTATTAAAACTTCTCTTCCACCTATTACAATAACTGCGACTATAGATATAGCACCGACTATCTCAAAAACTGGAGCTAAAAGTTGTTGATTCTTGATACTTTTCATATTTATTTTAAAATAATCAAGATTTTTTTTGTTAAATCTTTCTAATTCATATTTTTGTGCATTATAAGCTTTTATCATTTCGTAATTTTGAAATATTTCAGAAAGAGTCGATGTAAGTTTTGAATTTTGCTCCTGAGATCTTTTTGAAAGAATTTTTATCTTTTTGGATATTAATTTTATAGGATATATGGCAACTGGGATTACAATAATGGAAAAAAGTGCTAATGTCGGGCTTTGATACACAACAACAACAAGTAAACCAGCGATTGTAAACAATCCTTTAAAAAAGTTAATAGCATCTGAAGCGATAGCACCTTGTATTTTTGAAATATCATTTGTAATCCTGCTTATCAGCTCTCCACTGTGCCTATTTAAATGAAAATCAAAATCAAGATTTACTATATGCTCTAACATTTTATTTTTTATAATCCTTACAACATCTTCACCTATAAAAGTTAAAAAATATGAAGATAAAAAAGATCCAACTCCTTTTCCAATAAAAGCTAAAACGATAAATATCGGTAATATATAGAGCATTTTTATATCTTGCTGAACAAATATTTTATCCATCACAGGCTTAACAAGATATGCAACTGCAGCAGTCGAAGCAGAAACTAAAATCATACCAAAAACTGCCAAAATCAGCTTTTTTTTATAATTTTTTAAATATGGTAAATATTCTTTAAAAAACTCTATCATGCATCTTTCTCCATCTGTCTTAGCTTTTTGGGAAATTCAAAAAAAGATATAATCCCTTTTATATTTCTTACCTCACTCCATTGGCTTATATTAAATTCTACACAAAATATTCCTGAAGTTGGAATATTAAAAATTACACTGTTAGTTAAATACTCAGCCAATTCATTTAATGCCGGATTATGTCCTATCAAAAATAAATTATCATATCTTTTATCAACCTGTACTAACAAATCAATCAAACTATCACAAGTCGCTTCATATATGCTCTTATCAAATCTGATGATTTTATCATTTAACTTTAAAGTTTCAACAATCTGCTTTAGGGTATCCTTTGCCCTTCTTGCAGGAGAAGATAAAATCAAATCAGGATAAAATCTATTTGCCTTTAGCCACTTTGCGATAAATTTAATATCCTTTTTTCCTCTTTTATTTAACCCTCTGTCAAAATCATCCAAGCTTGTATCCTTCCAGCTTGATTTTGCATGTCTTATTATAAATAATTTTTTCATATCATATCTCTTTATTTTAACTTAATTTTCCAATATTTTTACCCGCTATATAGCCACTAGACCAGGCAAAAGCAAGGTTAAACCCTCCTCTTTTCCCCGTGATATCAAGTATTTCTCCTGCAAAAAATAAACCTTTGAGTATTTTAGACTCCATAGTTTTTGGATTTATTTGAGAAATGCGTAAGCCACCGCCACATACTTCTGCATAATCAAACCCATGTGTACTGTCAATTTCAAAACACCAATCTATAATCTTTTCTACCACAGCTCTCATCTCTTTGATGCTCATCTCTTTAAGCATTTTATTTTGATTGATTTTTAATTCACTCAATAAAACTTTTGCTATTTTTAAAGATATAAAACCACTAAGCATTGTTAATATATCATATCTGTTATGAAATTTTTTAATATTTTCAAAGATTGAAAGTAGCTCTAACTTATCATAATCTGGAAGTAGATTTATGAAAATATTTACTTTCTTTTGTTCAAGAAGCAACTTTGAAACATAAGGGCTGATATCAAGTATAGCAAATCCGGACAATCCATATTTTGTAAATAAAATATCACCTTTTACCTTAATATGTTTTTTGCAATTTATTTTAAGTGAAACTTCTGAATCAATCTTAACACCTGCCATTCTTGCACAATTTGTTGAAACTGTTTCAAGCTGAACCAAACAGGGATAAACCATATTTGTATTATGCCCAAATGTTTTTGCTATCTTGTATCCACTGTCATTTCCTCCGATTTTTGGAGCTGCTTTACTTCCGCTACACAGCAAAACTCTATCATATTTTTTTTCATCACCATCTTCTGTATAAATATAAAATTTATTATCTATTTTCTTTATAAAATTGACCGGCTTACAAAGTAAAATATTAACACCTTTTTCTTTTAAGTTTATTTCAAATATTTTTAACACTGACTTTGCTTCGTTTGAAAGAGGGTAAACTTTTCCATTCTCTTTAATTTTTAAAAAAAGTCCGATTTTTTCACAATATTTTTTAAATTCTAAAAAACCAAACTCTTTAAATAAATACTCTACAAATGTTGTATCTTGTCCTATAAAATTATCTTCTTTAAGATTTATATTTGTTATATTACATCTTCCGTTGCCTGAAACTAAGATTTTTTTTCCAAATGAATTATTCTTTTCATACAAATCTACTTCTGTTTTTTCACCGATAGCTTGTAATGCTGCAATTATACCAGCCGCTCCTGCACCGATTATAGCAATTTTCATAATTATAATACTTTTTTGACAATTTTAAATGAAAAATATTTTGATTTAAAATTACTATTACCTATTTTATCAAACTGTATCTGTGCGGCAATAGGATTTTTTACTTCAAGATACAATAATCCAAGTGCAAATCTACTTTCAAAATTATTCGGATCAGTAAGCTTTGAAAGCTCAAGCAAGGCTATGGCATTTGCATCATGCCCTGCTGCGATAGATGCTACAGAAGCAAGAAAGAGTGTATTTGTATCTTTTTGTTTGTAATTATCGATTAATTCATTATATATGGCATAAGCTTCTTCATAATTTTTCGTATAAATATCCACAAATGCCAAAGCCTGCATAACACCCACTACATCACTATTTTCATCTTGTAATTGTTTTTCAAGTATATCTCTTACATAATACATCATTCCTGATATTTGCAAACTTTCGATATATATATCTCTTGCAACAATCGGTCCGTAAAATAAAGATTTAAAATCAACTTTATTTTTCAAAAAGTTAGTTTGTATTGTTTTTGCATACTCTTGCATATTCTTGTCATGCATTTTAGCATTTATAAAAACTGTTTGAGCTATCATATCTTTAGGTAGTATTGTTTTTAAAATTTCTGTTTTTTTAAAAAATAATTTATTATTATTTATATTTTTAGCCACCAAAGCATCAAAAATCAAATTGAGAGGTTTCTTTGAATTATCTGATTGTGCAAAACTCGCAGCGGATATTATATTGTTTTTTGCAAAGCTAACCATTGCAAGTAAAAATTTCTTATTTTTAACTTTGTTGTCACTGTTTAAGTCACTCACTAATTCTTCTATTAATTTTTGATTATCTTGATGAATTAGACTTTTTGTTATTATCGCAAATATACCTGCTATATAATTTTTACTGTTTAAATGATAGCTTTTTACAAAATTTTTATATGCAAGGGTATAATTTCCCATCTGAGCAAAGGACAATCCCAAATCATAATGCAAAATAGAATGATTTGGATATGTACCTTTTAAAGAATTAAATATTTTATTTGCTTCATTTACTTTAAAACTTAATGCTTTTTGTATACCAAGTGAAATATCTTTATTTATTTTTGATATTGCTGAACTTTGAGATAATAACATTAAAGCACTTTTGATTTTGCCTAAAGATATATTCAAACTGCCTTTTCTAATAAAATCTATCGTTTGATTTGCATTAAAAACTTTATATGGAGCAAAATAAAATAAAAGTCCGTATTCATTACTTTTTTTTAGAAATATATTTTTTTTAAAATCTTTTTGAGCTAATTTTATATCATATAATGATGGTTTTAATCTTATAGAAACAGGGTAAATATCCATACTTTTTTCTCCAAAAGATTTAAAAGCTTCTTTAAGATTTACTGCTGCACTGCCAAGAAGTCCCATATTAATATAAGATAAGACCATCGCCATTTTTGATTTTAACGGTTCGTTATTTGCTCTGTATGACATTAAAAAATGTTTTACAGCTAAGTTATAATCACCTACTCTTGCATAAAGAAGCCCCAAAGTCAAATTATTTCCAAGATTTCTATTTTTCTCTAAAAAATTAATTGCAGAAAAATCATCTCTAAAAAATGTATCAATTTTTGAAGAAATATAATTTTGAGTATTTGTATAATATTTTGAACTAGGATGATTCATAGGAATTAAAGATTCAAAATAATACCCTTGATAATAGTTAATTAAAGAGACATAATACGAATACAACGGATGTTTAGTTTCATACGGTAAATATATTTTTGCCAATGAAATATAATATTTAAAAAGTTTTTTATTACCCATTTTCAAAGCACAAACGGCTGAATTTATAGAACTAACACATCTATTTTGACCATTTTTAATAGCTTTTTTAAAATATTTTATAGCTGTTTTATATTTTTTTTCCTTCATTTTTGCAACACCAATATTATAATTTGATATTGATTCATTAAAAGATGCGATTTTTTTATATAATTTTAAAGCATCTTTTTTATCTCCATTATTATATAAAATATTAGCTTTTTTGATTAATTTTTCTAATTTCAAAGGGGAAAAATCCACTGAATGCTCTTTCTTTCTTATTTTTTGAGTCAATTTTGTAATATTTAGTGAATTATTTACTTCATTTTTTTTTGTCAGCACCAAAATCAAAACAATAACAATAATTAAGAGTAAAATTGATAATAAAATAATCAAAATTTTTATTTTTTTATCACTACTTTGTGAAATATTATCGTCATTATTTTGTTGTTTTACCTCTTCGTCACCCTCTTCAAGGATTATTATATCTTCTTGATTTTCTGCCATTTTATATATATTTCTTTAAAACTTCAGGGATTTGAATGCTCCCATCAGCTTGTTGATAGTTCTCCATGATAGCTATAAGAGTTCTACCTACTGCCAAAGATGAGCCGTTTAGTGTATGTACTAGTTTATTTTTTTTACCATCTTTATATCTTATTTTTGCCCGTCTTGCTTGAAAATCTCTTGTATTTGAAACTGAGCTTATCTCCCTATATCTATTTTGCCCGGGCAACCAAACTTCCAAATCGACTGTTTTTGCTGCTGAAAAGCCAAGATCTCCTCCGCAAAGCAAAACAAGCCTGTGAGGCAATCCCAAAGAAGTTAAAAGATCACTAGCACATTGTAACATCTTATCAAAAACTTCATCACTTTGTTCTGGTTTTGTAATGCTCACAAGCTCAACCTTGTCAAATTGATGTTGTCTTATAATGCCTCTTGTATCTCTTCCCGCACTTCCGGCTTCTTTTCTAAAACAAGCGGTATAAGCACACATAAGTTTAGGTAATGCTTCAGTATTTAAAATCTCATCTCTATAAAGATTTGTAAGAGGAACTTCTGCTGTTGGTATAAGATAGAGCTCTTCATTTTCTATTTTAAAAAGATCATCAGCAAATTTTGGAAGCTGTCCAGTTCCTGTCATAGAGTCTTTGTTAACGATATAAGGAACACTGACTTCTTTAAAGCCTTTGTCTGTATTAAAATCCAGCATATAGTTTATGAGGGCTCTTTCAAGTTTTGCTGCTTCATTTTTTAAAACAGAAAATCTGCTTTTTGCAAGCTTGACACCTCTTTTAAAATCAATCCACTCCAAATCTTCTCCAAGCTCCCAATGCTCTTTTGCTTTAAAATCAAAGACCCTTGGCTCTAAAACTTTTTTTATCTCCAAATTATCATTTTCATCTTTTCCTATTGGAACATCATCATCAGGAATATTTGGTATATTTAAAGCATAAATTTCCAATTCTTCTTCGATTTCATTTACAATTTTTTGTTTGAAAGAGATATTTTCTTTATTTTCTTCAAGCTCTTTTTTTAAACCGCTTATATCTTTTTTTTCTTTCAAATAAAGCGGAAAAAGTTTACTTTTTTTATTCTGTTGTGCTTGAAGTTTTTCAAGTTCGCTTCTTTGCTCTTTTAAAACAACAAAAAGTCTTTGCAACTCTTTTAAAACTTCTTCTTTAATTTTTTTCTTTCTAAGTTTATCTGCTGTCTCATTAAAACCGTTTTGTAGTTTTTTTAAATCTATCATTTTATATTATTCCTACTTTATCTCTTATAATTTCCATCTTATGCGAAGCAATTTTCTTAGCTTTTTTTGCACCGTCACTTAGTATATCTCTTACCTCATCTTTATGTTCAGTGTAATAGGCTCTTTTATCTCTTGCATCGCTAAAATAGTTCCAAATCGCATCTTTTAAACTCGCCTTAAAATGCCCATAACCTTCTTTGCCGCTTTTATATCTTATCTGTAATTCCATCAGCTCATCATCTTGCATAAAAAGTTCACAAAGTTTATAAACATTACAATTTTTATAAGATTTTGGCTCTTCAAGGGGAGTTGAATCTGTAATAATTTTACCAGTTTGTTTTTTAAGTTCTTTTTGAGTTGTGAAAATATTGATAGTATTTTTATAACTTTTACTCATTTTAGCACCGTCAATCCCAGGAACTGTCGCTACTTTATCATCCGTTTTAAAAGTCGGAATTTTCAATACATTTCCATTGTCGTTATTGAATTTTACAGCTATGTCTCTTGTTATTTCCACATGTTGAATTTGATCTTTTCCAACCGGTACAATTTGCGAATCATAAAGCAGTATATCAGCAGCCATCAAAACAGGATAAGAAAAAAGTCCATGATTTGCCACTATACCTTTTGCAACTTTATCTTTATAGCTATGAGCTCTTTCAAGAAGTCCCATAGGAGTGTAAGAAGATAAAATCCAATAAAGCTCCAATACTTCTTTTACATCAGATTGCACCCAAAATGTTGTTTTATTTGGGTCTATCCCGAGTGATAAAAAACTAATAGCTGCATCAATTGTATTTTCTTTCAGTGATTTAGCATCTTTTAGTGAAGTTAGTGCATGATAATTTGCTATAAAAACAAAAAGTTCATTGTCTCCTTGATAATTTAGCATTTGCCTTATAGATCCGAAATAATTACCGATATGTAAAATTCCAGAAGGCTGAATTCCAGTTAATACTCTCATTATAATCCTAAAAAATAAATTTATTGATTATATCAAAAAGAGTCATAAAACTTTTTTAAGCATATGTTACTTAAATAAATATTATCTTGTATATTTCAATAGTAGTTTTTGAAAATTTACAACTTGTTGTTTTTTACTTTGTAAATAACCACTCAGCAAACTTTCTGTATTTACCAAAGTATCATAATATTCATCATTTGATTCATCATTAATATATAAATTTCCGCTTCCAATAGACATCAATCCCACAAAAATACCGCTACTTTTTCCATAAACATAAATATCTGCAGCCAGATTTGCATCTGTTTTTCTACTCATATATTGACCGTTTTTTACAGCTGCAATTCCTGCATTAAAGCTGATGGTAACCTTCCCGTCAGCTATACCGTCCAAACTTCTTCTTGTTTCAAATATAATAATAGCATCAGTTGATTCAACTCCGGCTTGAAGCCCAAAACTTGCATTCCTAAATGTTATAAAAGAAGGATCACTCCATATACCGTCTGGTTGTTTGATAGATAATATTCCAGAACCATAACTACCACCAAAAAGCAATCCTCCTCTTTTTAGATTTGGTATGATGGCGATTGCTTTTGCATTTTTTAAAATATTTTGAGGTATTTTTATATGAGAACTTTTTAATATTTCCATAGAAGTTGAAATTTTTTGATTTTCACTTAAACCTGCTTGAAGAGAAACTGTAAGTACAATTAGAATTATTGATAATTTATATATAATTTTTAACATATAATCTCCTTTTTAAAATCCTTATAATATTATAGTATTTTTTTAAAAATTACACAAGTTTGGTATAATATCGATATAATTAGTCATAAAGGAGATTTTAGAATGAAAAAAATTATATTATTACTAACTTTTGCATTGTTTATCTATGCAAATTCAGAAAATAATACAACCAGTGCAATGAAAATATTAAAAAGTGTACCTAAAAATTCTCCTCAATACAGCTTGGACTATTTGTATGCACAAAAAATTAAGACAATGTCATATCAAAAAGATAAATTTAATCTCCAAAATATTAAAAATAGTACAGATTTTTTAAATGCATTTGAAAAGCTTGCGAGTTTTGAAAAAACTATAATTAATTCTCAGGCAAATCTTAATGCATTAGATAAAAAAATAAATTATTTATCTTCGAAAACAAAACCAACTCAAAAGCTTGAATATTTATATTATAAAAGACTTATTTTAATAAATCAAAATAAAATAAATTATTTAAAAGAAAAGATTCCAAAATGGAAAAAAGAGTTATATGGTAAAATTTTTAAAATCTTTTTTAATATAAACATAGCCAAATCAAATATAAAATATTTCCAAACCAAAATTATAATAGCTGACAAAAATATAGAAAAGTTGAATATCGATATAGAGAAATGGAAACTTGTCAATAACCAAAAAAATATACTTTTTCTTAAAAATGGCATCAAAAATATTATACAAAACAAAAAACAAAATTATCACTTTCTGGCAAAAAATTATTTGATTTTATTTTTACATGATATTAAATATAAAGACAAAGGTGCATTTAAAATCGAGCATCTAATATTAAAATACATAAAACTGTATAATAAACAATATAATGTACCATACAAGATAATTTTAAATTATTTTGAAAAATCACGCTTTGGGAATATACAACTTTTTATAAATAAAACATCTGATGAAGTAAAATTATTTTTTGTAAAAACATGGGATATACTCAATGACCCTCTATTTAAAATAGCAAAAAAGAATATTTCATTAATAAACTTTTTTATTTTTACTTTTATACTGATATTTGGAGGTTTTATAGGAAAATATTATAAAAAAAGTATATCTAAGCTAGAAAACAAATACAATATAAATAACTCTACTATTACTATTATAACAAATATAGGCTACTATCTTATACTCATCATATCATTTTTGATAGCCCTGAAATCGATGGGCTTAGATCTTGGCTCTTTTACTCTGATAGCCGGTGCATTATCTATAGGAGTAGGTTTTGGCCTTCAAAATATCGTCTCAAATTTTGTCTCGGGACTTATTATAATGTTTGAAAAAAGTATTAAAATAGGTGATTTTATGCAGATAGATAATGACACGAAAGGCTCTGTTGTAGACATAAGAATGAGATCTATAACCATAAGAACAAATGATAATATAGACCTTATTGTACCAAATCAAAACTTTATCCAAAACACAGTAACGAACTGGACTTTAAATGATAAATCAAGAAGATTTAGAGTACCTTTTGGAGTTAGTTATGGCACAAGTGTTGAAGATGTTGAAAAAGTGATATTAGGTGCACTAAAACTATCTACAATACCTCACTATAAAATAGGTGATAAAAAGCCATTGATTGTTTTTATAGGATTAGGCAACAGCAGTATTGATTTTGAATTATTTGTTTGGGTAAGAGATGATTTAACTTTAAGACCAAAGAGAACTACCTCTGAATTTTTGAAAATGATTTATAAAGCATTAAATGAGGCTAATATAACGATGCCATTTCCACAGAGGGACTTATACATAAAAGAGATGCCCTCACAAAATCAGAAAAATATTAATTAACCTATCTTTGCCTGTTTATTTTAATATCCAACTTTTGTGCAACTTGCGCTATCGGATAAGAAGTTGGCGCCGATGTTAAAAGTGGATGAGTGGCTACTTGCAAATTTATAAGAGCATAGATGCTAACACGATTTTCAATAGCCACTCCTATAACATTAATCATCTCTCCAACATCAATACCACCGATTATCTGAGCTCCCACAACAACTCCACTTCGCTTCATACAAATCAATTTAATCGTCTGTTTTCTTGAATTTGGGAGCTTATTTGGGTGTTTGTCATCAACTACAACAGTAGCTACCTCGATATCCAAACCCTCTTTTTGTGCCATCTCTTGTGTTACTCCAGCTGATGCAAAACAAGTATCATCGATAACGGTTGAAAAGATTGCAATAGTCCCTGAAAAAGTTTTGGAATATTTGATACTGTATAATGCACTTACAGCCGTTCTAGCCTCCGCCGAAGCAGTTGAAGCGAGCATAATCCCTGTAGTTCTTTTTGTAACGAAATCCCGTTTTTGGGCACAATCTCCAACAGCAAAAACATCATTTTTCACTGTTCTCATATACTCATCAACATATATAAAATCACTTCTTAAAGAGATACCGGTATCTTTTGCAAACTTAGTATCTGGTGCATATCCTATGGCAATAACAAGCGCATCGCATTTTATCTCTTCGCCATCATCTGTTAAAATGGAAGAAACCCTACCGTTAGTATCTCTTATCTCTTTTAAATGTGCTTTATAATGATTTATATCATCTTTTAATATTATTTTCTCTATTAACTCTTTAAATTCGCCATCAAATGCCTTGCCTAACAATTGTTTTCCCACAAGTGAGATCGTTTTACCTTTTTCATAAAGCTCCAAAGCCACTTCAAGGCCTATAAAACCTGTTCCTACAATGGTTATATTTTGTGCAGATTCTAAATCTTTATATGTAACTTCAAGCTCTTTCGGATTTTTTGATATATAATGCACACCTTTAATATCACTATGGGAAACTTTCTTTGGAGTAGATCCGGTCGCAATAATCAACTTGTCGTATTTTATAGTCTCACCTGATGCAAAGATCACCGTTTTATCATCATAGTTTGCGTCAACTGCACTGTCTATCAATAACTCTATCCCACTTTTTAAAGCCATTTTGCCACAAGGAACAAAATCATCTTCAAGAGAGTCAAGTTTATTTCCAAATATATATGGAATCCCACAAGGTACAACATTTTCTTCAGTACTCTTGACAACAATTACCTTTTTATCCGGATAATAAGCTCTACTTGACATTGATGAAACTATCCCTGCCGGCCCACCGCCTATAACTAATATATCACATTCTTTCATTTTTTTCTCCTAATACCTGTATGTTGTAAGTGCCTGCATATACGAATTTCTCTCAAAAACAGAAGGGTTATCGGTATGTTTCAATGAAATACTTCCTATCATTTGCGAAATTGATTCATACTCTTTTTCTATCATCCAATTTTTTATATACATTAACATTTTCCCTATTTCACTTATTCCTTTTTGTAATAAAACCGATGTAAAAGATGTAGCTTTAGCCCCACTCATTAGTGCTTTTAAAACATCTTCTCCACTATGAATACCTGTATTTGCACATAAATCAACACTTAATTGATTATATAAAATAGCACACCACCTCAAAGTTTCGCTAAGATTTGAAGAAGATGTCATATTTATCCTGGTAATAGTTGTTAAATTCTCCAAATCAATATCTACCAAGGCAGGATTGTCAAATATGCTAAGTCCATTTGCACCTACATCTTGAAATCTTTTCGCCATAAAAGCAGGGTTGCTAAAACAATAATTCATTTTTAGATTAAGAGGCACTTTTATATGTTCTTTTAAATCTTTTACAGTTGATACATACATATCTTCAACCTCTCTTGGATTAAGGTTAACTTCAGTAGGAATATAAGTTACATTTAGCTCAATCGCATCCACGCCAACATCTTGCAATTTATTTGCATAACTTATCCAACCGCCTTCACTCACTCCGTTTAAACTGCCGATAACTGGGATATCTACACTTTCTGTAATCTTTTGTATATTATTAAGATATTCATCTGGTCTTATATGATCAAAATCCTCATCTATCGGAAAAAATTCTGTCGCTTCGGAAAACGCATTAGTTTTTCTAAATAAAAAATGATCTATCTCATGCATTTCATGATTAATTTGTTCTTCAAAAATCGACTGCAAAACGACAGCAGCTATACCACTATCTTCAAGTCTTTTTATATCATCAAGATTACCAGTAAGTGGTGATGAGCTTGCAATAAGTGGATTTTTAAGAGTCATTCCCAAATATTTTGTTGTTAAATCTACCATTATAATCTCCTATTTAATTTACTGTTTTAGGTTCATACTCTTCTTCAAGAGTTTTATATCTTTTATATTGTGTTTGTGCTGTATGCCTTGCTGTTTCCAAGAATTTTTTGGCTGAGTTTTTGTTCATTTTCTCAACCATTTTAAATCTCGTTTCATTATACATATAATCTTTTACATCGATTTTAGGACCCCTGTAGTCAAGATGCATAGGATTTGTACCACTGTCAATCAACGAAGGGTTAAATCTAAAAATCGGCCACAAACCACTGTTTACCGCATTTTTTTGCTGCTGCATTCCATATCTTAGATCATACCCATGTGCGATGCACTGAGTATATGCAATGATGATAGAAACTCCGTCATAAGCTTCTGCTTCCACAAATGCTTTGGTGGTTGCCACACTATTTGCACCCAAAGAAACTTTTGCAACATAAACATTTTCATAAGCCACTGCCATAGCTGCCAAGTCTTTAGGAACAGCACTTTTTCCCCCTGCTGCAAACTTTGCAACCGCACCGGTTGGTGTAGCTTTTGACTGTTGTCCACCTGTATTTGAATACACTTGAGTATCAAGCACTAAAATATTAACATTTTTTCCGCTTGCTAATACATGGTCTAAACCACCATAACCTATATCATAAGCCCATCCGTCTCCTCCAATTATCCAGACTGACTTTTTCACAAGATATTCGCTGACACCCAAAAGTTCTTTGGCTTCGTCACTTGAGAGTTTTTTCAACATATCTTCTAACTTTGCAACTCTTTTTCGTTGCAAATTTATATCTTGTTCAGTTTTTTGTACAGCATTAACAATCTCTTCAACCAAATCTTTGTCCAAAGCATCTTTTATTTCATTTAATAAAGTTAAAGCCCTATCTCTATGATTATCAATAGCGAGCCTAAAGCCCAAACCAAACTCGCCATTATCTTCAAAAAGTGAATTCGACCAAGCGGGACCTTT
>JALWUQ010000032.1 GCA_026993075.1 Campylobacteraceae bacterium
TTTCTGTAAAGTATTTCATATGCTACAATTTCACTTTTTTGATTTAGTATGGGTTGCCTGCCTATAAATACATCATCAACTATATAATTATCCATTCTTTACAATACCTTATTATGCAAGATTACTTTCATTATATCATAATAATACAAAATTATGTAATTATTTTACTTAATTGAGACTTTTTTATGTTTATATAAGGAATCGACAGTATATATCAAAAGTCCTATCCAAATAAATACAAAAGATATAAATTTATTTGTATCAAAAGGTTCATTATATAGATAAATAGCCAATAAAAAAGATAATGTCGGCCCGATATACTGTATAAAACCAAGAGTGGAGTAAGGTATTTTTGTAGCTGCAGCGTTAAACCATGCAAGAGGGACAACTGTGATAAATCCCGCAAAAATAAGGAGTAAAGTAGTATGGTCAAATGCAATATGCAAGTGACTCTGATTTGTATTTGAGAGATAAAACATATAAAAAAGAGCAAATGGCGACATAAGAAGCGTTTCTATAAAAAGCCCGGGCATTGCAACAAGATTTACCTTTTTTCTTACAAGACCATAAAATGCAAATGAAAATGCCAAAGCCAAAGAGATAAAAGGAAAAGATTTTAAAGTAAATATTTGGTATATAACTGCAAAAAGTGCAAGTGCTACTGCAAAACTTTGAGCTTTATTTAACTTTTCTTTCAAAAATATAAATGCCAAAAGTATATTTACAAGTGGGTTTATAAAGTATCCAAAACTTGCTTCTACTATTTGATTTGTATTGATAGCAATGATAAAAATAAGCCAGTTTGTTGTAACCAAAGATGAAGATAAAAAGAGCATTTTTAACTGTTTTTTATTTTGAAATATATTTTTTAGATATTTACTTTGTTTTGTTATTATCAGTAAAACTGCCAAAAAAACGACTGACCAGATGATCCTGTTTGCAAGAACTTCAAAAGCTGAGATATGAGAAACCATTTTAAAATATATAGGAACCAACCCCCAAAATGTAAATGCTCCTATCGCATAGATATAGCCTAATTTTTCCTTTTGTCTCATCCAAAAAATCTTTGCAATATTACTTCAAACAAAACAACCATAAGCATTAAAAATAAAATTATCAAAACAGTCTGCTTCATTTATCGCCTCTTAACAAATCTTCAAGTATAATTATATAAAATACTAAGTTTTTAACTTTGAAAGGTTACACTAAAATAGATGAATAGTAGATTAACTGATAAAGAAGCTTTAAATCTTATAAAATATGCAAATTTGAAAGATTTGGGCGAAATGGCTACGAAAAAAAAACAAGAGTTGCACCCTGATGGAATCGTCTCTTTTATAGTTGACAGAAATATAAACTATACCAATGTTTGCTGGGTTGACTGTGGGTTTTGTGCTTTTTATCGACATGTAAAAGATAAAGAAGCTTACATACTCAGCTACGAAGAGATAGGTGAAAAGATAGAAGAGCTTTTAGCCATCGGTGGCACCCAAATCCTTTTTCAAGGCGGAGTTCATCCTAAACTTAAGATAGAGTGGTATGAAGATTTGGTTGAGTGGATAAGTACAAATTATCCGACTATCACGATACATGGTTTTTCTGCCGTTGAGATAGATTATATCGCCAAAATCTCAAAAATTTCATACAAAGAAGTACTTCAGAGGCTTTATAAAAAAGGACTTTTTTCTATGCCAGGAGCTGGTGCGGAAGTATTAAGTGACAGGGTAAGAGCCGTCATAGCTCCTAAAAAACTCTCAAGTGATGAATGGATAGATGTCCACAGACAAGCTCACAAGATAGGTATGAAAACGACTGCAACCATGATGTTTGGTTCAGTTGATGAGCCTGAGGATATAGTGGAGCATTTTAGAAGGATAAGAGAACTTCAAGATGAAACAGGAGGGTTTAGGGCTTTTATCATGTGGAGTTTTCAACCCAATTTTACAAAACTTCAAAAAGAAGATATCGTAAAATTTCGTGCATCTGCAAACAAATACCTTAGATTGTTAGCTCTAAGCAGGCTCTATCTTGATAATTTTCAAAATATCCAAAGCTCATGGGTAACGCAAGGAAGCTACATTGGACAACTTGCTTTGCTTTTTGGTGCAAATGATTTGGGAAGCACTATGATGGAGGAAAATGTAGTCTCGGCTGCTGGAGTAGCCAATAAAATGAATCAAAGTGAAATGATAAAGCTTATAAGAGACATAGGTGCAATTCCTGCAAAAAGGGATACAGCTTACAACATACTGGAGGTTTTCAAATGAGATTTTTCAAATTTTTAGTAATAAGTATATTTTTGATACAAGGATATTTAATGAGTGCGACAGTAAAAGAGATAGAAGTAAATGGCATAAAAGTGCCTATGATTTTTGAAAGAGACAGTTCTTTGCCCATAATTTCTATGCAAGTTATATTTAGAAATTCAGGTAGCATACAAGATGGACAAAGATATGGATTGGCCAGTTTTAGTGCAAAAATGCTAAACGAGGGTACAAAAAAGCTTGGATCAACAAAATTTGCAGAAGTGCTTGATGATAATGCTATTCATTTAAATATAAGCAATGGAAATGAAACATTTGTATGTGAAATAAGTAGTTTAAAAGAAAAGTTTCCTTTGGCAACAAAAGAGTTGAGTGCTCTTTTGGCTGATCCAAACCTCAGTGAACAGAGTTTTCAAAAAGTAAAAGCAATGACTTTGGGGGATTTGTCTTCAAAAGAAAATGATTTTGATTATATCGCAAGTTTAAATCTTAAAGAAATGTTGTTCAAAGGCACTCCTTTGGCTCACAGCTCAATCGGAAACAATAGCAGCATTGAAGCACTCAATTTAAATGATATAAAAGATTTTATAAAAAAACATATAGTCCAAAAAAGAGCTATAATTGTTATAGGCGGAGATATAGATATAAAAGATGCTAAAAAATATGCTAAAGAAGTTTTGTCTGTTTTAAATGAGGGGGAGTTTAAAAAGGTTGGTTTTTATGAAGCGAATGCAAATCAAGAAACAAAAGTTATAAAAAAAGATACCAAGCAAGCTTATATATATTTTGGAAGTCCTTTTTATATGAAAGTAAACGATAAAAATGCTTATAAAGCTAAAGTAGCAGCTTTTATACTGGGATCAAGCGGTTTTGGAAGTCGACTCATGGAGGGTATAAGAGTAAAGAAAGGTTTGGCATATTCTGTTTATGCAAGAGTCAATTTAAATAAATCTTATAGTGATTTTAGTGGATATTTGCAAACAAAAGTAACTACTAAAGAGCAAGCTGTAAAAGCTGTCAAAGAGATAATAGCAAATTTTATAAAAAATGGAGTTACGGAAAATGAATTGAAATCTGCTAAAGAATTTTTAAGCGGAAGTCAGCCTCTTAGAGTTGAGACTATATCACAAAGACTCAACAGAGCATTTTTTGAATATTACAGAGGTTTGAAACTTGGATATTTTAATGAAGAGTTAAAACTTATAGGAAAATTGAAGTTAAGTGATTTAAACCATTTTATCAAAGAACATCCGGAGATTTTAAAGCTCACATTCTCAATCGTTACCAAGTCATGAGTTGTAAATGGATGTAGAGTGAAAGAACTTGGGCTTTTGGATCTCGCATTGACTCTGCCAAGTTCTTATGAAAATAATTTCATCTCCAAAGAGCCTCTTGTCGGTATCGATAATGTTTTAGATGCTACTGTTTTTTCTATGACAAATACCGGCAGATTTTTAAAACTTAGACTTTTTTCTCATAATTTTGATAGGGAGTTAAATGCTGTTATCTTTCATCCTAAACCTTTTCACAAAAAAATATTTGTAGTTGATAGTAGGATTTTTATACGAGGAAAGTTAGAGTATAATTTTAACACTTACTCTATAATTCAGCCAAAAATTATAAAAGAGATAAATACTATCAATGTGAAATACAAAAACAAAATTATAAAAAACTTGGTACAAGAACATTTAACCGTGCAAAATCTTTTGCAAAGCGGACTTGATAAGAATAAAGCAGAAATTTTATATCTTTTTCACAATCCGGATATTTCATTTTTAAATAAATTTAAAAAAGATGGATATAGTCCTGAAGAGTTAAATGTTTTAAAATATGTTGAGATATACAATTATCTAAAAAAACTTTCTAAAAAAAAGAGGGTTTATGAGGCAAACTGCTCATTAAATGGGAATGTCAAAGAGTTTATCTCCTCTTTACCTTTTCAGTTAACTGATGATCAAACAAAAACAATTTTGGATATCAAGAAAGATTTAAGTTCAAAAAATGCGGCAAAAAGAGTTATCATGGGAGATGTAGGATGTGGTAAAACTATAGTGATACTATCTTCAGTTGTTATGGCATACCCTAAAAAGTCACTTCTGATGGCACCTACTTCTATACTCGCTTTACAGATATATGAAGAAGCTAAGAAGTTTTTGCCAAAATCTTTAAAGATATGTTTTGTAAGTGCAAAAAGCAAAGAAGAAGAGTTGGATAAATATGACTTTATCATAGGAACTCATGCTTTGCTTTATAGAAAACTTCCCGAATGCGAACTTGTCATGATAGATGAACAGCATAGATTTGGAGTAAAGCAAAGAGAATTTATAAAAAATGTTATCATAAAAGATAAAAATAAAAGAGCTCATTTTTTACAATTCAGTGCTACACCCATACCTCGTACTATGGCTATGATAAACTCTCAGCTTGTGGATTATTCTTTTATAAAACAAATGCCGTTTCCTAAAAATATAACCACTAAAATCATTGGAAAAGATGAATTTAAACAACTCTTATCTCATATAAATAAAGAGATAAAACAAAAACATCAGATAATTATCATTTATCCTCTTGTAGAAGAGAGTGAAGTTATCGAATATCAATCCATCGAGGAAGCAAAATCTTATTGGCTTAAGAGATATGAAAATGTATATGTAACTTTTGGTAAAGATAAAGAAAAAGAGAATATTTTGGAAGAGTTTAGAAAAAATGGCAATATTCTTATCTCAACTACGGTAGTTGAGGTTGGCATATCTTTACCAAAGCTTAGTACTGTTGTAATAGTAGGGGCTGAAAGATTAGGTTTTGCTTCACTGCATCAAATCAGAGGAAGAGTCAGCAGAACAGGCTTAAAAGGCTACTGTTTTTTATATACAAATCAAAAAAGCTCTAAAAGATTAAAAGAGTTTGCAAAAACTTCAAGTGGTTTTGATATAGCTGAGCTTGATTTAAAATTTCGTCAAAGCGGTGACATTATAGATGGAACGATGCAAAGTGGGCAATTATTTAAATGGATTGATTTAAGTGAGGATGAAAGTATTATAAAAGAGGCAAAACTGAGTGTTCAGTCTTGCCGACAGTCTCAATAAAGACCAAATGTACCATCATTTCTTTTGAAAATTACTCTCATGTGAGAGTCTATGTCATTGAAAACTAAAAACTGTTTTTCACTCTCTTTTAGTTTTTCAACCGCCTCTTCAAGTTCAGTTGGTTTGTATAAGTCTAACTGCATAGGAACTATCTCATCAGCCAATTGGGCATAAGCCTTTTGCTCATCTTTGATAATCTTTTGGGCTTCAATCTCTTCAAGTTTTTCTGCTTTATGAGATTTTATCTTGTCGTTATGGCGTCTAAGAACTTTTTTTGCTCTCTCACTCGCCAAATCAACAGCTGCATACACATCTTTGTCTTTTTGCTTTATAACTACACTATTTTTGTTTGGCAGCGTTATAATAAAATCAACATTAAATCCTTTTTTGCCATTTCTTTCATCTGCGGTTACAACAGCTCTTGCTGAAATAATATCAAGATTATATTTTTCCAATGAACTTATAGCTGATTCGATATGACTCTTTATAGCATCGGTTAAATCAAATTGTTTTCCAACTATACTGACATTCATCTCATCTCCTTTAAAATAAAATATATGAGAGTTTGGATTTCCCCTCTGGTGGAATTCTATCTAAAAAAGTATAAATTATGGCTTTTGTATAGTTCTTCTGTGATATCTTATGGGTTCGCTTGAGCCTTTAAAAGTTACATAGGTATCTATGATAACAGTTCCGTTTGACTCTTTAGTTGAGATATTGTTTGCAAGAAGATGAGAAAGATTGCAAGGAAGTCCTTTTCCTATATAATAAAGACTCATATTGATATCATAATTTGTCTCAAAAGTAAAATTTATATTTTCTATACAGTTTGCATTATTGTTATGTCCTGAGATTGCTAAAAGTGCCAGTTCTGTGGCACTTCTTGCGAGCAGTTTTGTTTGTTCACTTACATATATGTCTGAAGTTTGCTTTGCAGTTGTGGT
>JALWUQ010000033.1 GCA_026993075.1 Campylobacteraceae bacterium
TCCAGTCATCAGGGGTTCGAATCCCTTTACCCCATCCACTCAAAAATATCGCGGGATAGAGCAGTTTGGTAGCTCGTCGGGCTCATAACCCGAAGGTCGGAGGTTCAAATCCTCCTCCCGCAACCAAGTTTCTTAATTTAACCTTTTTATGATATAATATTGGCATAATCAGTTTTAGGGATATGTCATGCTTATAATATCAGCCAAAACTCCAACTCAAAATCTTTCTATAAAAAGAAGTATGTCAAAACTTTTTCAATCTTTTCTTTACACGCATCTTCCATCAAAAGAGCATTGATTTGGCTACACTTATTCATATTTAGAATATTTAGCAATTCCAATATAAAATATCAGCATGAAGAAGGATAAAAAAAGACACCTTTTGTCCATCTTTTACACTAAAATATGCTAAAATATTTTAGGAGCAAAATTATGAAGACTACTATAAAAGTAAAAAAACCAAAGCAAAGAGTTTTATGGGGCTTCAATCCTACTTCAAGAGTGATAAAAAATAGAAAAATTTACTCAAGAAAAAACTATAAGATAGAATGCTAAAGGATAGATATGCCAATAACAAATCAGACAGATAAAAAAATCATTGCCATATTTAAACTAATGAAATATCTTTTGCAAGGCAAGGAGATAAATGCCTATGATCCTATCATTCTTGAAGAATTTAATTGTTCATATAAGACACTTGAGAGATATTTAAAAGATATAGAAAATAGTTTTAGCAATATTATCACTATAAAAAAATCAAACAAAAACTACTACAAGCTTATAAAAGCAAGTGATGTCATAAGAGAGTTTTTGCAGATAGAAGATAGCGATATAGCTTTTGTATATGAATGGCTAAAGGAGGGAGAAATATATCATGAACTTGAGGAAGAAACCAAAAAAGCTCTTAATAAAGTCTCAAAGTCAAAAAAGGAGATAATGGTATTTAAAAGTTATCCCTTTGAGGATTTCAAAAGTAAAAAATATAAAGATATATTTGATGAACTTAAAGTAGCAGTAAAAAACAATGAATACAGAGATATAGTTTTTGAGTATGATGAGATAGAAAATTATAAAGATGCCAAATGTTTAAAGCTTGTTTTTGTGGACAATAACTGGTATGTAGCTATAGAGGATGAAAACTCGAAGTTAAAATTTTTAAGGATAAGTTTTATTCATAATATCAAAAAAGTAAGAGATTACTCATATCAAAAAAGTGCCCTTGAGAAATACAACTTCTTTTTTAAAACTTTTCAAAACTCTATGACTCTGTATGGAGTGGAAAAGAAAAAAGCAACCTTGCAAACAACTCCTAAGATAGCAAAATATTTTCAAAAAGATATGAAAAAGTTTTTTCCTTCTCAAGAGTTTATTGAGGAACTTAATGACGGTAGCATAAGATTTAGCTTGTTATACACTCAACCGCTTGAGATACTTCCTTTTATAAAAAGATGGTTGCCTGATATGAGTATTATTGAGCCTGATACTTTAAAAGAGGAGTATAAAAACGATCTAAAAAAGATGGAAGAGTTACTAAAATGAAACAAATGTTTTTACTATTTTCTCATGCTCTTACTCCTTTGCAGATCAAAGATGCAAAAGAAAGTCTAAAAATAGAAAAGTTTATATATCTTCCGAAAAAGCTACAAAAGATTTGGTCATCTATTCCTCCAGATACTGAAGACATAAAAGAGATATTAGAGCCTATTAAAATTTTTCTAATACAAAATAGTAAGAAAGATGATTGTGTTCTCATACAAGGAGATTTTGGAGCAACTTGCTATATGGTTTCATTTGTCAACGAGATAGATTTGATACCTGTTTATTCTACTAACAAAAGAGTAGCAAAAGAGGTAAGAGAGGGAGATAAACTCATCAAGATAAGCGAATTTAAACATTCAAGGTATAGAAAGTATTTGTAGCTAAGTTTATGTTATAATAATTTAAGAATTTTAAGGAAAATATTTTGAAATATGCTAAAATATCAATTATCATAGAAAAGGCTAACCCTCCATTTTTTCTTGGTTCTCAGCTAAGAGGTGCTTTTGGATATGCTTTAAAAAGAGTTGTGTGTATCAATCCATCTTTTAAATGTGATGAGTGTTTTGCAAAAGAAAACTGCTTATACTATCAATTTTACGAAGAGAAAAATGTATATCATAAGTTTAGGTTTGATTATGAGCTTGGAAAAAGCTACTATGACTTTAGTATCTATCTTTTTGATGATAGTGTTTCAAAACTTCCCTATGTGGTTTCAGCTCTTTATCAAATGATTACAAAGATAGGCTTTGGAAAAGATAGAAAAACCTACACAAAGTTTGATATGTTTGTCAATGATAGCTCTGTTTTTAAAAATGGCGAGATAACTTTGCCAATAGATTATGAAAAAGAGTTCAATATAGACACTTTTAGTCCAAATATTTCGGTAAGATTTGTTACACCATTGAGGCTAAAGAAAAATAACCGTTTTATAAGAGATGAAGAGTTGGATATAGAAGATTTGATAAATTCCATATACCAAAGGAAACAAAAACTTGAAGGAAAGGAGCTTAAAAAACTTGATTTTGAACCAAAAGGTAATATAATAAAAAAAGAGCTTAAGTTTTTAGATCTTTCAAGATATAGCAACAGACAAAAAACAAAGCTAAAAATAGGCGGTCTTATGGGTAAGATAGATATAAAAGATATAGATGGAAAAAGTTATAAACTTTTAAAACTCGGAGAGATTGTGGGGGTTGGAAAACAGACAGTATTTGGACTTGGAAAGATAGAGATTACGGATGAAAAGTAGAAATTAGAGGAGTATAAAGTGAGAGATATAGAGTTGGTATCGGTTGCAGGACTTTTACATGATATTGGTAAATTTGGACAAAGAGCTGAGATAGAGTTAAAAAAGGATAGTTACAAGTCGTATGATTATAGATACAATCATGCAAGATATACGGCTCAAATATTGTACGAATTATCTTTCAATCTTGGGGATGAGCTTAACGACAGTGCTTCAATGCATCACAATCCAAAAGATGACCTTAACTGGATCATAGCAAGTGCTGATAGGATGGCAAGTGGATTTGAAAGAGAAGCATTTAATGAATATAATGCCAAATTTGATAAAGAGAATTTCAAAAAACAAAGACTTTGGCATCTCTTTGATAAAGATAAAAGATTTGCCATAGATACTCTAAATCCAAACTCTATATATCCTGTTGCTAAAAATGAAGATAGTGTAAATGAATATGAAAAGTTATGGAAAAGTTTTATAAATGACTTGAAAAAGATAAAAACCAAAGCTACAAGTAGCATAGATAGATTTACTATTGATTATCTATTAAAAAAATATACCTCTTTTATACCAAGCTCTACAACTTTTAAGATAAAGGATTATACTCCTGTAAAAGCAAATATTCCTTTGTATGACCACTTAAGAGCTACTGCTATATTTTCTAGTGTGATTTATAAGCTTTATGAAAATGGCAATGAAAATATCATAAATTACTACAAAAGAAAAAGTAGCGATATAGAGCAAAAAGATATGCTTCTTATCAATGGAGACTTTTTCGGTATTCAAAACTTTATCTTTGATGGGGTACCGACTGCAAAAGCAAGTAAAATCCTAAGAGCAAAATCAGCTTATATTCAGATACTTACTAAAATCATAGCTTTTTATATAGTTGATGAGCTTGAACTTTCATACAATAGTATCATTTCAACCAATGCGGGAAAATTTGAAATACTTGGAGTAAATGATAAAGATAGTAGAGATAAATTGCATAAGATTCAAGAAGAGTTAAATGACTTTTTTATCAAAGAGTATTTTGGTCAAACTGGCATAGGTATAAGTTTTGTTGAAACAAATTTGGCTGATTTTATAGTAGCGGGTAGATATGAAAACCTTAGAGAGAGATTGGCAAATGAGGTAGAAAAAACAAAATTTAACAAGTTTGATTTAATTTCAAGAGAGCCTGTTTTATCCTATGATGAAGGTATAACCAATCAAAATCTGTGTGAATACTGTAATAAAAGAAAACAAGAAGAAGAAAAAGAAGAAGATGGCTGTAAAAGTTGCAATCTTTTTATAAACATAGGTGAAAAACTTGCCAAATCAAATTTTTTTTCTATCTCAAAAGGAAGTGAACAAGATAAAATATTTGGTGAGTACTCTATCGACTTTTTTGATAAAGTCGGTAAGATAGATAATGTTATAGCCTTATATGATATAAGCAATAATGAAGAGTTTAAAGGTTATGCAAAGTGGGAATTATCCTCTTATGTAGCTAAAAATGAAAAAAATGAAGTAAAAACTTTTGAAGAGTTAGCTAAAAAGAGTGTAAAAGAGGGTAAAAAAGATGGGAAAAGAGAGCATGGAGTAGAAGCTTTGATGGCTATGAAAGGTGATGTAGATAGTATGGGTAGGTTTATAAACAACCCTAAAAATGAAGTTACAAACTCTTTTGCAAGATATAACTTTTTTGCCAGAATGATTGACTACTTTTTTAGTGTAAAAGCGTCTGTAATGATGAAAGATAGAGCATTATATACAGTTTTTGCAGGTGGAGATGATATATTTATCCTTGGGGCTTGGGATGAAGTGATAGAGTTTACAAAAGAGTTAAGAGAGGAGTTTAAGAAATTTGTAGAGGGTAGCGAACTTACACTATCTGTTGGAATGGTTATGACGAAGCCAAATAAACCTGTAAATTTTGTAGCCTTCAAAGCTGAAGAGGCTCTTGAAAAGTCAAAAGAACATAATGAAAATGGCAAACTCAAAGATGCTATATCGCTCTTTGGTGAAAGTGTAAAATGGGATGACTATTTAGATGATAACGGTTTAATGGATGAGCTTAAGATTTTAGATGATAATACATCATTTTTGTATAGACTGCTTGAACTGGTCAATATGAGTAAAAAAGTAAAATATCACAATCATATCCCCTCTACAATATGGAAATCAAAGCTAAATTATAGTTTTTGTAGAAATATAGATATAAAAAATGAAAAAAATAGACAATTTTTATCCAATCTAAATATTATGATAGAAAAATACCCACAAGAGACAAAAATGTTTTTAAGTGAATTTATCTACAAAAGAAGGCTCTCATAATGAAGTGCGTATATTTTTCAAAAACACAAATAATGATAAAAAACTCAGAACCAAGTATCAAGAATACAAAATTTCTGGTTGCCGGTCGCTGGTTTCTGGTCGCTCAATCCGAAGGATTTTAAATGAAAGAGATATTTTGGGGTGATTATAATATAGATGAGAAAAAAGCGATAGATATGATAAAAAATGGAAGTGATTATGAAAAGAGGTTTATGTTTGGGAAGATTATGGCAAATAGTAAAAATCTCATAAAAGATTTGGAATATTTTGATAAAGAGGATTTAAAAAAGTTACTTACTAATTTTAAAGTACCAAATTTCAATAGACACTATTTGGAAAAAAGATTTTGCATAGCAAAAAACTACTTTTTGGATGAGCCTTGTGAAATAAAGGAGCTAAAGTGGATGATGTAAAAGAGCATTACGAAAGACTTTATAAACTTCAAGATAAAGTTTTGGAAGTTATATTTGATAATTCAAGTGAATTTTATCTAACAGGCGGAACTTGTCTGAGTAGATTTTATCAAGCTTATAGATATAGTGATGATTTGGATCTTTTTACCAATTTTTCGAGCAGATATAGTTTGGAGCTAAAAATCTTAAAGCAAGAGTTGTCTAAAAATTTTGATCTAACAGTAGAGGTTGAAAGCCAAACTTTTACAAGATATTTGGTAGATAAAGAGTTGCAGATAGATTTTGTAAATGATAATGTAAAAAGGTGTGGAAAAGTTTTACAAAAAGATAAAATTTTGATAGACAATATAGAAAATATTTTGGCAAATAAACTTACTGCCGTCATTGGTAGAGATAATGCCAAAGATGTTTTTGATCTGTTTATGATAGATAGATTTTATAACCCTGACTACAAAAAAGCCATAGAGTGTGCAAGAGAAAAGATGTTTTTTGAAGTCGGGGATATGATATATAGGCTTAAAACTTTTCCTAATGTATTGCTAAAAGATATAAAACTTATACAAAAAGATTTTTTGAATGATTTTAGTTTGCAAGAGATTATAGATAAAATAAAGGAGGTAGAGGTATGAATAAAATAGTTTTGGATTATCACGAAGATAAAGAACTGTTTAATGAAACAGCAAAAGGATGGGCAGAAGCGATAGGTAGCGGCAAAGGTGGTGTGCAAAATACACAAATGAGAAAATTTTATGATAAAGTGCTTGAGCTTAATGATAAAGC
>JALWUQ010000034.1 GCA_026993075.1 Campylobacteraceae bacterium
TCATAAAACTACATATTTAAAAAGAGAAATATATATAGAAATATATTTTGAAGCAATAAAAGATAAAAATGGAAATATCTTATATGTAATTGCATCAATATTTGATAAAACAGTTGAACACAAGGCTATTGAAAAACTGATTGACAACAAAACAAAATGGGACTCTTTTATAAATACTATGATGAATTTATTTGTACAAACAGATAAAAATGGTATTATAAAACAAGTTTCACCATCAATATATGACATATTGGGATATACTCAAAAAGAAGTTATAGAAAAGAATATCTTTTCTTTTTGGCAAAATAAAAATGATGCACTCAAGCACCGAAAATCATATATAAAACATTTAGTACCCATTAAAAGTACGGCATATCCATTTTTACATAAAAACGGAAGTACTGTTATACTTGATTTTAATGTAACTCCGATAATAGATAAGAATGGGGAGTTAGCAGGTAGCATCAGCATAGCAAAAGATATGACCGAATTTAATAAAGCCCAATCATCTTTAAAACTGTACAAAGACATTATAGAACAAATTAGTGATGGTGTAACGATAACAAATAAATACAATAAGATAATAGATGTAAATCAAGCTTTTTGTGATATCACAAAGTATACCAAAGATGAAGCCATAGGAAATGATCCAAAAATCTTAAATTCAGGAATACATAGCACCGAATTTTATAAAAATATGTGGGAAAGTATAGATAAAAAAGGATCTTGGAGTGGAGAAATATGGAATAAACACAAAGATAACGGTATTTACCCGGAATTTATCACTATAAATGCAATAAAAGATAGGAATAATAATATTCAAAATTATGTCGCAATATTTCATGATATAAGCATGATAAAAGAAAATGAGGCAAAAATACAGCATTTAGCAACACATGATTTATTAACTTCACTTCCAAATAGAGCAATGCTTTCAACAACTTTAAAAAATGCTATTCAAGATGCAAAAAGATTAGGTAACAAGATAGCAATTTTATTTTTAGATTTGGATAATTTTAAAACTATAAATGATACCAAAGGACATAACGAAGGTGATAAAATCCTTATCAGTGCTACTTCAAGACTACAAGCTGCTTTAAGAAAAAATGATAAAGTTTTTAGATTTGGAGGAGATGAATTTATCATCATCTCAAAACTCATAAAAGATACCAAAGATATAGCAAATATTGCAAAAAAGATCAGTGCATCCATTAAAAAACCATTTAAAACTAAAAAAAGCACTTACAATATAAGTTGCAGTATCGGGATATCTGTATATCCAGATGATGGACACAGTTCGACAGAACTAATAAAAAAAGCTGATATGGCAATGTATGAAGCTAAAAATAGTGGCAAAAGCAAATATAATTTTTACTCTAAGGATATAGGCTTAAAAGTTGAAAAAGAGATACAAATTGAGAATTTATTACAAAAAGCAATAAGAACAAATCAATTTGAAGTTTATTATCAACCAAAAATCTCTTTATCTAATGGTAAAATAGTAGGAATGGAAGCTCTTATGAGATGGAATAACCCACAAATGGGAATTGTTTCTCCAAGTATATTTATCCCAGTTGCTGAAAGAACAGGACTTATTGCACCGCTTGGAAAATGGATACTTCAAACAGCTTGCAAACAGATAAAAATATGGCAGGATATGAATTTATACCAAGGTAATATTTCAGTTAATATTTCAGGGGTTCAATTAAACTCACAAAATATATTCAAAACCATACAAGATACACTTTTAAAAAATAATCTTGATGCCAAATATTTAAATTTGGAATTAACAGAATCTACTCTTATGAACAATAAAAATAATTGGAAAAATTTTTTTCATCAATGCAAAGAACTTGGTTCAACAATATCTATAGATGATTTTGGCACAGGATATTCTTCTTTGGCATATTTAACAAAATTACCTATTGATGAGCTTAAAATAGATAAATCTTTTATAGATGATATCCCCTATAAACCTGATGCTTGCACGATAGTCAAAGCAGTTATAACACTATCAAAAAATTTAGGTTTCAAAACCGTTGCAGAGGGAGTTGAAACCAAAGAGCAAAATGATTATCTAAAAGATAATGGATGTGATATAATCCAAGGCTATTTTTACAGTAAGCCACTACCTATGAATAAAATGGAAAAATATCTAATAAGTTTTAAACATTAAAGTGGTGTCCCAAGCGAGATTCGAACTCACGACCTCTTGATTAGGAATCAAGTGCTCTATCCTGCTGAGCTATTGGGACAAGGAAGATTTTGAGATGACATTATACAACATAAAGTGATCTAAATCAATACTGTATCACAACAAGTCTAAAAAAATAAAAATATACAATAAAGAGAAAAAACTTGTAAAAGATAGGTTTTGTCCATGTTTAGAATAAATGCCATAGTTTTTTAAGCAATTTTAGTGTAAAATACCATTTTTCGTACGCCCATAGCTCAGCTGGATAGAGCATTTGATTGCGGTTCAAAAGGTCGGAGGTTCAAATCCTCTTGGGCGTGCCATACCTTAAGGATAAGTATGAAAGCTGTAGTTTTGCTAAACATGGGTGGTCCTAATAACCTTGATGAAGTTAGCCTATTCTTAAAAAATATGTTTAATGATGAAAACATCATAACAACAAAAAGCAAAATTCTAAGAAAATTTATAGCTTTTATGATTACAACTTTAAGAACAAAAAAAGCAAAAGAAAATTATAGCCTCTTAGGTGGCAAATCTCCAATAACAGAATATACCGTAAAATTAGTAAGAAAATTACAACAAAAATGTCCAGATATTTACATAACATTTGCTATGAAATACACTCCTTTATTTAGCAAACAAGTTATCCTGGATTTAAAAGATAAAAATATTAAAAAAGTTTTACTTATCCCACTTTATCCACATTTTTCAACTACAACAACCAAATCATCACTGGAAGATTTTATAATTACTGCAAAAAAATTATATCAAGATTTAGATATACAATTCATTCAGAGATTTTACAAAGAAGAGTTATACAATAAAGCAATTTTGCAACAAATTTCGCAAACTATGAAAAAAGAAAAGCCTGAAAAATATGATCTTATTTTTTCCGCCCACTCTTTGCCCCAAAAGATTATAGACAAAGGAGACAGCTATCAAAAAGAGATTATAGATAATGTCAATATTTTAAAACAAATGCTTCAATCACAAAATATCAATTTCAATAAAATACATTTGGCATATCAGTCAAAATTAGGTCCAATTAAATGGCTTGGTCCTTCGTTGGAGGACAAATTAAAAAGTATAGAAAATAAAAATGTCATAATATATCCATTGTCTTTTATAATCGATAATTCTGAAACAGAGTATGAACTTGATATTGAGTATAGAAAAATATCTCAAGATTTAAATTTTGATAATTATAAAATAGTAAAATGTTTAAATGATAATAATACTTTTATAACATTTTTAGAACATCTTATATATAATAAGGCAAATTAAATAAATATTTAAGGATATATACTGTGAATGATTTTATGCTTAAGCGGAGACAATCTCCTCCAAGACCTACACCAATTGATTCTGAAATTATTTTAAATAAAAAAGATTTTATAGTTTCAAGAACTGATTTAAAAGGTTATATTATTTATGCGAATGATTATTTTATTGAAATAAGTGCTTATTCAAAAGATGAGCTGATGGGAGTAAACCATAATATCATTAGACACCCAGATATGCCAAAACTTATCTTTAAAGTTTTATGGGATAGGATAAAAGCAGGTGAAAAAGTCTTTGCCTTTGTAAAAAACTTAAGAAAAGATGGAAAATTTTACTGGGTTTTAGCTGAAGTAGAGCCTGCAAGAAAAGGTGGAGAGATCATTGGGTATTACTCATTTAGAGTCAGAGCTCCCAGATTTGCATTAAAAGAAATTTCAAAAGTTTACAAACAACTTTTAGATGCTGAAAAATTAGGTGGTATGAAAGCTTCTCAAGAATTACTTGATAATTTTCTAAAAAGTAAAAAACTTACTTATGATGAATATATTCAAAAATTATTTAAAAGAGGTTTTGGTTTTGGAGGATTCTTAAGAGGTTTTGGAAGTGTATTTAAATAGCTTATCACTTCTTTTCTACTTTCAAATATCCCTCCTCAACCAACTCTTCAACAATTCTTCTAAACACAGGAACTGCAGTTTGTGAAGCATAATAATAATACTTTTTAGTTGGCCTCCTCACTAAAACTCCTATGGTGTAGTGATGAGTTTTATCATTTGCAAATCCATAAAACGAACTATTGTAAAAATTGGTATATTTTCCATGCTCTGCTATATGTGAAGTACCTGTTTTTCCACCTATTTGCAAACCATTTATATCTGTAGCCGTTCCTGTGCCTTTTCGTACTGTTTTTATTAGGATTTGTTTCATTCTTCTTGCTACTTCTATTGGGATTATTTGCTTATATCTTGAAGTATCTATAAAATATTTTCTACCGTAAGCATCCTGATAATAATTTAAAATAGTTGGTTTTACAGCTCTGCCGTTATTGTTAAAAATATTATATATTTTTAAAAGCTGCATAAATGTTGCCTCTATGCCATATCCATAGGCAGTAACCGCTTTATAAATCTCACTTTTTAATTCATAAATCTTTGGAATAACTCCAGTCCTCTCATAAGGAAGGTCGATACCGGTTTTTTTAGTAAAACCAAACTTTTTCAACCCATTATAATAATCTACATAATTTAATCTTTGAGCAAGTTGAGAAATCCCAACATTGCTTGAATGCACTATAACATCTTCTGCACTAAGCCATTCAAACTTATGAGAATCCCTTATGATCTTTTTGCCTATCCTGTACTTACCTCCATAAATACGGACTAATTCATAAGGATTTACCTTATGCTCCTCCAACAAAAGTGAAAATATAACAGGCTTCAAAACAGATCCTGGTTCATAAGGAAACTCGGTAGCAGTTATATTTAGGTTATCATATTGACTCTTTTTTATATGAGAGGGATTATATCTGTTTGATGATGCAAGCATTAAAATCTTACCTGTTTTGCTATCCATGACTGAGGCGACAATTTCTTTTGCTTTTAATTTTTTTTTGTAATTATCCAAAATATTTTCTACTATTTTTTGTAACTTTAAAGATATGTTTAGGTGCAAGTTAGAACCATCAATTCTTGTAACAATTTTACTGTATCCATTCAATATAATATTTCCTGCTATATCTTTACTACCTTCTATAATGCCGTCTTGAACAGGATTTAGTATCTTGTTGTACTCTTTTTCTAGACCATTAACGCCATATACTTTAGTCATCCTGTTTTTCTCATATTTTCTCACATAACCAATAACCGGAGTTAATGTATCTTTATACGGATAGACTCTATACTCCCCACTTTCTACTATATTAAGACCATGCAAAAAGGTAATACCTGTTTTTTTATTTTCATAAGATACAAAAACACCAAGTCTATATAATTTTCTGGCTAATTCTCTTAAGTGATATGCACTAATAGCATCAATTTTATATGAAAGAACGACTGTTCCAAAGTATGATTTGATACTTCGTTTGATATCTTTAATCTTTTCACCACTATAAAGTGAGTACAATTTTAAAAATAATTCTCTTTTATTTGGATTAATATTTCTAGTATCTACCACTGCTTTATAGAGTTTTTTACTGGTTGCAACAGTATAATTATGCGCACTTATTATGTTACCTCTTAATGCACTGTCTATATCTTTATTGTATAATCTTGGAAGTCTTCTATCTATCTGTGCCCAGTATAAAAGTGTAGCGATAAAAATCAAAAATCCAAGTAAAAGAAGAAAAAAAAGAAAAGGAATCTTGGCATTTTTTTGTTCGTATTTTTGCATAAATTAATATTTATGTTTACATTTGTGTTCTTGAAAGTTCTTTGTAGGCATTTAGAGCTTTATTTCGCACTTCCAACATGAGCTTCATACTTAACTCTGCCTTATCTATTGCGATAGCTGCTTGATGCAAGTCTTTTATGTTTCCGGTTGCAATATCACTCATCGCTTTATCACTTGTTTTTTGCAGATCATTTACTTCGCCGATAGTTTTATTAAGTATTGATGAAAAATTATCATTATCTTTTTTGGAATCTTTTACACTATTTTGTAAATTTGACAATTTATTGATATTATTTATTGATGCACTCATCACAAGTCTCCTATCCTCTCAATATACCTATAGCACTTTGTGCCATAGCTTTAGAACTTTGAAAAGCTGCTACATTTGCCTGATAGGCTCTTGTTGCTTCTATAAGATCTGCCATTTCTATAACCGGATTTACATTTGGATATGCAACATAACCATTTTTATCGGCATCAGGATTTGATGGATCATATTTCATTTTAAAAGGCGAATCATCTCTTACAACTTTATCAACTTTGACGCTCATTATAGCAGGATTTGCCTTTTCTGACAAGTTTGAAATATCAAGTGAGCTTGAATCATTTAAAAAACTATTATTTTTATCTATTTGTTCATTTAGTGCTTTATCAAAATTTATAGCTTTAAATATAACTTCTCTTCGTCTATATGGTCCACCTTCACTCGTTCTTGTTGTATTTGCATTTGCAATGTTTGAGCTTATAAGATTTATTCTAAATCTTTCAGCAGAAAGCCCATGACCACTTATATCAAAGCCACTTAAAAATGACATTATTCTCTCCTATACTTTAGAAGAAGCATCTATAACACTTCTAAAAATAGCTGAATCTTTTTTTAATGCAGCTGTAATAGCATCATACATTATTGTATTTTTTGCCAATTCTGTTGTTTCCACATCTAAATCTACTGTATTTCCATCATTTCTTGCATCTTGCCCATTTCTAAAAAAAACTGTTGCCTTTTGTGAATTATCATCTTGCAAAGAGCCTAAATCTCTTGGATTTGTTCTTGCAAGTTTTAACTTATCATTTGTATTTGAACTGTATAGTTTGTTTGCTTCAAGCTGTAATGCATGCTCAAAGTCAATATCTCTTGATTTGTAATTAGGTGTATCTATGTTTGCTATATTACTTGAAATCATATCTGCTCTTAATGATCTATAGTTTAATGCTTTTTCCATGATATTGAATGATTTGCTAATTTCAAATGACATTTAAAACCTTTCAAATTTACTATTGATATATAAGCAATATTTGTTCCAAAAAAAAATGATATAATAACAACTTTTATAAGGAGTCTTAGAGTGAGAAAAACAATTTTATTAATTTTTATAATATCTAATTTACTGTATCTACAAGCAGATATGATTTCTGGTATAAATATAAAAAATAATATACAAATACAAAAAGAAAAATTATATTTAAATGGTGCGGGTATGAGATCTATACTCTTTTTTGATTTGTATATAGGTGCTCTTTATCTTAAAAGCAATTTAGATAATGCAAAAGATATCATCCTTTTAAAAAAACCTATGGATATAAGAATGTATATAACTTCATCATTGGTATTCAGCGGTAAGTTAAAAAGTGGTTTCAAGGAAGCATTTGAAAAATCAAAAGAATCGGGATTTAGCACTAAAAAAAGTAAAATAAATAGATTTTTAAACTCATTTGATGCAAAAATACAAAAAAAAGATATTTTTGACTTCTTATATCTACCTAAAACAGGTGTCACAATATACAAAAACGGCACACTATTGCGAACTGTAAAAGGTTATAATTTCAAAAAAGCACTTTTTGGTATATGGCTTGGTAAATATCCCGCTCAAGAAAGTTTAAAAGAAAAAATGTTAGGCAGGCAATAAAAATTGCATACAGACAAACCGCTATTTTTACTTGTTGTATTTATGATAGGTGTCGCTATAATATTTTCACTCTCTTTGTCATCATTTACTATACTTAGGTATGGATACAATGAATTTCATTACCTAATCAGAGAATTTCTTGTAGGAGTCTTATCAATACTTGTAATGTGGTCACTTTCCAGACTAAATCCCGACAAGTACTTTAACACCATAGGCTTTAGCATATTTTTTATATCACTAATTCTAATGGGGGTAATGCACTTCTTGCCAAGCAGCTATGTTACAGCAGCAGGAGGCGCTAAAAGATGGATAAGACTACCTGGCTTTTCACTCTCTCCTGTAGAATTTTTTAAAATTGGGTTTGTTTACTTTTTGTCTTGGAGTTTTGCCAGGAAACTAAATGAGGATAAAAAAAGTTTGAAAGAAGAATTAAAATTAATATTACCTTATGTAGGAGTATTTTTAGTTGCAGTCTATCTTATAGCTATATTACAAAATGATTTAGGTCAAGTAGTAGTCTTGGCACTAACTTTGGCGATAATGGCTTTTTTTGCAGGAACCAGTGCTAAACTTTTTATACTTACCATCTTTGGGAGTTTTATTGTAGCAACAATCGCAATCGTAACCTCCACACACAGAATAATAAGAATAAAAACCTGGTGGGCAACGATACAAAACATGGTTTTATCACTTTTTCCAGATAGTATTGCAAATATGCTAAGAGTTAAAAATGCACCTGAACCTTATCAAATATCCCACTCCTTAAATGCTATAAAGCATGGAGGACTTTTTGGTACAGGTCTTGGTAGCGGTACTTTTAAACTTGGATTTTTGAGTGAAGTACATACTGACTTTGTACTCGCCGGAATGTCTGAAGAAATAGGTGCAATAGGTGTTATAGTGGTAACTCTATGCATTATTGCGATAATATATAGAATATTTAAAATTGCAAATAGAAGCAAAGATAAAGTCAACTATCTTTTTTCTCTTGGAATTGGGCTTTTAATAACTTTTTCATTTTTAATCAACTCATACGGTATTACTTCTATCATACCAATGAAAGGAATCGCCGTTCCGTTTTTAAGCTATGGAGGAAGCTCAATGTTAGCTTCAAGTATCGGCGTTGGATTGGTTCTTATGATAAGTAAAAAAGCAGATTTGAGATAAAATGATAGCAATAACAGGAGGAGGCACAGGCGGGCATTTATCTATAGTTAAAAGCTTAAAAGAAGAATTAAACAAAAGAGGGATAAAGCCTGTATTTATAGGCTCGCAAAATGGACAGGATAAAAGTTGGTTTGAAAATGATACAGGATTTGAAGAAAAATACTTTTTTAATACAACAGGTGTGGTGAATAAAAACAAAATAGGTAAAATTTTTTCTTTATTTAAGATTTTTTTATATTCTTTAAAATGCTTCTTTATATTTAAGAAGCATCACATAAAAAAAATTATTTCCGTAGGAGGATATTCAGCTGCTGCGGCTTCTTTTGGAGCTGTTTTATTTAAAAAAGAGTTATATATACATGAGCAAAATGCAAAAAAAGGAGCATTAAATATAAAACTGTCTCATTATGCAATAGCTACATTTAGCTCTTATCTATCTGATTCGCCGGTTAAGGATTATCCTGTAAATAATAGATTTTTCGAACTTGCAAGAGAAAGAAGCTCTCTTGGGACTATTATATTTTTAGGCGGGAGTCAAGGTGCGTCTTTTATAAACTCTTTGGCAATGCAAATCGCCCCAAAACTTTTACAAAAAAATATTTCTATCATACATCAGTGTGGAAAAACTCAATATAAACAAATAAAAGAATACTACAAAAAAAATAATTTACAAGTTGATTTATATGATTTTACAAATGACATACCAAGTCTTCTTAATAAAGCTGACATATCTATAAGCAGAAGTGGCGCTAGTACGCTTTGGGAGCTTTGTGCTTCCAGGCTTCCTTCTATCTTTATACCGTTTCCTTATGCAGCATCTGATCACCAATACTTTAATGCAAAATTCTTAGAAGAAAAAAAACTTGCATTTATTCTTAGAGAAAGTGAGGCAACTTCGCAAAAAGTCTTAAATATTATTAATAAAATAGACATAAAAAAGATTAACTCCTTATTGCCTCACACAATCCATCCAAACGGAAGTCAAAAAATTATTGACTTTATATTAACTCATCATTCTTAGGGTTTAATAAAAAAGTAATATTTTTTGCCAATCCCTTTTTGTCAATTTTATTATCTTTATTCATATAAATATTCTCTTCTAACTTAGTTACAATATTTTTTATTTCCTTACTTTTATCTACCAATGGAAGTAAAATTTTCAATAATTCTTTATCATCTTTTGCATGTTTAATTTTATATGAGAGAGGATGCTCAGACTGCTCTTTCTTGAAATTGAAGATTTTTGGAAAAATCATTATAACTATACCAACAAACAATCCAATAATAAAATATATCCATTTCTCAAAAGGATTTTTGTTTTTGTAAACAATTTTCTCCTTAGCAATACTTTTATTCACACCACTTTGCACTATATTGTGAGAAACAAGAGAAGGAGTTCCTGTTACATTTATTTTTATACTTTTTGTTTGAATAGTCTTTACACTATTGGTTAATTTATCAAAGAATGAAAATTTAATAGAAGGGATAACATAACTTTTATTGGCTATGATTGCAAATTTTTGTGTAAATTTTCCTTTATACTCTCCTTTTTGAAGAAACGAATTTCTAATTGGTTTATCTTTATAGATTGTTGCTCCTGGAATTTTTAAATCAAAACTGTCTATATTATCAATATTTCCGCTACCTGATATACTAAGAGTAAGATTTACAGGTTCATTCGCTTTTGTATTTGTTTTATCCACTCTATCTGAAATATGAAAATCACCATATTCACTTATTCCATTTGGCAACGGCTTCACTTTTAAACTCAACTCATTTGAATAAATATTTTTCCATCTAAGTCTTTGCAACATAAATGCAAAAGGATCTCTTGTCTCAACTATTTTGGCAATGGAAACTTTTACTGCCGGTATTTTTATGATACCTGATTGTTGAGGTATCAGTATATAGCTGAGATTGTGTATAACATAATCTCCAACAATTTCTTTTTTATCTTTTCCATCTGTTTGAACCCAAAAATTTGGAAAACTTGGACTCTTAAATTCAATACTTTTAACCTGCGCACTTCTTTTTTGTTTAAATATGATTTTTAGCACAACAGGTTCACCAACATAGGCACTACTTTTGTTTGTAATCATTCTTAGCGTAAAATCAGCATTTTTTCCATTGATTGGACTTTTTACAACTTTTATTTTTATGGGATTTGTATATTCCGCCTTTGTTCCAACTATTATCTTATATGATGGTATTGTTATACTGTCTAATGGAGTAAAAGTATAACTATTTGTTACAGTTTTACTTGTTTGTCCATTAATTATACTGATACTTTGAGATGTTTCGGTCGAACTTATATTAAAGCCACCTATTGAGTTAATCGTTGGAAATTTAATATTTTCCCCATTAGCTGTGAGACTTAGTGTTACTTCATTACCCCTTACAACCTCACTTTGGCTAAGTGTTGCTTTAACATTTGCAAAAAGTGCCGTTACTGTTATAGTTATAATTATTATTATTTTTTTAAAATTCATATATCCTCCCTACCAATCTTTTCCATTATATTTTAAATTATTTACTTTTGTATTTATTTCAAGCGGTAATGTTTTTGCTCTTTTGTTAAACATTATTCTTGTCCATTTTTTCTCTTCAGCATCACTCATAATCTTTTTGTTTATACCTTGTGATTTTGCATTTTTCATCTTATTTTGTTTAGCTTTACTTTTCTTTTGGCTTTTTTTTGTAGATTTTTTTCTATTTTCTTTCTTTTTTGCCGAATTATTTTGTTTTTGTTTTTTATTATTTTCTCTTTTTTTATTTTTAGATCCGCTATTAGACTTATTATTCTTTGAATTTTTACTATTCTTTTTTGAATTTTTACCATTAGATTTCTTGCCATTACCATTTTTATTTTTTTTCTTATTTTTCTTATTTTTATTCCTGTTTTTTTTCTTTTTCAATAACTTTTCAATTAATTCTAAATTATGTTTTGCATCTTTATCATTCTTTAGCTTTAAAGCTTTTTTATATGAATCAATGGCTTCTTGGTATTTTTTTAAATAAGCATAAGAGTTTCCCTCATTAAAATACTTGTCAAATTCCAAGTTTTCAGTTTTATTTTTCACACCTTTATATTGCTTCAATGCTTCTTTGTATTTTTTCTGCTTATAAAGAGAATTAGCAAGATTATATTTTAACTGTGCACTATTTGGGTTATTTTCCAATAAGTTTTTGTATAATTTTGCAGCATTTGCATAAGATCCGCCATCATAGTACTCTTTAGCCTGTTTAATATGCTGAAAGTCTAAAATACCAGCTTTAAGCACCGTAGTAGGAATAAATAAAATTATTAAAAATACCAATGCTCCTTTAGCTATTTTTCTTTTCGGCATAGAGCTAAATCCAAATAACATAAACATTATTGCTGCCCATAAAGGATAATAAAATAATTCTTTATAAGTTTTTATAATTTTATTTCTTTGTTTGGTCTGTTTTACTCTGTTTTTTATACTCTCCTGCAATTTCTTAATGCTTGTTCCGCTATAATCACCTACTATATATGCCCCGCCACTTTGAATAGCCAATTTTTTAATCGCACTATTTAATCTGACTATCACGATATTGCCATTTTTATCTTTTAATACATCAGAACCAATTCTAATAGTACTTCCTTTTTCCGTTCCAATAGCATAAACATAGACCCTGATATTATGTTTTTTTGCATATTTTATCTCTTTTGTAAAATTATTTCCGTCTCCTCCGTCAGTAAACAAGACTAATATTTTCTCTTTTTCATTTTTCAAAAATCTATTTGCCAGATAAAGCGGAGCCATAAGGTCAGTGCCGTCTTGATTTAATGAATTTGTACTTAAATTATTGACTAAATATTCGACCGTATTGGTATCATCACTAAGAGGAGATACTAAAAATCCTACTCTACTAAAAGCAATCACGCCAAATCTGGCTTTTTTATAATCATTCATTAAGTCTATAACTCTTTTTTTGGCAAAATCCAATCTATTTGGATATATATCATTTGCAAGCATAGATTTTGATATATCGATACCTACGAGTACATCAATTGTACTGCTTTTTACATTTATTTCTCCCTTTGGAATAACAGGTCTTGCAAATGCAACAACCATTAGAATTAATGCTAAAGATAAAAATATATTTCTTCCTTTTTGACCGATACTGCCATCTTTAATTTTAAGTTTTTCCATTATATCTTTAGAATACAATCTATCAACTTGGCTTTTATTTGTAAAAATTAAAAATAACAAAAAAAGTAAAGGCAAAAGCATAAAATATAAATATTCAGGGTGTAAAAATATCATGCTGTACCCCTTTTATTGATAAGATAAAGATACAAAAGAAGTGATATAACTGCTAAAAAAAGTGGATATGGGTATAGGTAACTTTTTTGTATATATTTATCACTTTTAAGCTCACTTTTTTCCAGTTTGTCTATATTGCTATAAATTTTTTGAAGTTCTTCTTTTGAATTTGCGGCGAAGAATTTACCTCCTGTATCTTTTGCTATTTTCACAAGCTCATTTTTATTAAAATCACCATTTGCTCCTATACCAATAGTATAGACTTTGATACCATATTTTTTTAGTAACCGCATACTGACACTAAAAGGTACTGTTTGAGCATTATTCTCTCCATCAGTTAAGAGTATGATTATCTTGCTTTTTGCTTTACTTGATTTAAAAAGCTTTCCACCAAAAAATAGTGCATCATATATGCTAGTATAGCTATTGCCTGCCATTCCCACTTTTAGATTATTGAGTATTTTAAGTAACATACTTTTATCATAAGTCAAAGGAGAAGCTATATATGCAAAATCTGCAAATACTACTATTCCCATTTGATCATGCTCTCTTTTTTTAATAAATTTTCTAACTATCTTTTTTACAATTGCAAATTTATTTACATATCCAGGAGCATTCATTGATCTGCTTATATCAAGCAGTAACCCTATTGCATATCCTTTATTTCTTTGTATTTCTATCTTGTTTTCTATAACAGGAGACATAAGTGCTACTATCAAAGATACTATAGAAAGCCATTTAAAAAATAATAAAATCATGGACTGTTTTTGTGCTGATTTTTGTAAAAGTGCCATATGAGGAAATATAATAGCTTCAAATCTGGCTTTACAAAAGTATGCACAAAATAAAAATACAAATACAATCAAAAAAGCATAAGGGTGTTCAAAAATAATACTACCCATGACATACCTCTAAAAATAAATTCAAATATTTTTTACTTTCATTGTTTAATTTAGGAGGATTTTTTACATATTTATATCTGTCTAATTCTTTTAAAAGTTGATTTAATATATCTTTACTTTCTTTTGTATCTGCAATTTTTCTTGCATATTTTGTTATGTCATAAGCCGCTTTTTTTGAATCTTTAAAATCAATATTTTTTAATCTTTGTATATATATTTTTCTATTTGATTTTTTCCTATTTTTTAGTATATTTATAATATATATAAAAAGTGCAAATAATAAAATAATACTGACAATAATAATTGTTAAAAATACATAAAAGCTCACATCAGGAACATGAACAATACTTCTAATATCTCTTAAACCCTTTAATTCTTGCAATTTTAAACTCCTGCAAACAGTTTTGATATTTTTACAAAAGGATCATCATCACAATAAATCTTTGTAAACCTGATTCTATTTTGTAGAAAATGCTTATAAAGTTTATAGTCATTTTCCATAATTAATTTTTTATATTTTTTAATACTGCTATTATTCAAATCCATTTGAGATATATTTTTATTTTCAGGATCAATTAAATTCAAAAATCCAAATACCGGCGGATCTTCTTCCAACCTGTCTCTTATGATAAATGAAACGACTTCATGCTTTTTTGAAAGCAAACTAAGGTCTATATCTCCGACAAAATCACCAACTAAAAAAATAATAGATTTTCTTTTTACTCTTTTTCTTATATATGAAACCAGAGCCTTATAATCGATACTTTTTCCGATAGGATTAAACTCAAGTATTTTTTCTACTCCACTGTAAACACCAAAAATCTTCTTTGTAGGTTTTTGAAAGCTTTCCTCTTTTTGTGTAAATATCAATGAGCTGAAATTATCAGAATTTTTGACAGAAGAAAAAGATAAAAGTGCGAAAACTTCAGCTATTACATCTTGTTTTAAAACCTTAGAACCAAAGTAAACACTTCCTCCCAAAAGAGAAATTATCACAATATTTAACTCTTTTTCTTCTTTAAATATTTTTATATACGGTTTTTGCTGCTTAGCTGTAACTTTCCAGTCTATTTTCCTAACATCATCACCAAAGTGGTACTCTCTTAGTTCAACAAAATCAAATCCTTCTCCCTCAAAATTTGAAATATTGTTACCGGAAATTTCACTAAAAATTTTTCTTTTTGTTTTGATGACAATCTTTTTCAGCTTATGTTTATTTACATCTTTCATATTGATTCTCACCTAAGGCATCGGAATTTTTTGTATCACTTTATCAATAATTTGATCACTGTTGATACCTTCTGCTTCTGCTTCATAAGATAGTATGATTCTATGTCTCATAATTTCTTTTGCAATATGAGCAATATCTACAGGAGTTACAAAATCTCTCCCTCTAAGATATGCAAAAGCACGAGACCCTTTGTAAAGATTGATAGATGCTCTAGGACTAACTCCAAAACTTATATATTCTTTTATATCTTCAAGGCCGTAAAGTTCAGGTTCTCTTGTAGCAAAAGTAAGATTTGCAATATACTCTTCAACCTCTTTATCAATATGTATTTTAAGTATATCTTCTTTTATTTTATCTATATTTTCTTTTGTAGCTACTTGATTTATTTTTTCATACGACCCATTTGCTACTCTTCTTGCGATTTCTACTTCTTCTTCTTTTGTATTGTACCCAACTACAATTTTGAGCATAAATCTATCAAGTTGAGCTTCTGGAAGGTTGTAAGCTCCCTCTTGTTCTACAGGATTCTGTGTAGCTAAAGTTAAAAATGGTCTATCTACAGCAAAAGTTTGATCTCCTATGGTTACTTGTTTTTCTTGCATAACTTCCAAAAGAGCTGATTGAACTTTAGCAGGAGCCCTGTTTATCTCATCTGCAAGTAAAATATTGGTAAAAACAGGACCTTGTTTTATTTTGAATTCATTATTTTTTGGATCATATATCTCAGTTCCTATAATATCACTAGGTAATAAATCCGGAGTAAATTGAACTCTTTTGAAATGCAATCCCAGAGATTTTGCAAAGGAGTTGACAGTAGTAGTCTTAGCAAGACCAGGAACACCTTCTAAAAGTATATGCCCATCACACAGCAAGCCTATTATCAAAGCTTCAATCATCTCATCTTGCCCGATAACAACTTTTTTAATCTCTTTTTTTATACTTTCTATTATTTCAAGCATCTCTTCTCCCATTAATCATTTAATTTCGAAAGTATAAGATAAAAGTTTAAATGTATGGTAAATGAAATAAGTTACTGACCTTACGCACATTTTTCTTGAAAAGCTTTACTTTTCGTAGCTTTAGGGGATCGTAGGGACTTTGAGTTTCTGCCACTATAATGAGCTTTGCCCATTATAGTGGCCAAGGTCAGTAAGTTATTTTAGTGCAAATCTAACCAGAGCACTGCCCCATGTAAGACCGCCTCCAAAAGTATCAAGCAACATCAAGTCACCGTACTTTAAATTATTGTTTTCATAAGCATCATTGATAGCCATCGGTATTGAAGCTGCTGAAGTATTACCGTATTTTGCCACCGTGAGTACCGTTTTATTTTTAGGAAAATCAAGCTTATTTCTTACATATTCAATAATTCTGTAATTTGCTTGATGCGGTATAAATCTATCTACATCGCTTGAAGTCAAATTATTTCTTCTTAATATTTCTATAACATCTTCAGTCAATGTTTTTACTGCAATTTTAAAAGTTTCGTTTCCAGCCATTCTCATAAAATGCATCTCTTTTTTCAATGTTTCATTGGAAGCCGGATATTTTGATCCTCCGCCTGGAGTTATCAACAAATCAGAATATTTTCCATCAGAAGAAGCCATAACATCAAGTATTGCTTCATTTTTATCTTCTGTTTTTCCAATAACAGCTGCTCCTGCACCATCACCAAATATAACACAAGTACCTCTATCTTTATAATTAGTAATTGCACTTAATTTTTCTGCCCCTATAACTAATATATTTTTTTTAAGTCCTGATTCTATAAATGATTTTGCTATTGACAAAGAGTATACAAATCCGCTACAAGCAGCACTTATATCAAATGCCATTATATTTTTTATACCTAATTTATCAGCTACCAAACAGGCAGTAGAAGGCATACACAAATAATCAGGGCTGATAGTTGCCAAAATTACAGCATCAATATCATTTTTATCTATATTTGCTCTTTTTATTGCTATTTTTGCCGCTTCATACGCCAAATCACTGGTTGCTTGATCATGATTTGCGATATGTCTTACTTCTATACCTGTCCTTTTCTTAATCCATTCATCACTGGTATCAACAATTTTTTCAAGATCAAAATTTGTCAATTTTTTCTCAGGTACATAAGAGCCTATGGATTTAAAAGAAGCGAACATGTATTTTCCTTATGATTTTATACTGTTAAGCTCATTTAATTTTTTTTCAATATCACGGTTTATATTTGAATTGGAAAAATTAATAGCTTGAAATATTGCATTTTTTATAGCTTTTGAATTACTTTTGCCATGACTTATAATAGCGCATCCGTCTATACCTATGAGAGGAGCTCCTCCGTATTCAGCATAGTCAACCTGTTTTTTCAAAACTCTAAAAACTTTTCTCATTAAGATTGCTCCTGTTATTGCAAGTGGAGATTTTCTTACATTTTTCTTTATAATCTTTGTGATAGACTCAGCAACGCCTTCACTTGTTTTTAAAAGTATATTACCTACAAAACCATCACATATTACAACATCAACGCTACCATCAAAGATATTATTGCCTTCTATATTTCCAACAAAAGATGGTAATGCTTCTAACAACTTATATGCCTCTTTAGTCATTTCATTACCCTTGGAAGACTCTTCTCCGTTTGCAAGCAAGCCAATCTTCGGATTTTCTATGCTAAGAACATCTTTAGAATATGCTTCCCCCATAATACCAAATTCGAAAAGATGATTTGCTTTTGAATCCACATTCGCACCAACATCAAGAACCAATGAAGACCCACCATTTATAGTTGGCATCATCGTAGCTATGGCAGGTCGACTTATGCCTTTTATCCTTCCGATTCGAAGTGTTGCCAAGCTCATAGTAGCCCCGCTATGTCCGGCAGATACAACAGCATCAGCTTCTTTATTTTTTACCAATTCAACAGCTTTATAGATAGAGCTTTCTTTTCTCTTTAAAGCATCAGTAGCTAAATCTTTCATACTAATTACATCATTTGCTTCGACTATACTTATATGACTTCTGTATCTTGCAGGAATAAAAGGAGCAATAAGCTCTTCCTTCCCAATCAATATAGCTTTAAAATCTCTTATTTTTAAAGCCTGAATAGTTCCTTTAACAATAGGAGCAGATCCGATGTCTCCACCCATAGCATCTATTGCAATAGTTTGCATTATTTAGTTTTATATTCGCCGGTAGTCTTATTTATGTGATGAGGCATTCTCCAAGTACCGTCACTATCTTTAACCGGTCTTGGTAGTGTTAATTTATAGTGTGTTCTTCTTTTTGCGGCTCTTGTTTTGCTGACCCTTCTCTTTGGTACTGCCATCTTATCTCCTTCAATTCATTTTCTATGTTTTATTATATCAAAATTTTAACAAAATAGGGATAATCCCAACTCTATAATTTCTAACTTATCTCTCTTTTTGCAAAAAAGAAATCTATCTCTATCTTTGCATTTTCCAAGGAATCACTTCCATGAACTGCATTTGCATCAATATCTTTAGCAAAATCAGCTCTAATAGTTCCTTTTTCCGCCTCTTTTGGATTTGTTGCACCCATTAATTCTCTATTTTTAAGTACAGCATTTTCGCCTTCTAAGACTATCACAACAACAGCTCCACTAGTCATAAATTCTACCAATGCATTGAAAAATGGTCTCTCAGCATGAACTGCATAAAAACTTTCAGCATCTTTTTTGCTTAGTTCAATCTTTTTCATAGCGGCAATTTTAAGGTCATTGCTTTCAAATCTATCTATAATTTTACCTATGACATTTTTTTTAACAGCATCAGGCTTTATAATAGAAAGTGTTTGTTCCATAATATATCTCCAGTTTATAAAATAATTTTAAGAGAGGGATAATAGCAAACTTTTTATATGATTTAGATTAAATTAAAAAAATAAATAAGATATTGAAAAGATTTTGTGGAGAAAAAGACAAAAAAATTATTTTTTGCCTTTTTTTATTTTTTATTCTACGACTGGAGTTCCTGTTTCACCTCTGTCATCTCTTTTAGGTTGATCTGGTGCAACACTAGGATCATCCCATACAATACATCCTTCAGTTGGACAAGCTTCTGCACAAGCAGGGACATCATTGTGTCCTACGCATTCTACACATTTATCTGCATATACATAATAAATCTCTTCCCCTGTTGGGTTATCTTCATCATCAACTATAGCTTCAACTGGGCACTCATCTATACAGGCACCACAACTAATACATATATCTGTTATTTTTACAGCCATTTCATCTCCTTTAAAAATTTACAAAAACTATACCAAATTTAAAATAAAACAGATATTAAATTCCAAAATAGTTTTTAATATTATTAATTTTATTAATTTTCTCCCAAGTAAATTCAGGTAATTCTCTTCCAAAATGCCCATAACTCGCTGTTTTAGAATAAATTGGCCTAAGCAAATCTAATTCAGTTATAATACCTTTTGGGGTTAAATTAAATAATTCTGCGATACATTTTTCTATTTTATCATCACTAAATATTCCAGTATTTCCGGTATCTACCATGATTGAAACTGGCTCAACTACTCCAATAGCATAAGCAATCTGAATTGTTGCTTTCTCACAAATACCGCTTGCGACAAGATTTTTAGCTATGTATCTACCCATATATGCTGCGCTTCTATCAACTTTTGTAGGATCTTTACCACTAAAAGCACCGCCTCCGTGAGGGCATGAACCACCATAAGTATCAACTATTATCTTTCGCCCCGTAAGCCCCGCATCTCCTTGAGGACCTCCAATAACAAATCTACCAGTGGGATTTATATGATATTTTATATTATCACAATCAATACCTTCTGGAAGCTCAGGTAGAACAATCTCTTCAATAACCGCATCTTTTAGTTTATTATATGGTACATCAGGTGAATGCTGGGTTGATATAACAATGGTATCAATAGCTTTTGGTTTACCATTTTCATACTTTATACTAACTTGCGCTTTTCCATCGGGTCTTAAAAAAGGAAGAACTCCACTTTTTCTTTTATTTGCTAATCCCAAAGTTAATTTATGGGCTAAATAGATAGGTAACGGCATAAAAGTATCAGTCTCATTGCAGGCATATCCAAACATCAACCCTTGATCTCCTGCACCTATTTCACCATCTTCTTGATCAACACCTTGATTTATATCAGGGCTTTGTTCGCCAACTCCATTTAAAACTCCGGCACTCCTGTAATCAAATCCAAAATTAGCATCAGTATAGCCAATCTCTCTAATAACACCTCTTGCAATTTCTTGCATAGGTGCATAAATATTTGTCTTTATCTCACCGGCTATAACACAAAATCCATTTGACAAAAGAGTTTCACATGCAACTCTAGCCTTCGTATCTCTTTGAATAATATAATCAAGCACCGCATCACTGATTTGGTCAGCCATTTTATCAGGATGGCCCTCAGTAACCGATTCACTTGTAAATAAAAAATTTTTTGCCATAAAACAATCCTATATTAAAATTTATGTGATTATACCAAAAAATATTTAAAATTACTTCTTAATGTAATATAGATTGATTTTTAAAAAATTATTTAATAATAATTATGATACAATTTCATTGTTAATAAAAATTATTATTTAGGAGTATAAAATGATTGTTACAAATAAGGCACCAGATTTTACTGCGACCGCAGTATTGGGAAATAATGAAATAGTTGATGATTTTAATCTTTATGAAAATTTTGGAGAAAAAGGAACCGTAGTATTTTTTTATCCACTTGATTTTACTTTTGTTTGTCCATCAGAAATAATCGCATTTGATCATAGACTTAGTGAATTTGCAGATCGTGGTATAAATGTGATTGGTATTTCTATTGACTCTCAATTCTCTCATTTTGCATGGAAAAACACTCCAGTAAATGAAGGTGGTATAGGACAGGTTAGATTTCCTTTGGTTGCTGATTTAAATAAACAAATTGCAAGAGATTTTGATGTCCTTCTCAATGAAAGTGTTGCACTAAGAGGCTCATTTCTTATTGATACAGACGGTACCGTAAGACATGCCGTAGTTAATGACTTGCCACTTGGAAGAAATATTGACGAAATGCTAAGAATGGTAGACAGTATGCTTTTTACCAATGAATATGGCGAAGTGTGCCCTGCTGGATGGCACAAAGGCGAAGAAGGCATGAAAGCTTCAACTGATGGTGTGGCAGAATACCTCGATAAACACGCAAAAGAGCTTTAATAAATCAGGTAGTTAATGATTTAAATCATTAACTACCTTCTTAGCCAACTGTTCTGGCAAAAGTTTTAAACTCTCTTCTACTATCTTAGTATTACCATGCTCTATAAACTTATCTTCATACTCAAATGATACAAGACGAATATCTGTTATATTTTCATTTGTTAAAACTTCCAATATTGCAGATCCTACGCCACCACTTTTCACACTATCACTGAAAATGTACCATTTTTTATATTTTTTAGATAAGCTGATTAAATTTTCTATATCTATAGGTTTCACAAATACTAAATCCAAAATAGCTGGGTCTAACTCTTCTTTTAAAATCTCAAAAACTTCACAGGCTTTTCCAACACCATTTCCATATCCGATAAAAAGTATATCTTTACCCTCTTTTAAAAGTTGTGATTTTCCTATTTTGTATGGTTTGGCAGGAAATTTGGAAGAATCTGAAAAATTACCTCTTGGATATCTAAAAGCACAAGGTGAGTGCATATCATACGCAAAATCTATAGAATATTTCATACTAAGCTCATCTCTAGGAGCAAAAATAGTCATATTTGGAATAGCTCTAAGATATGAAATATCAAATAGTCCCTGATGAGTTTCTCCATCTTCCCCAACTATACCGGCTCTGTCTATGGCAAATACAGCAGGTACTGCCATTATACAAATATCATGTATCACCTGGTCATAGGCTCTTTGTAAAAAAGTTGAATATATCGATATATATGGTTTGAAACCCTCTTTGGCCAATGCTGCCATGGATGTAACTGCGTGTTGTTCTGCGATACCTACATCCCAAAATCTATCCGGAAATGCATCCATGCATTTTTTCAAACCTGTTCCGCTTGGCATTGCTGCTGTTACACCAACAATATCCTCTTTTTTTTGTGCTAATTCATACAAATATTTACTAAAAAGAGTTGTAGCATCTTGAGTTCCTTTTTTCTTTTTTGGTTCACCTGTTTTCAAATCAAAAGGTCCCACTCCATGCCAATTTTCAAAATGACCCTCTGCTTTTGTATAACCTTTACCTTTTAAAGTTTGGGCATGGATTATAACCGGACCTTTAAACTTTTTTGCAATTTTCAAAGTATCAATAATCTCTTTTATATTATGTCCGTCTATTGGACCAATATAGTCAATACCAAGCTCTTCAAAAAGCATACCTGGGGTTATCAGTTTCAACCAATCTTCAAATTTCCTAGCCATATAAGCTGCACTTTCAGGAACATGATTTAAAAATTTTTCTGTCTTCTTTTTAAATCTTTGAAAAGCATTTTCAGCCATTTTTTTTGATAAATATTTACTAATGGCTCCTATTGGCTTTGAGATACTCATCTCATTATCATTTAGTATAATAACTACTGGATATTTTTTATCCCCTAACTCATTCAAAGCTTCATAAACGATTCCTGCACTCATGGAGCCATCACCTATCAATGCAACTGGCAATCTATCTTCATTTTTCAATTTTATTGCTTTTGCAGCACCAACAGCCAAAGAGACAGAAGTAGAACTATGTCCAGCTATAAAATAATCATATTTTGATTCTTTTGGTTTTGTATATCCGCTTATTCCTTTAAATTGTCTCAATGTTTCAAACTCATCCCATCTTCCACTTAATAATTTATGGGCATATGCTTGATGACTGACATCAAAAATGAAAGGATCTTTTTCCGAATCGAAAACAAAATGCATACCGACTATAAGCTCAACTGCGCCTATTGGCGAGCTTAAATGACCGCCATTTTTACTGACAGTATCTAAAATCCTTTCTCTTATTTTTAAACTTAATTCTTTTAATTCTTCAATATTTTTATCTTTTATATTCATGTTTTTTACTTTATAATTTTTCTGACAATAATTGTTTTGCTCTGTCTATTCTTGTATTTATATCCCCGTCTATATTGCCAAGATCACTAAGCAATATAACTCCGCCTTCACTTATGGCATCATCTTTAAAAACTTCTATATTTTTAAATTGTGAAAAATTTTCTTTTATAAATTCATAATCTTTAGGATTTGTTTTTATACTTATTTTATTTGCATTTTTAATATCATTTATCAAATTTTTTGCCAATGATAATGCAATGTCACTACTATTTTTAGAAATCTCTTGTACAATAACCTCTTTTGCAATTTCAAGAGAGGCATGAGATAATTCATCTTTTAATGTATCCATATAAGTTTTGCATTCACCAAAAGTATCATCTAACTTCCTAATTGAATTTTTATATTGTATTTTAAGATTTAAATACTCATCTTCAAGCTCTTTTTTTGCAAGATTATATCCTTTTTGTTCTCCTTCATGTAAAGCACTTTGTGTCTGCTTTTTTAATCTTTCTTCAAATTCTTTTTGACCTTCTTCTATCTTCATTTGTAACTTTACTATATCAGAAGACATTTTATCACTTTTTTCTAATAATTCTGATATAAATCCATCTTTTATCTCTTTATCTTCTTGCTCTTTAAGCTCATTTCCAAGATCCTTTTTTGGTTTTTTTTCATCAGAAATTTCATCATTATGAGTAGTTTGGGAGCTCAATATTTTAAAATTATATTTTTGAATCAAATGCTGTTTGATTGAATCTGAATCAATTACATTTTTATTGTTATTCATCTTTTAATTACTCTATCATCTCATCGGATTCACCGATTTGTATAACGCCTTGTTCGGCCAGTTTTTGAACCTCTTCGACGATTTTTCTTTGAGCCTCTTCCACATCTTTTACTCTTACAGCCCCTAAAAACTGCATTTCTTCTGTAAAAGCTTCCTGTGCTCTTTGAGACATACTACTCATAAATTTATCTCTAAGTTCTTCCTGGGCACCTTTTAATGCTATCATCAAATCTTTTTTATCAGCAACTTTTAATATCTCTCTTATCCCGTTATTATCCATTTTTATAATATCTTCAAAAGTAAACATCATATCTTTTATAATATTGGATAGCTTTTCATCATTTTGCTCGATCAGACTAAGAGTAGATTTAGCAGCTTTTTGCCCTAATCTGTTGAGTATCTCAGCAACTGCTCTTGGTCCTCCAACTTCCACTTTGTAAGAAGTAAGAGATTCGAGTTTGCTTTCTAATATAGTAGATACTCTCTTGATAATCGAAGGAGATATGTCTCCCAAATTTGCCATTCTTATAGTAATCTCGCTCCTAAGCTCATCCGGGAAAAAACTTATGGTTTCTGCTGCATTATTTGGGTCCATGTGTGCTAAAATCAACGCAATAGTTTGAGGATGCTCATTGACAATAAAATCAGAAAGTTGTTGTGGTTTAACTTGGTCTAAATATCCGAAACTTTGTACACTATCTATAGACTTTGACAAACTTTCAAGTATTTTTTGAGCTTCTTCTGTTCCTAATGTTCTATATAAGATATCCTTTGCATACTCCATTCCGCCACTTCTTATATACTGATTTGATTGAAATATTGCATAAAATTCTTCCAAAATGGCAGTTGCAATTTGCTTGTCAATATCCTTTGCTCTGGCAATATATTTTGATATCTCAGTTATGGTTTCAATATTCATATTTGAAAAAAGATTTGCAGTAGTATCTTCTCCTAATTGTATTAAAAATATAGCAATCTTCTCTGCCATTGTTAAACTGTCATATATAGCCTGCTGATCTTTACTCAATTTAATCAAGCTTTTTCCTTATTTAAAGACATTTTTTTATTTATATCTCGCTCACTTCTAAAAAGTGATTCTATAATACTTGCTGTTTCATCTGCTTTACTATCTACCAACCCTTTTAATTTATCAAGTAAGACATCATATTTAACCTCTTCTTCATTGAACTCTCCTTCAAATCCAAGCTGCTCTTCAACTTTTCTTTTCATTGCTCTAAATTTATCAAGTGTATCTTCAGCAGATTCTTCTTCATTTGCAACCTCTTTTTCCAATCTCTCTTCATGGTCTTCATAAGTAGTTTCCAACATTTTTTTACCAAATGGAACAATGACTTTCTTATAAAAAATAAAAAGTAATAATATAGCAATCAAAAATTTCAGTATTGGTACAACTGGGGCAATATATTGTTGTGCTTTATCTACTAAAGTTTGGGTTATCGGAGCATTGCCTCCTTTGGTTAACGGCTTAAATTCAAAACTACTCACAGTAACCGCGTCTCCTCTTTTAGCATTGAAACCAATAGCCTGCTCCACAAGAGCTTTTATCTTTTTTAACTCATTTGCAGATAAAGGTACATACTCTTTTCCTATAACCTTTCCACTTTTATTTAATTTATTTTTATATTTGCCGTCTACCACAACAGCAGCTGTCAATCTTTTTAAGATAGCAAACTGACCTTTTGACTTTAAAACCTTTTTTGATATCTCATAATTAGTGGTGGTAGTACTTTTTGTATATATCTCTTTTTGTTGTCCATTGCTATTTGAGCCCTGGGTAGGTCCTATGTTACTAACAGCACCAGGAACTCCTTCTGCTGGCTTTTGAATTGTACCTTGTTTTTTAATTTCCTCGCTTTGCTCACTTCTTGGAACAGAATTTGGATCATATATTTCATTTGATACACTTGTTCTATCAAAATCAAAATCCGTACTTACTCTTGCTACAACATTATTTGCCCCTCCTACAATGGGAGCTAAAACTTTTTGAATTTTGTTTTCATAAGAATTTTCAATAATCTTTTTATATTGTAATTGTGCTTTTATAGCATCAGAATCAAAACCATTTTCATTATTACCAAGAGTAACACCGTTTGAATCTATTACTTTTACATAATTTGCATTCAACTTTGGAACTGATGAGGCAACAAGATTTTTTATACCGATAATTTGTTTGTTTGATAATTTTGTCATTGGTTTTAAATAAACTACTACTGAAGCAGTAGGAGGAATATTGTTTTGTGAAAAAACACTAGGCTTTGGCAGCGCAATACGAACACTAGCCCTTTCAATAGGATCCAACCCTTGAACAGTTCTGGATAATTCTCCTTCCAAAGCCCTTAAATATTTAATTTGTTGTTCAAAATCAGTACTTCCAAAACTTTGTTTATCAAAAATCTCAAATCCAACTTTACCATCTTTTGGCAATCCCAAAGCAGAAATTGCAATTCTTTCTTTATAAACAATACTACTTGGAACTTCTATAGTACTTGAACCTGTGATTTTATATGGTACATTATTTTTATTTAACTGCTGTATTATTAAAGCCGAATCACTTGGAGATATTTTATCGAAAAGAACACTATATTTGGAATTGGCACTACTTTTATTATATAGAATTAAAAAAACTAAAAATCCTACCAATGACACAAGAGATATAGCAATAACACTTTTCTGCTTTATTGTAAGTTTTTGTATTGTATCGGTTATTTGTTGTAAAAGTGCCTTAAAATCCATCCCTATCCTGCATTATAAATTGTAGAAAATATATTAAAAAATTTACTGTTTTCCTCTTTGGTGCCAACAGTAATTCTAACAGCATTGAGTCCATAAGTCTTCAAGTCCCTAATTATTATACCTTTTTTTAACAAAGAATCTGCAATATAAGTAGAATTTTTATCATTTTTTAGCAAAAAAGTAATAAAATTTGTATAACTTGGTATAAAATTTATATTTAAGTCACTTGCAAATTTCTCATATCGCTTCATTTGTAAAAAATTATTTTTTATTGAATTCTGAACAAAAGCATCATCCCTTAAAGCTTCAACAGCCGCTTTTAAACTTAGCGTTGTTATATTAAACGGCGGTCTGAGTTTCATTAATGTAGAAATTATATCATTTTGTGCAATCCCATACCCTACTCTCATGCCTCCTAACCCATAAGCTTTTGAAAATGTTCCAAGATATATGGTATTTGGAAATTTTTTAATAATATCATTTGGATTAATCTTCATATCTTTATCTTTAAAAGCTGCATACTCTTGATATGCACCGTCAATCACAACTAAAGTATCATTATCTATCTTTTCTAAAAACTTATAAACTTTATTTTTCTCAATAGACTCCCCTATTGGATTATTTGGCAAACACAAAAATATAATCTTTATATCTTTTTCATTATTATAAATTTCTAAGAATTCATCAAGATTGTGAGTATCAGAAATAGTTTTTAGTATTTTTGTCCCAACTGCTTTTGCATATATTTCATACATTGCGAATGTAGTTTTTGCCATTAATACTTTGGAATTTTTATTTGATTTTGCTCTTACTATAAATTCCAATATTTGATCACTCCCGGCACCTATAATGATGTTTGAATCCAAAACACCAAACCTTTTAGACAACCCCTCTTTTAATTTGTACATGCTGTCATCTGGATACAAATGTATCTTATTGCATATTTGCTTTAGTGCATCAACAACCTTTGGACTACTGCCATAAGGATTTTCATTGCTTGCAAGTTTTATAACATCTTTGGCATCTATACCAAACTCTCTTACAACCAACTCTATAGGTTTACCCGCAGAGTAATTTTTTATATCTCTTAATTCTTCATTAAAGTTCATGTATTCCTCGCTGTTTATCAATCATTTTTAAAACTATAACTCCCAAGCCATTTTATCTCATAATCTCCTCTTAATACATTTTGTACTTTTTCATCATCAATATAACCTTCAAAATCAAGATAAAAAACAGTTTCAAAGCTACTATTTTTTAGTGGTCTGGATTCAATTTTCGTTAAATTAACTTTTTCCTGCTCAAACTTTTTTAAAAATTTTACCAAACTTCCGGGTTCATCTTTTGTTTTAGCCAAAATAGATGTTTTATTTTTCTTTGCTTTTTTATTTTTAAAATCACTAAGTATTAAAAATCTTGTTTTATTTGCCAAATTATCTTCTATCTTATCAAATAAAATTGGTAATTTATACATTTTTGCACCAATCTTAGAACAAATAGCTGCAGAAGCGGGATCTTTTAAAGACATTTTTGCCGCTTCGGCAGTAGATCTAGTAGGTATAAATTCTAAATCCAAAAGCATATATTCTTCTAAAAACTGTCTGCATTGATTGTACCCTTGCGGGTGTGAATATATCCTTTTTATACTACCTAAACTGTCATTTAGCGAAGCAAAAGAGTGGTGAATATCCATAATAAATTCAGCAACAATTTTAGAATTATATTTTCCTAAACAATCAAGCGTAATTCCTACAATACCGTCTGTATTGTTTTCAATGGGAACGACCCCATATTTTGCCTCCTTGTTTTCTAATATTTTAAAAATAGCTTCTATAGTATTTAAAGATAAATAATCTGCATAAGCACCAAATCTACTCTGTGCAGCTTGGTGAGTAAAGCTTCCCTTAGGACCAAGATAAGCGACTCTCTCTGGAAGTTCCAAATTTCTGCTAGCAGCAAATATCTCAAGGTATATTGCTTCTATTGCATCATCATTTATATCATTTTTTTTATTCTTTTTTAATCTTTCAAGTATTTCTTGCTCTCTTTCTGGTCTGTATATCGCACCCCCGCTTTTATGCTTTAGTTCGCCTACACTTTTGACAATCTTCATTCTCTCTTCAAGTAATTTTAAAATAGTATCGTCAATAGAGTCTATCTTATCTCTTAATTTGTCTAAATTCATTATAAAAACTCTTTTTCCAATCTTATCATATCTTCAAAGCTCTCTCTTTTTCTAATCATCATATCCATATCACCTTTTATAGCAACCTCACATGCTCTGCCTCTTGAATTATAATTACTGCTCATAGTAAATCCGTAAGCACCCGCACTTTTTATCAACAGCAAATCTCCATGACTTAGTATTGGTAAATCAATATTTTTTGCAAAAAAGTCACTACTTTCGCAAACAGGACCAACCACATCGCATTTTGATACATTAACATTATTGTTGCATACCACTTCTATCTTATGATATGTTTTATAAAGAGCCGGTCTTATCAAGTCATTCATACCTGCATCTACTACAATAAATCTTTTAAAGTTATTACTTTTTTCATATAAAACGGTTGTAAGAAAATATCCGTTATTGCCAATAATGTATCTCCCTGGTTCACAAATGACACTAACATCCAAACCTTTTAATGCCCCAAAAATACTCTGTGCATAATCATATAGTTTTATAGTTTTTTCATCTTGATATTTTATCCCTATACCTCCACCAACATCAAAAAATCTTATATCTACGCCTAAAACCTTTAAACTTTTTAACATTGAGGCGACTATTTCACTCGCCTCTGAAATCGGTTTCAAATCAGTAAGTTGACTTCCTATATGAAAATGTATTCCGACAGGTTCCAAATATTTTGAATCTTTTGCCAAGATATAAAGCTGTTTTGCCTTTGGTATATCAATACCAAACTTATTTTCATTTAATCCTGTTGATATATATGGATGGGTGTGTGCATCTATATTTGGATTTACTCTTATACTTATTCTTGCAATTTTATCTAATTTTGCCGCTATTAGCTCAATCCGGTGATATTCTGCTTCACTTTCTATATTTATCATTAAAATATCTCTTAAGATTGCTTCTTCTATTTCTTCATCTCTTTTCCCAACGCCGCTAAAAATAATCTTATATTTGGGTATTCCTGCCTTCATAGCTCTTTTAACTTCCCCTATAGAAACACAATCGGCACCACTTCCTAAGCTTGCTAAATGTTTTAAAACAGATAAATTTGAATTTGCTTTTACAGCATAACAGATAAGTGACTTTCTTGCCTTAAAAGCTTCTTTTAATTGTATATAATTTTTTTCAATACCATCAAAATCATATATGTACAAAGGAGTATTATATTTTTTTGCTAAATTTTTAAAATCAATCATTTAATACCTTTAAAAATAGTAGACTTATTATACCAAAAATAATATAAAAATGATTTTATTATGCAATAAAGCCATGCTAATTCAAGTTTAAGTTTTGTTTCATTTTTTACCGGTTCTGATAGCGTTACATTTTTGTACGATGCAAAAATAGCCGTCAGCCTTTGGATTTATTGCACGGATGCAATTTTGAGAATGAGGTAAATACTGGAATAAAACTTAAAATTGAATTACCGTACAATAAAGCAGATTTTAAAGAATCAGTTATTTATTTTTATAATGCAAATATATGGAAAATATTAATAAAATTGCAATTGGCAAAATTATGCCAATATCAGGGTTAATGGTCGCATTCATTGACATTTTTACAAGCATCAGCAAGATGCCCCAGCTTACAAGTGTAATAAATATAAAAATAGAACTTACAAGTGCCAAATTAAAGAACCTATTACTTATGGGTAAATAATAAAATAAAATTAGATTAAACAGAGGTGCAAAAAATGGGAAAACAAGGAGTGCAAAAAGAGACGCTTTTATCTTTTGAATATTTACATTTTGAGATAAAAATAATCTGATTGCCAATAGTGCATCCACAACTGAAAAGTTACTCGTCCCTTCATAAAGATTCTCAATAATTTTTGGCTTAAACTCTTTTAAAGTCTTATAATGCTTAAAATATTCTTTAGATAATTTAGCCCCTTTTTTTAAAACAGAGGGCTTATGTATAATTTCAAGATCATTTAATATCCAATAATTTTTTATAAAATTAGCACTTTTTGCATCTATAATAACTTTTAAATCCTTATTCTTGATTTTAAATATTTTAACGCCCAAGGCTTCTTTTTTTACAGGATTTAATTTATCAATATAAATATAATTATTGAAATATTTTAAAAAAAGATTTGTAGAAATATTTGAAACAGAAGAATTTGTTAGAATATTATATGCATATTCTTTTGAGTATGCAAAATTTGTAAAATTAAGTGCTACATATAAGATCACAACAATAATTGAAGATAAAAAAATCGGTTTTATCAAAGCATTTTTAGAAATACCCAAAGCATACATGGCTATAAGCTCATTACTTCTTATAATATAAAACTTTGATATTATCATAGCAAAAACCAAAGATATTGGTAAAGTAAAATTGATAGCATTTAAAAATGTATACATCGCATACAATATTTGTAAATTTGCAGAATCAGGAAGTCTTTTAAAATGCTGCATCAAATCAATACCAAGATAAAATAATTGCAGTGCTGAAAAAATAATAAAAAAATTCTTTAAAAAAATTATAGTAATATATTTTTGATATATTTTTAAGCCCACTTTATACCTCTGCCTTGTTGCATAAACTTTTTCTAACTGTAAATTTTGCGGCAGTTTCGGTTATATCATTATTTAAAAGAAATAAAACAGTATCTTTTACATAACTTACTATCGTAGGCAGACAAACACTCTCTTTCTTTGAAAAATTACTCAAAACATAATTTGCAATATCTTCTTTATTTTGTGGTTTTCCTATACCGATACGAATCCTGTCGTATCCTTTTCCATAGTGAGTATCTATTGACTTTAGCCCATTGTGTCCACCATTGCCGCCACCATGTTTTATACGAATTGAGCCAAAAGGCAACTCTATATCGTCGTGAACAACAATAACATTTGTTATTTTATAATATTTGACAACACTTAAAACGCTAAATCCGGAATTATTCATATATGTAGTAGGTTTCAATAAAAATATATTATTTATTTTATATAGTTGTGCATTAAAAATATTTTTATTTATCTTAAGAGGTTTCAACTCATCAACCAAACTGTCAATAACTTGAAACCCTATGTTGTGTCTATTTTTCTTGTAGTTTTCGGTTGGATTTCCAAGACCCACAATAAGAGTCATATTATTTGGCTTTTATTACTCCGACAACTGCGATTCTATCAGCTTCCATCATTCGTACATTTTCTGGTACTTTTATATCTCTTACCAATATAGATCCGCCAACGCCCAAGTCACTTACATCCAAGGTAAAATTATTTGGGATATTCTCAGGAGCACACTGCACTCTTAGTCTCTTTTTGGAAAGCATTAAAACACCTCTATCCTTAATACCCTTTGCCAAACCTACTGTTTTTACCGGAATCATAAAATTTGAAACTTTACCATTGGTAGCAATTTTTAAATCAACATGCAATAAATCATTTGTTATTGGATCTTTTTGATACTCTTGAATTGCAACACTAAACTCTTTACCGTCAACACCAATATCAAGAAGAAGTTTTTCTTTCTTTTTAACTGCTTTTACAAATTCATTTTTTTTGAATGCAGCATTTATATTATCTGCACCTTTGCCATAAATATTAGCAATTAGATAACCATCTCGCCTTAAAGCTTTTGTCGCCTTTTTCCCGATACTATCTCTAACTATACCTTCTAACATATTTTTCCTTTTAAAAAATTAGGGGCAAATTATATCCAAAATCACCTTACTGCCTTCTTAATACCTATGCTAAATTCCGAAGACTCTCCATTTGAATCTTCAAGCATATCTATTTGTAGTTTCAAATCATTTCTGTTAGTTGCGTTCAAATAAGCCTCTTTTTTTTCAATTATCCCCAATCGATACAAATCAAATAATGCCTGATCAAATGTTTGAGTTTTATATGTCCCCTTACCGTCTTTAATAGCATCAACTATCTCATTCTCTCTACCTTCTAATATCAAAGATTCTATTCTTGCATTTCTTACCAATATTTCAACTGCCGCGACTCTTCCTTTGCCAACTTTTTTTACCAATCTTTGGGATAATACCCCTTGTAAAACCGATGCTAATGAAAGTTTTATTCTGTTTTGCTCGTTTCCAGGAAACATATTTATAAGCCTGTTAATTGTCTCTTTCGCATCCATGGTATGAAGTGTTGAAAGCACTAGGTGTCCAGTTTCAGCCGCATGAATAGCTGTTTCAATGGTTTCCATATCTCTAAGTTCACCAACTAGTATGATATCAGGATCTTCTCTTAAAGCTGCTCTTAAAGCATCTGAAAAGTTAAGTGCGTCCTGACCTATCGCCCTTTGATTTACTATACATTTTTGATCTTTAAATATAAACTCAATTGGATCTTCAATAGTAATAATATGTTTGCTTCTTCTATGGTTTATCTCATTAATCATTGATGCAAGAGTTGTTGTTTTGCCACTTCCAGTAGGTCCGGTAACCAAAACAAGACCTCTGTTTAATGAGCAAAAATCATATATAACATTAGGTAGTCTTAATGATTTTACAGAAGGTATTTTAGCTGGAATTGTCCTGAAAACACAGGAAACTCCATCCATTTGAAAAAATATATTAGCTCTAAAATTATAATTATCATTTAATTTGAAGGTAAAATCAACACTTTTTTGCTTTACTAACTCACCAAACCTGCTTCTTAAGAGTTCTTTAACCAAAATCAAACTATCTTCTTTTGAAATTATGTCATTTGAAATTTCTACAATATCTCCAAAGATTCTGCCTTTTACAGTAGCTCCGGATTTGATATGCAAATCACTGCCTTTTCTCTCTACAAGTTTTGCGAGATATACTTTTAACCTCTTAGTCATCTCAAAAGTCAGACTTCTTACATCAACTTCTGTATTTAGCATACTATTCATATCTACTACCCCAACTCTTCAAGTATTTCTTCAAAGGCTATTTTGAAAGCCTCAAGTCCTTCGTTTATCAATTCATCATAAACCTTATCCATATCTATACCCTGTTCTTTCAAAGCAAGGAAATAATCATCGATTGTACTGTTTTGTAAAATATTTTTAGGTGTAAAATTTTTATTTTTAATAAATGCATCTATTGTTGATAAAGGAGCTGTATTTATACTATTTGGATATAAAAGTTCCTGAATATAATAATCTTTTGGTAAATCCCCACCTTTTACACCCGTGCTTGCAAAAAGAGTTCTTACATTTATCAAATTAGAAGCTTCTATCATGTTGTAAATCTTAGAAGCATTATATATACCGCTCAAAGATGTTTTTATATTTTTTTGTATTAAAGAATTATCTAATTTTCTATCAAATCTGCTAACAAATACACTTATAACAGCTTGTGGAAAATCAACAAATTCAGCAATTTTCTGTTGTCCTCTTTGAATGGCCTGCAGTGATAATTTTGCCTGAGTAGGTGAAAAAACCAAAGTTACATTCACATTAATTCCACTGCTGAGCAATTCTTCTATAACTTCATATCCAGCCTCAGTAGCAGGTACTTTTATCATTACATTTTTACTATTTATTTTTTCAAAAAGTCTTTTTCCTTCTTCAATGCTACCCTTTGCATCATCACAAAGTCTAGGATCTATCTCAATACTTATAAAACCATCATCATTTCTTTCAAAAAGTGGCATAAGTATTTTAGATGCTTCATTTATATCTTCGCATGCCAACTCTTCATAAATTTCTTTAGGAGTTTTTCCTTTTAATTTTTTTATATCTTCTTTATAAAAACTTGAAGTAAGTATTGAAGATTTGAAAATAGCAGGATTGCTTGTGGCTCCATTTACTATCTTTTTTTCTACCAATTTTCTAAAATCATTTTGCAAAAATCCTCTCTCTACAAAATCACACCATAATGAAAATCCAATTTTATCTAAAAACATAACCATCCTTATAAATACTTGCCAAGCAAATTCAAATCTTTTGAATTTATAATTATATTTGCCTCTTTTTTAAGCACCTCATTTGCACAAAATGCAACTTTTTGTTTTGCATATTGAAACATTGATAAATCATTTGCCCCATCACCTACTACAATCGTATCACTATATGAGATATTAAGTAGTATTTGAATTTTTTGAAGCATATCTCCCTTGCTAAATCCAAACATCATATCTCCGCCGACCAATCCGCTTAATTTTCCATCTGTTGAATGAAGAATATTTGAAAAAGAGGCATCGTACTCTAAAATATTTTTAGCATGATTTGTGGCATTTATAAATCCGCCGCTAAAAACCACTACTTTATAATTCTTACTTTTTAATTTGGCAATTATTTCTTTTGCACCATTTGTATAAGGCAAATTACGACAAATTTCATTTACTTTTTCAACATCCATTCCCTTCAACAGAGAAACTCTTTCCCTTAAACTTTCAAAAAAATCAATCTCACCGGCCATCGCTCTTTTTGTTATGATAGCAACTTCTTTTTTTACTCCGGCTTCAGTAGCTAAGAAATCTATAGTTTCCCCATCCATTAAAGTAGAATCAAAATCAAATACACAAAGTTTCATACACACCTTTCATGAAACTTGTTGCGATATAAGGATATGACATATCCTTATATCGCAACAAGTCTATTTTTTATGGATATTTGTACTGTTATGATATAATACAAAAAAAAATGTAATAAACCAATTAAAGGTATTATCAATGATTGAAAAGTTTATCAATAAGTTACAAAATCAAAAGTTTTTAACACTTGAAGTCACACCTCCTCATTCACCTAACTTCACAAGCATAGTAGAATCCATTAAAAATCTTAAGTTAAATGATATGGTGGATGGATTTAGTACTACTGATAATCCTTTGGCAAGGTTAAAATATAGTTCATTATTTTCAGCTTTAAAACTACAACAATCTTTTCAAAAACCTTGCATCACAACAATGAGTATGAGAGATAGGAATAAGATAGCATTACAATCAGATATGTTAGGCATGAATGAATATGATTTAAGGGTCATTCTTGCTTTAACAGGAGATCCAGCAAGAATAAGCGACCAACCAAATGCAAAAGCTGTTAATGAAGGAAGAAGTACACTTTTGCTTGATATGATAAAATGCTACAATTCCGGTATAGATTATGCAGGCAAACCATTTACAGAAGCATTAAAGACTATCTATCCATTTGCAGTTACAAATGCTTATGCAAAAAATAAAAAAACTATTTACAAAAATATCCTCACAAAGTTAAATCATGGTGCAATTGCCATCATCACGCAACCTGTATATGACATAGAAAACGCAAAAATGCTTATAGAATTATTTGAAGAAGCGAAAAAGGAATTAAATTTTCTTGATGTAAATCCCATTCTTGTATTTGGATTTTTTCCTATCACAAAGTTAAGAACAGCTCAGTTTTTATCATCTCATGTTCCAGGCATTCATGTACCCTCTTCATGGATGAAAAAATTGCTTTTGGCCAAAGAAGTATCTGAGACACAAGAGATAAAAGTAGGAATGGATTTAAGCCAAAAAGCTTTTAAAGATTTATATACATTTCATCCTAAGATTCATTTTATGGCAGCAAATCATTTTAATATTGTTAAAGAGATTCTAAAAGTCTCTCTTTAACAAAGCATTTACATTTAGTATTGTCACGATAGATTCCTCCATTTTTCCAATAGCAGATATCAAATTGCTACTGTCTTCTTCTTTATGAAATGTTACAGGAGGCATTTCTATATCATCTTGTTTAATTCTAATAGCTTGAGTAAGCTTGTCTATAACAAATCCAGCTTCGCTGTTTTCTGCTTTTATAACAATATATCTTGTATCTTCAGTTTGCAAGATAGAAGAAAGACCAAATTTTCTTCTTAAATCTATCAATGGCAAGATGCTTCCTCTTAGATTAAAGACCCCTAATACATAATCAGGCACACTTGGTACTTTTGTATATTCAATTGGCTTGATAATTTCTTGAATATTTAAAATTGGTACTGCCAATTCCTCATCACCTATAATAAAACCTACAAGTTGCATTATCTCTTCAGACTTTTTCTGCATACTTTCTTCTTGTTGTTTTTGCTGTTTTTGTAAAATTGATTGTAGTTTTTCACTCATGTTTTACTCCATTGGTAGTTTTAAATTCTTTTTAACTACATTTGCCAAATATTCCAGCGAATACGGTTTTGTAATATACTCTGTCATTCCCACTTCAACACCTCTCATTCTATCTGATTTTGATGTTCTTGAAGTAACTGCTATAAGAGGAAGATATTTGTATCTTGAATATTTTCTAATTTCACCTGCAAGCGTATAACCATCCATTCTCGGCATTTCTATATCTATTAAAATCGCATTAAAATTTGTATCAGATGATTTGATAAGTTGTAGAGCTTCTACTCCATTTGTAGCCTCTGTTATTGATATACCCAAAGGTTTTAATGCTTTTTGCATTATAGTTCTATCGGTTTTACTATCATCTACTATCAATACTTGATAATCCTTTGCATCTTTTTTTACACTACCAAGTTCTTCTTTATTACTTAATTTTTTTATTCCACTTTTTGTATCTCTTGCCAACTCCATTAAAGCTCCGACATCGATTATAAGCGTAACTCTTCCATCTCCTCTTATAGTTGCACCAGCAATTCCTTTGATTCCTTTGAGGTAATCGCCTAAAGATTTAATAACAATTTCCTCTTGCCCTACCAATGTATCTACAACGACACCAAGTTTCGAGTCAGCTAATGCAATGACAACGATATAGAGATTTTCACCACTGTCAAAAACTTCTTCGATATCAAAAACATCAGAGAGTCTAACCAATGGAAGTATTTCTTCCCTGAGTCTTAATACATCTTTACCCTCAATAGAATATATATCCTCAGCCGGAACTCTGACAGTTTCAAGCACAGATGATAAAGGAATGGCAAAATATTCTTCTTGTGTTCCTACTAAGAGTGCTTGAATTATAGCAAGAGTTAAAGGAATTTTCAATCTTATTATAGTTCCTTTTCCAAGTTCACTGTCTATATCTATAATCCCATTTAACTTCTCAATATTGGTTTTGACAACATCCATACCTACACCACGACCTGAAACATTAGTAACAGATGAGGCCGTTGAAAATCCTGGTTTAAAAATAAGAGAAAAGATTTCTTTTTCACTCATATTGTCAGCTTCTCTTTCTGTTATAATTCCCTTTTCAAGTGACTTCTCTACAAGCATATTAGTATCCAAGCCTTTGCCATCATCAACGATTTCAATTACGATTGCGTTTCCTTCGTTGTATGCTTTAAGCTCAATAGTTCCATTTTCAGGTTTACCTGCTTTTTCTCTGTCTTTTGGATCTTCTATACCATGATCACACGAATTTCTTATGATATGAACCAGTGGATCTCCTATCTCTTCTATAATTGATTTATCAAGTTCAGTTTCTTCACCTGAAATTTTTAAATCTATGTTTTTATGTAATTCTCTTGAGAGATCCCTTACCATTCTTGGAAATTTGTTAAATACCTTGGCAACAGGTAACATTCTTGTTTTCATAACTGCGATTTGAAGGTCTGTTGTAACAAGAGATACAGAAGAAACAACCTGATTAAGCTCTTCTAAAAACTTTTCTCCCTCATATCTTTCTTCTACATCATCATATATTTTTAATAATCTATTTTTGCCAAGAACTAATTCACCTATTAGATTCATAAGATGATCCAGTCTTTTAACTTCAACTCTTATAGTTTGTTCCAAAGTACTGCTGCTTGATTTTTTAACAGGTGCTGTATTTTCTTTTGGCTTTATTTTCTTTTTTTGAAAATCTTTTGGTTTATTTGAAGATTGCTCTTTTTCTTTTTTTTGATTTTCTTCCGTAGTTTCATTTGGTTTAGTTTGTTTTTTCTTTTTTTTCTCGTCTCTTTTTTCTTGCAAAAGCCTCTCTATCTCAGCTTCTACATCTTCATCACTCATATCAGAATAATCCTCTTGCAACTCTTCTTCTTGAGGTTTAGTCTCTTCTTTTTCTTCTGATGACTCTTTTATATCTTCTCCCTTGGATATTGCATCAAGTTTTGCACATGTTGGGGCTATATTTATATCTGCATTATTATCATTGCCTGTATCTCTGACACTAAAAAGCAATGCTTTCATCAAATCAATAGATTCTAAAACTGTATCCATAATTTGAGGAGTTAAAGTAATTTCACTTTTTCTTGCTTTATTTAATACATCTTCCATATGATGGGTTAACTCTGTTAAAACATCAAGATTTAAAAAAGAACTTGATCCTTTTATCGTATGGGCAACTCTAAATATACTATTTAATAATTCTAAATCTTCAGGATTATTTTCAAGTTCCACCAAATCTTGATCTAATTGTTCAATTAATTCAAAAGCTTCTATTAAAAAATCTTCTAAAATTTCCTGCATATCATCCATTATTTTTCCTTGTTGATATTTATATGAGATTTTATAACACGAGATATTTCACTGTAAAACTCTGGGGCATCAAATTTGGTAAGATAAGCCTCTCCTCCTGCTTCTTTTCCTCTTAGCTCACTAAAGTGATCACTTATTGAAGAATTGAAAATAAGCGGTATACTTGAGAATCTGCTATCATCTTTTAATTTTGCAGCAAAATGAAATCCATCCATTTGTGGCATTTCAACATCACTTATTATTATCTTTAACTCTTTGGTAATTTCATCACCATATACATTGTATAATTCTTCAAGTTTTTCCAAAGCATTTACACCATCTTTTGCTTCTATCGGCTTCATACCCATTTTAGTCAGTGCATCTTTCATTAATTTTCTAGCAGTTGTACTGTCATCTACTATAAGTGCCATGCCACCAAGTTTTTCTATCAAATTATCTTCAATATCGATATTTGGCTCATAAATACCGAGTTCTTCCATTATAGTTTCCAAATCCAAAATCAATAAAACTTCATCATTTTCTATCCTTGTTACTCCTGTAATTTGAGCTTTATCCAAAACCCCACTTCCCATAGAAAAACTGGCTGATTCTATATCTTTCCAACTTATTCGTCTAATTCTTTTTGCTTCATGAACTATAAAGCCTATCAACATGCCATTGAATTCGGCTATTAAAATTCTTGGCTTTATACTTGCACTCTCGGGAACTTCTATTTTCATCCACTTGGCAAGATTTATAACCGGTATAACAACACCTCTAAGATCAAAAATACCCTCTACAAAAGATGGAACATTTGGAATTTCAGTGATATTTGGTAACTTTATAATTTCTCTCACTTTTACGACATTTACACCATAAATGCCCTCATATATTTTATCACCATCTTTTTTAAATATACGAAAATCTACAAGTTCCATTTCATTTGAACCAACCTGCAGCACATCTTGTTTTTTCATCAGACAATCTCCTTTTGAAGATATTTAACTTTTTAACTGACCTTATGCACAGTTTTTATATCTTGCACTTCTGCTTCTTTAAATCCGTTTTGTGATTGTACAGTAAAAAAACTTTTATCACACGCAAAAGATGGCAAATTTATATAAATTATGTCAAGATATTTGATTTTTTTATTTTGATGGAAATGCCCCTCCACAATATAGTCAATATTTTTTATATTTAATTTATTTATTCTTTTATATATTAGATTACTAAAATTTTTTATTTCAGCACATATTATCTTTTCTTTTTGAGTGTTTATAATTTTTTTTGAAATATAATTATTTATCAAGCTGTCCGTAAGATTTAGTAAAAATAAAGCCGTATTGCTCCTTATAATTTTAGTATATATTTTATAGGACAAAGAAGTTAATACATCTCCATGAGAAAGTAAAACTTTTTTTCCTTGAAATTTAAAAACTGCCGGCTGTTGCTCAAATGAGAAAACCTTTATATTTGGAAAAATATAAGTAAGATTAAAGTCGTGATTGCCTTCAAAATAAAATATCTTTTTTTTTAGAGATATTTTATTGATTAAATCAATATATTTTTTATTATAATTTATAGTAAATTTAATTCCTCCAACTAATAAATCAAAGATATCCCCCATAAAAAAGATTTGATTCACCTTAACTCTATCTTTTTCAATCAAGTCCAAAAAAGCATACAATTCATCCCTATTTTTATTTACATGAGAATCTGCTATAAACAGTGCTTTATCTTCTATATTTAATACTTCCAGCTTTTCATAGTTCACAGTTTAAAACTCGCTATCTAAGGTACATAAGCGATAGTAGGAATTCCCAAATCTTCTTGAAATCCGAAAATAATATTGGCATTTACGACTGCTGCGGAAGATGAACCTTTTAATATATTGTCAATTGCGGAATTTATATAAAGTTTTTTACCGACTCTTTTTGCAAAAATATCACAAAAGTTAGTTCCTGAAACCGACTTGATATCCACTGGAAAATCATAAATCCTTATAAACTTTTCATTTTTATAAAACTCTTTTAGATAAGAAAGAGGGTCTATCTCTTCTTTTAAAAGCATATAACTATCACACATCTCACCTCTAGTAGTCGGCAAAAGATGTGGAATAAAATTAATATCAAAATCACTTCCTGAGAAAATCTTCATCTTTTCTTTAATTTCCGGTTCATGCCTGTGAGAAAGAGGATTATAAGCAAAAATATTTTCATTGATTGATACAAAGTGGGTTTTATCACTACATTTTTTTCCTGCCCCACTCACCCCGCTTTTAGCATCTATAAAAATCGGATAATTCTCATCTATATATTTACAAAACGGCAATATACCTAAAAGTGATGCCGTCGGATAACAGCCCGGATTTGCTACCAAATTTGCATCTTTTATCTTCTCTCTAAAAAATTCCGGCATACCATAAACCGCATTTTTAAGATTTTCTTTATCTTCATGTTTACAATAATATCTCTCATAAGTATCAAGCTCCAACCTATAATCAGCTGAAAGATCAACCACCTTCACACCAAGACTCAATAACTCTTTTGCAAAACCCATAGCAGTTTTATGAGGTAAAGCCAAAAATGCCAACTTTGCCTTTTTAGCCACTTCTTTGGCATCAGCTTTTGAAATATCTATATCAAATACACCTTTTAAAGAGGGATGGAGCTTTTCCAAGATGGTACCTCCCTCACTATTTGCAATATAAGTCAAATCAAATTTCGGATGAGCTATAAGTATCTTTATAAGTTCAAGTCCTGTAAAACCGCTAGCTCCAATAACCGCTACATTTATATTCATATATTTGCTCTCCTATTTATACTCTATACTTATGATTTCAAACTCTTGAATACCAGAGGGCAACCTTATCTCAACTTCATCACCACCTTGTTTTCCCAAAAGTTGTTTGGCTAATGGAGAATTATAAGATATAAGTCCATTTTCCGGAGAACTCTCATATCCTCCGACTATCTTATAAGTTACTATTTTTTCTGTATCCAAATCTTCCAAAGTTACAGTTGTACCAAATTTAACTCTATCATGTTCATAGCTTGAGGGATCTACGACTTGCGTATTTGAGAGGTAGCTACTAAGTTCAGCTATTCTTGCCTCTATAAAAGAGAGTCTTTCTCGAGCCGCGTGATACTCAGCATTTTCTTTTAAATCCCCATGACTTCTTGCAATATCTATCTCTATAACAGTTTCCGGCCTTTGGACTTTTTTTAAATCATTGATTTCATTCAGTAATTTATCATATCCCTCTTGGCTAATAGGTTCTTTTTGCATTTATACACTCCATTGTTAAAATTGATATTATATCATACTATAGTTTAACCATTCAACAATCTAACAACTTCTAAAGCACTTCCATGTTTTAAGATTTTCTTTAATTTTTTTGATTGCATGAAAAATTCTTCTTTATTACAACTTTTATATATTTTCAATAAATTAACTTCAGTTGCTTCATCTTGGATAAACTCTTTATGCAGAGAATTAAGTCCTTCAAAATTAAGTATAATATTTGCCAAACCTACATATTTTAGTTTTACAAATCTTTTTGCTATTAAATAATCTATTTTTTTAGCTTTATAAACAAGGACAAACGGCACCCCAACAATAGCTGCCTCAAGCGTTGCTGTACCGGAACAGATAAAAGCAAAATCGCTTTCATTCAAAGCTTGTATAGTATCTCTTTTAACAGTAAAATTACTAATATCTCCATATAACTCTTTTATCTCTTCATTGGAAAAATATTTTGGAATAACAAGGAATTTTTTACCTTTTATCTCTTTTGCAACTTTTTTATAAATACTAATTAACGGCTTTATCTCACTTTTTCTAGATCCTGGCAAAAATGCTGTTATCCCATAGTTTGTAACTTTTGATTTATAAGTTTTGATTTCATCAAGAAGAGGATTGCCTACATATATGCTTTTATGATAAAATTTATTTTCAAATGGAAAAATTGATGCTAACTTATCACAATATTTTTCAACTTTGGCAACTCTTTTTTCTTTCCATGCCCAGACTTTTGGCAATATATAATAAATAATCTCAATACTTGGATTTATCTTTTTTATAGCTTTTGCTAACGGCAGGTTAAATGCAGGTGAATCAATAAGCAATACTTTATCACATTTTAAACTAAGTTTACTCATTTGAGTGATAGCTTTTTTCGCTTTTTTTATTTTTAAAAATACATCAAAAAATCCCATTATAGAAAAATCAGATGACGGATAAAGCGGTTTTCCAAATTTTTCATCAAATACACCTTTTATCTCATAATCACCAATAAGCTTAAGTACAGGCTCTAAATGTAAATTTGCCGATGGCTCCAATGCCGAAACTAAAATCTTTTTCATAGTATAATCATACCAACTTTTTGCTATAATTGCTATAATCTTTGATAATAAGGTAAAAATTGAAAAAAAATATTTTAATAACAAATGATGACGGATTTGAAAGTGAAGGACTTATAGAACTTGTTAGAGCTATCAGAGAAATTGATAATGTAATAGTCACAGTGGTAGCGCCTACTACAGAAAAATCAGCATGTGGACACTCTTTGACTTTGACTAAGCCTCTTAGATTTGTACAGATTGATGATAATTTCTTTAAATTAGATGACGGGACACCTAGTGATTGCATTTATCTCTCAACTCATGCTCTTTTTGAGCAAAAGCCAGACCTTGTTATCAGTGGTATCAACAAAGGCTCCAATATGGGCGAAGATATAACTTACAGTGGAACAGCAAGTGCTGCTATGGAGGCAGTCTTACAGGGAATTCCGGCTTTTTCAATCTCACAGGTTTGCAAAGATCACTATAAAAGTTTGGAAATTCACGGATATAAATTGGCTTGCGAAGTGGCAAAAGATATGACTATGAAATATCTAAATCATGAGATAATACTTGATGAAAGAAAATTTTTAAATATTAATATACCGCCTATAAAAAAAGAAAGCTCAAAAGGATACAAGATAACTGAAGCAGGGGTGAGGCTATATGGAAACGATGCTCATCTTCACAGAAATCCAAGAGGAGAAGAGTATTATTGGATAGGTATCCATCCTTTACAATGGAAGAAAAGAAATGAAAATATAATGTGTGATTTGGATGCAATTGAGCATGATTATATATCGATCACGCCAATTAAGCTAAATTTAACTTCTTATGATGAAATGGTATCCTTAAAAAAACTTGAAAAAGAAAAATTTTGAGATTTCAAAGGTGCAAACTACTGTTTGGGGATAATTTTAATAAAATTAAAAATGCAAAAATTATTCTCTTTGGAGTTGGTGGAGTTGGTAGCTTTTGTTTGGATGCACTTTATAGAACAGGAGTAAAGGATATAACCATAGTTGACTTTGATAAGTATGAAATAACAAATCAAAATAGACAAATAGGCAGCGAAGCAATAGGTAAAAACAAGTCAGAGGTTTTAAGCACACTTTATCCTGGCATCTCATATATCACGCATAGAGTTACAAAAGATTGGATAAATAACTTCAACTTTAATTCATATAATTTAGTAATAGATGCGATAGATGATATACCTGCAAAAGTTGCATTGGCTCTAAAAACTTATACTAAACTTATAAGCTCATGTGGGGGAGCAAAAAGGATTGATTCTACACTTATCGATATAAACGATATATGGAAAACAACAAATGATCCTTTTGCTAAAAAATTTCGATATGAACTTAAAAAATCAGGCTTTAAATATAACTTTGATGTAGTTTATTCCAAAGAGCTTCCTAAAGATATAAAAGACTTGGGAAGTTTTGTAGGAGTAACAGGAACTTTAGGTTTAACTCTTGCCTCACTGGCTATAAAAAAGCTCACTATTTTTTAATCTTATAACTTTATTTATATCCTTTCTATAGATATATGTATTTCTTCTCCCTTTATAAAGCAAATCACCTTTAAAGTTTATACTGCCGACTCTAAAAGAGATATTATCTTTTCTAAACATAAATTGAGCAATACTATGACCAATAGGTTTATAAAAAGTCAATAAAGATAAAAATACTAATATGATATAAAAAACCGTAAAAATTTTGCTACTACTTTTTTTCAAGATAAAATATCCGAAAATAATGGACAGTATACATAGAAGTATATAACTTTGATGATCTACAAACAAAACATTATAATACTCTTTAATATGATAAAAATCTATATAATTTATTTTTATACCGATAAAAATTAGAAAATCAAGTAGTAAAACTAAAATCAAACCAAGAAGAGATGAACCGATGAATTTACTAATCATCTTTTCCTCCTTATATACTCTTTATTAAGAGCGTATAATGCCGAAGAGGTTTTATCCAAAAAACCAAACTGATTAAAAACTATTATATCAACTTTATCTTTAATATAATTAAAATCAAAATTTTCTCCACTTTTGTTGGCAGAAGTTGAGTAAAACCATCCAAATTTTTGTAAAAATTTCTGATGTGAGATATTTTGAACAACTCTTATGGCTTTTTTGTTTGGATAAATGAAAGTAGTTTTCTTCTTTCGTCTGATAAATTTTTTAAACTTTACCGGTACTCTTGTTTCATCTTTTAAAGTTTTAAAAGATGAAACACTTTTTAAGAATGGTTTCTTTTTATCTCTTTGTTTTATCTTTGAAAGTCTGTGGGTGTCTTTGGATAAAAGCCCAATAGTTGTATCAGTTTGAACTAAAAAAACAAGGTGAAAAAAGGATTTCTTCACCCTAAATAATCCTGTAATGCTTTCGGAATGAAGATATTATCATTGCTATTTAACTCTTTTATGGATTCTATAGCTACTTTTGCAGCTGCTATAGTCGTAAAATATGGAATATTTAATTTTATAACTGTTCTTCTTATATCTTTTGCATCACTTTTACTTGATTTACTGTCACTTGTATTTACAACAAGAGCAATTTCATTATTTTTCATACTATCTTGGATATTAGGTCTTCCTTCACTAATCTTATATACAAATTCTGCTTCTACTTTTTTATCATTGAGTGCTTTATGAGTTCCGCTTGTTGCTACAATATTAAAACCAAGATTTATAAAACCATGACCTAAAACACTGGCAAATTCTTTGTCAATATCACTTAAGGATATAAATACTGTTCCTTTTTTTGGTAAAATATTGCCAGAAGCAAACTGCCCTTTTGCGAAAGATATGGCAAAATTACTACTTATTCCCATAACTTCTCCAGTTGATTTCATCTCAGGTCCCAAGATAAGATCCGCTCCCGTTAGCTTATTAAATGGAAAAACAGCCTCTTTGACACTTATATGATTTTTAATATGGGGTTTGTATATACCATTGTCTTGGTAAACAATAGAGTTTTTATCATAAAATTTGATAGCTTTTTTCAAGTCTCCCTCAAACATAACCATTGTTGCAACCTTTGCTAAAGGGATACCGGTTGCTTTACTTACAAAAGGAACGGTTCTGCTGGCTCTTGGATTGACCTCTAAGATATAAACTTCATTTTTATGCACTGCAAATTGAATATTTAAAAGCCCTATGACTCCTAAATTGAGAGCTATTTTTTTAGTTTGGACTTCAACTTCTTTTAGTATCTTTTTGCTAAGTGAGACTGCCGGAAGAGAACAAGAACTATCGCCACTATGAATACCCGCTTCTTCAATATGTTGCATTATACCACCAAGATAAACGATTTTACCATCACTAATAGCATCTACATCTATTTCTATGGCTTTATCTAAAAACTTGTCAATCAATACAGGTGAATCATTACTGACACTAACTGCTTCATTCATATATTCTTTAAGTTCATCTTCGCCGTAAACTATCCTCATAGCTCTTCCTCCAAGTACATAACTTGGTCTAACGAGTACTGGGTATCCTATCTTTTTCGCTTCATTTAATGCTTCTTCTTTTGTTGTTGCAGTTGCATTATTTGGTTGTAATAGAGAATTTTCAGCAGCAAAAAGTGAAAATTTTTCTCTATCTTCAGCCACATCAATAACCTTTGCACTAGTTCCTATGATATTAGCCCCTATTGCTGTTAATTTTTTAGCCAACTTCAAAGGTGTCTGCCCGCCAAAGTGTACTATTATCCCGTCTGGCTGCTCTTTCTCTACAACAGCTCTGACTCTTTCAAAATTTATAGGTTCAAAATAAAGTATATCACTAGTATCATAATCAGTAGATACTGTTTCAGGATTGCAATTATACATTATAGTTTGTACGCCCATATCTTTCAGTGCATAAGCAGCATGAACACAACAATAATCAAATTCAATCCCCTGTCCAATCCTGTTCGGTCCTCCTCCAAGAATTAAAACTTTTGGCTTTAAAGATTCTTTTAGTTTGAGGATAGAAGGTTGATATGATGATACTGGTGTAGTTGAATAAAGATATGGAGTCAATGCTTCAAACTCAGCCGCACAGGTGTCAACTTCATTATATATTAAAACTATACCTAGCTTGACTCTGGCATTTCTAACATCATTTTCACTTATTCCCAAATCATCTTTTAAATTTATCAATTTTGCTATAATTTTATCACTAAAACCATCGCTTTTTGCTTTTCTTAAAAGTTTTGGGTTATTTAAAATATCCATATCAATTTTTGTTTCAAAAGAAACAATCTCTTCTATTTGGTATAAAAACCATTTATCTATCTTGCAAAGCTCATACACTTCTTCGACACTTAATCCTTCCCTAAATGCTTGAGCTACATATAGTATTCTATCTTCATTTGCTCTTCTAATTTCTTTTTTTAAATAATCTATCTTTAAATTTGGTATTATTTCAAAACCATTAAGTCCCGTCTCAAGTGAGCAGAGTGCTTTTTGAATAGACTCTTTAAATGTAACACCTATCGCCATAGCCTCGCCGACACTCTTCATAGAGGTACCCAAAGTTGAGTTAGCCAATGGAAATTTCTCAAAAGTAAATCTTGGAACTTTTGTAACAATATAATCAATAGTAGGCTCAAAACTTGCGGTTGTTCCTATGATATCATTTTTAATCTCATCCAAAGTGTATCCCACTGCAAGATAAGTTGCCACTTTTGCTATAGGATAACCTGTTGCCTTTGAAGCTAAGGCTGAACTTCTACTGACTCTTGGATTCATTTCTATAACAGTCATCCTGCCATTTTTTGGGTTTATGGCAAACTGCACATTGCTCCCACCGGTATCTACACCAATCTCTCTAAGTATTGAAAATGAAGCATCTCTCATGGCTTGATACTCTTTATCAGTTAGAGTAAGTGCCGGAGCTACTGTTATGCTATCTCCGGTATGAACACCCATAGGATCAAAGTTTTCAATAGAACAGACAATGATACAATTATCATTTCTATCTCTTATAACTTCCATCTCATACTCTTTCCATCCCAAAAGCGACTCTTCTATAAGGATTTCACTTATAGGGCTTTCTTCAAGACCATTTTGAGCAAGTGCCTTATATTCATCGATATTGTATGCAACTCCACTTCCACCACCGGCTAATGTGTAAGAAGCTCTTATGATTAAAGGAAATCCTATCTCTTCAGCTGCAAGAATTGCATCTTCTATATTATATGCATATTTACTCTTTGGCAAATCCATTCCAATTTTTATCATAGACTCTTTAAAAGCTTGTCTGTCTTCTCCTTTTCTTATAGCCTCTGGATTTGCTCCCAAAAATTTAATCCCCTCAAGCATCCCTTTATCATACATGCTCATAGCAACATTAAGAGCAGTTTGCCCTCCCATGGTAGGTAGCAGAGCATCAACATTTTCCTGCTTTATAATTTTGGAAATCACTTCTTCATTTATAGGTTCTATGTATGTTTTATCTGCAAATTCAGGATCTGTCATTATTGTTGCCGGATTTGAGTTTATCAAAATTACCCTATAGCCCAACTCTTTTAATGTTTTTGTAGCCTGTGTTCCACTATAGTCAAATTCACATGATTGACCTATAACAATAGGACCTGACCCTATTAAAAGTATTGTTCTTACATCTTCTCTTTTTGGCATTTTTTCTATCCTTTTATATCTTAGTTACAACTGACCTTACGCATTAAACATATATCTGAGCAAAAAGAGAAAGTGTCATATGCGAGGCAGATTTTTAAAAGCTTAGCCAAAGCTAAGGTAAAAAAATCTAACGAAGTCAGATGATACTTTATCTTTTTGCCCGAAGGGTGGTATAATTTGCTCACAATTGCGTCGTTAGTAAGATTTGAAGCTAATAGTAGCTCCTGCATCTTAGCACTTGAGAGCAAATTATACCACTCAGATATATGTTTAATGCGTAAGGTCAGTTATAATATGGAAAAAACCTGGTACCGGTACTTTTGCATAAGGTTGCACCTCAGCACTCAAATATGACTCTTCTTTTATAATTTTTGTAACTTTTCCAACCCTGACACCTTCAAAAAAAATATTATCAAGACCGCTTGTGTAAACTTCATCACCCACTTTTAATTTCATCCAAGAAGGAATATATCTAATAATCATACTGTTTCTATTCCCAAAAATTACTCCCGGCAATTTATCTTTACCAATATAAACAGAAAATATACACTTAGGATCTCCTTGCAATAACCCCATAGCTCTACCATTTTTGTTTATAACAATTCCAGCACTGTACCCTTTATATAAAAGACCAAAAATTTTATCTTTTTTTAATCCTTTAAAGTTTAGCCAGACTCTATTGTAATTGGCAATATCAACATAGGATATTGCCATAGTTAAGCTTACTTCGGGATTATAAGTCATACTTTTATCTTTTAATAAACTATTTAGTTTACTGGCAAATGCTGAAGAGAGCAGGGCTTGTGTTTTAAGGGTTGCCACCTCTTTTTTAAGTTTTACAATGGTATTTTTTTGCCCTATATATTTATTTTTAATATTTTCAAAATCATTAATAATACTTACATAATATTCATTTATAGCCATACTCATACCAAGTATCGGCTTTTTTAAAATTCCATTATAATTATATTTTATTAGTATTAAAATAAGTATAATAAATAAATAAAAATATCTGTTTTTAATCATTAATAATCTGGCGCAAGAGCTTTATCTCCTCTAAAACTCTTCCTGTTCCTTTTGCTACTGCTAAAAGAGGCTCTTCGGCTACAAAGACAGGGAGCTTTACTATATCACTTAAATACTTATCAATTCCCCTTATAAGTGCGCCTCCTCCGGTTAGAACTATTCCATTCTCAACAATATCTCCAGCCAAATCAGGAGGAGTAACTTCTAAAATATCTTTTAATGCATCACCTATCTCTTTTAAGGGCTCTCTCATAGCGTCTCTAATATCTTCACTTCCTAATTCAATACTTACAAGCAAACCGCTTATTTGATCTCTACCTTTTACATTTATAGTTTTTTCTTCTTCAAGTTTAACTGCTGTGCCTATCTCTATCTTGATGTTTTCTCCGGTTCTATCACCAATAAGCAAGTTATATTTTTTCTTTATAAAATCCACTATTGACTGATCTATTTTGTCTCCTGCTACTCTGATAGATTTGCAAATAACTAAACCTCCAAGAGAAATAACACCTATCTCAGTTGTGCCTCCGCCAATATCAACTATCAAATTTCCATGAGGTTTTTTAATATCAAGATCAGCTCCGATAGCCGCTGCCATAGGCTCTTCTACAAGATAAACCTCTCTTGCTCCAGCACTCATGGCTGATTCTCTAACAGCTTTTCTTTCAACTTGAGTTAATCCATAAGGAACACATATAACGATTCTAGGTCTTATAAAGCTTTTTCTTTTATGAGCTTTTTCTATAAAATATCTTATCATTTTTTCAGTCATATCAAAGTCGGCTATTACCCCATCTTTCATAGGCCTTATAGCATGAATATTTCCAGGAGTTTTTCCTATCATATCTTTAGCTTCGTGTCCGACTGCTAAGATATTGCTTTTACCATGCTTATCTGTTTGAACAGACACGACAGAAGGTTCATTTATAATAATTCCCTTACCTCTTAATAAAACAAGAGTATTTGCTGTACCCAAATCTATACTCATATCATTTGAAAATAATCCTATTAATTGATCCAATATCATCTGCTACCTTTATGCACTTTTTTTACTGTTTTTTATATATAATGGTTTAGCACCATTGACAACTGCTTCTTTTGTAATTAAAATTTCATATCCTCTAAGTTCGGGAAGTTCAAACATTACATCAGTCATAATTTCTTCCATTATGGACCTAAGCCCTCTTGCTCCTGTTTTTCTCATTATTGCCAATTTTGCTATCTCTTTTAGTGCCTCTTCTTCAAAAGTAAGCTCAACTCCGTCAATAGAAAAAAGTTTTTTATATTGCTTTAAAATAGCATTTTTGGGTTTTGTTAAAATCTCAACCATATCATTTTCAGTAATTTGATTTAAAGTGGCAAAAGAGTGAAGTCGTCCAACAAGTTCTGGAATCAATCCATAATTTACCAAATCATCCGGTTCAACTAATTCTATAAGATTATCATCTTCGCTTTTATTTCTTTTTATTTGGTTGAAACCTAAGACATTGTTACCAATTCTTCTTTTTATGATATCAATCAAACCGTCAAATGCTCCGCCACAAACAAATAAAATATTTTCTGTATTTATTTGGGTAAACTCTTGGTTAGGGTGTTTTCTTCCACCTTTTGGAGGAATATTTACTATACTTCCTTCAATAATTTTTAAAAGTGCCTGCTGTACGCCCTCACCTGAGACATCCCTTGTGATGGATCTGTTTTCACTCATTCTTGAGATTTTATCTATCTCATCGACAAAAACAATTCCCCGTTCGGCTTTTTTTATATCTCCGTCAGCTTCTTGCAAGAGTTTAGTTAATATATTTTCAACATCTTCTCCTACATATCCCGCTTCAGTCAAGCTTGTAGCATCAGCTATCGCGATAGGTACATCTAAAAATTTTGCCATTGTTTGAGCCATTAAAGTTTTTCCACTTCCGGTAGGTCCAATAAAAAGAATATTTGATTTTTGAATCTCAGTATCATCATTTTCTACCAATGCACTTCTAAAAATTCTTTTATAATGATTATAAACACCGACTGAAAAAACTTTTTTCGCACGGGATTGGCCTACGACATAGTCGTCTAATACTTTTTTTAACTCTTTGGGAGTAAATATTTTTTTATGCTCATTATCAATATTATCACTAATTTCTTCGTCTCCAAAAAGTATCTTGTATGCTGATATAACGCAATGCTCACAAATACAAACATTATTTCCTTCTATCAGCCTATTTTCACCACTTTCCACAGAATTACAAAAACTACATTTTTTCATATTTGCATCTCCTTTCAAAGGATGTAGAATCCTTGAAAATTATTTGCGAGTTAACTTCGATTTTTAAAATCAAAAAATTATATATTTCTTTCAAATGGTATTCCTCTTTTTGTATTTATTATAAAGTTGCAAAGCTTTTCAACTTTTTCATTTTTAATTTCATCTAATATTTGCTGAGCAGATTCTTTAAGTGGTTTATTAGATCTAAAGATAACAGAGTAAGCTTTTTTCAAAGCATCTATATCTTCTCTTTGAAATCTTCTTCTAAGTCCAATTAAATTTAATCCTTTTATCTTGGCTCTATTACCCTCTGCCAAACAAAATGGTGGAATATCCTGACTGACAGCACTTGCTCCACCTATCATAGCACCCTCTCCAATTTTTACAAACTGGTGTATTGGAGTAAGTCCTCCAATAACTGTAAAATCTCCTATTTCAACATGTCCTGCCAATGTTGCATTATTTGCCAAAATTGTATTGTTACCTATGATGCAATCATGGGCAATATGACAATATGCCAATATAAAGTTATTATCACCGATTACAGTTTTTTTATCCTGCTTTAAAGTTGGCAAATTAATAGTAACAAACTCTCTTATCGAATTGTTTTTGCCTATGATTAATTCCCCACTTTCACCATTGTAAGATACATCTTGAGGTATATTTCCTATCACGGCATAAGGGTGGATTTGTGAATTTTCACCAATGCAAGTATTTCCTTTTACTTGCGCACCTTCAAATATCTTTACACCATTTTCAAGTTTTACTTCACTTCCTATAACTGCAAAAGCACCTATTTGAACATTTTCACCTATAACAGCACCATCTTCTATGACTGCTAATTTACTAATTTTTGACATTTTATTTATCTACAATCATGGCTTTAAGTTCAGCTTGTGCTGTTAATTTTTCGTCCACATACGCTTCGCCTTTTAAAACCCATATAGAGCCTTTATGTTTTAAAACACTTAACTTGTAAACCAACTTATCCCCTGGTTTTATGGGAGATCTAAACTTTGCCTTGTCAATACTCATAAAATATACAACTTTATCTTTTGTATCTTTTTGCCCACTCTCATCCATGCTCTTAAAAGCCAAAATACCTCCGGCTTGAGCCATTCCTTCTATGATCATAACTCCGGGATATATAGGATGCTCAGGAAAATGACCTTGAAAAATCTGTTCTCCTATAGTTACATTTTTGTAAGCTTCTATATACTTAGAAGGCTCTATCTTGACAACTCTATCTACCAGTAAAAACGGAAACCTATGGGGAAGAATCTTTTGTATCTCTATAACATCTAACATAAAAACGGCCTTTTTTTATAAATCCTATAATTCTATCAAAAACTTACTAAATTTTCCATAACATCTTGATATAAAATCGTATCACAATATATTTCAAAGTTTTTAAAGTCCACTTTATCCACTACTATGATTGGTGAAGTTCCAAAAAAAAGGTTATCTATATGCTTTCTTAATCCAGCCTCGTCATTGAATGAAACAGGTGATGAAATCAGCTCCTTTGTATTGGCATAAGAAGTTTTTAAAACTTCATTAAGATAAGATATCTCTATAAGTTTCACTTCATGTCTGTTTGAATAAAAAATATTTTTAATCTTTTTCTCAATTTTTAATCTTTCTTGTTTTCTCTTCATATATGAATAAGATAAAAAGTATGATGGCAAAACTTTTTTATCTACTTTCAAATAACCTCTTAACATTCGATAATTTAAAAATTTTTCTCTTATTATGTCGTATTTTTTACCCTCTTTTTCAAATTTATATCTTTTTTGATATAAGTCCAATCTATACTGTAAAGAATTTGGCACAATTTGTTTATTTACTTGTGTAAAAAGTTCATCTTTTATCTTCGATTGTGCTTCTCTTTGTTTTCCAAGGGCATACATGCATCCACAATAATCTTGATGATAAAGCTTTTCTTTTCTTGCAAGAGCAAACTGTTCTTGAGTACCTCCTTTAATCCTAAAGTCAGGACTTACAAATTCGATACCGTATCTTTTAGCCAGTTTATTTCCTATATTTCTTAATTGTTCGATTGATTTTTTAGGACTTGTTAAAAGAGTTGTGGTAACTTTTTTTTCTCCGAGCTTTAGTGCTTCTTTCATACTCTCTTCAACTCTTTTGTCAAAACATATACTGCATCTTTTGCCTTTTTCAGGCTCATTTTCAAACCCTTTTACACTCTCTATCCAAGAGAGATAGTCATATTTACCCTCTATCAGCTTGACTCCAAGCATTTCACAACTTCGCTTGACATCTAAAAGTCTTAGTTGATATTCTGTATAAGGATGGATGTTGGGATCATAAAAAAAACCTACCAATTCCTCTTTTGGATATCTTTGTTTTAATTTTTGCAAAAAAAAGTGACTGTCTACGGAACAACAAATATGTACTAACATGATAAAAATTGAGAATTTGAAATTTGAAATTTGAAATTATATTTCAAATCTTTGCTCTTAACTCTTTAAGTTTAGCCTTGACTGCCTCAATATGACCTTTTACTTTTACCTTGTCCCATCTATAAGCGACTGTACCATCTGGAGCTATAAGATATGTAGTTCTAACTACCCCCAAGTACTCTCTGCCATACATCTTTTTTAATTGCCATACACCATATTGTTGTAAAACTTTTTTCTCTTCATCGCTTAAAAGCGTGATTTTCAAGTCTTTTTTGGCTATAAAATTTCTGTGTTTTTTTGAACTGTCAGGACTTACTCCTAAAATAACAGCATCCAAATCCTCAAAAGCAAGAATGCTTTCTGTAAAATCACATGCCTGTGTCGTACATCCTGGAGTATTATCTTTTGGGTAAAAATATAAAATGATCCATTTTCTTTTTAAATCTCTCAAACAAATCTCAACATCATCTTGATTTGGCAAACAAAACAAAGGTGCTTTTTCTTCTATCTCTATCATTTTTATCCTTTTTTAAAATTTTTTATGAAAGATATTATATCATTTTCCGGCACAGGCTTAGAATATAAATATCCTTGAATGATAGAACATCCCTCATTTATCAAAAACTTTTCCTGCTCCTTGTCTTCGACACCCTCAGCTATAACTTCCAAACTCAATCCTTTTGCAAGCTCTATAATACTTTTAACTATAGCTTCATCTTTCTTATATCCTGGAATATCAATAACAAAAGATCTATCTATTTTTATCACATCAAAAGGTAAATTTTTCAAATATGTAAGCGAAGAATATCCTGTTCCAAAGTCATCTATTGATATGCTAAGTCCCATTTTCTTCATATCTTTTAATAATGCATAAGAAGAGTCCAAATCACTCATAATAAATCCTTCAGTAATTTCAAACTCTATAAGCTTGCTGTCGCATTTATTATGTTTCAAAGCATTATCAATAGTTTTTAAAAGATTTTTATCTTTTAACTGCTTATTTGCAAGATTTATAGCTATAACACCTATGTTTAAACCATTTTTTTGTAATTTTGATGCAAAATTCATAGCTTTATTCATTACTATTTCACCTATATTGTTTATCAAATTACATTGTTCTGCTATCTTGATAAATTCAGATGGATTTATTATTTTTGAGCCTTTTTTCCATCTTATTAAAGCTTCCAAACCGATTATTTTATGTTTAAGGCCATCCACTTGGGGTTGGTAATAAAGTATAAATTCATCGTTTTTAATAGCTTCTCTTAAGTCATTTTCTAAAATATGCCTTTTTGTAATTCTTTTATACATTTCATCTTGAAAAAATACATATTTGTTTTTGCCCTCTTCTTTTGCCTTATACATTGCAATATCCGCATTTCTAAGTAAATCTTTTATTTTATCTGCATCATTTGGATACAAAGTTATACCCATACTAATACCAACTCTTATATCATAATTATTGATATGAAACGGTTCAAGAAAAGAAGCTATTATTTTATCTGCAACCAAAGCTACATCATTTTCATTCCTACAATTAGTTAATAAGATGACAAATTCATCCCCCCCAAATCTAAAAAGATAATCTGTAACTCTTATCATCTTTTTAAATCTTTTTGCAGATTTTTTCAAAAGTTCATCTCCTATATCATGGCCATACAAATCATTGACATCTTTAAATCCATCCAAATCCACAAATATCAATCCAAGTATTTTTTTATCTCTTTGGTATCTGAGTATGGAAGAAGATATGACTTCATTAAACATAAACCTATTTGGCAATCTGGTCAATGTATCGTGTCTTGCATGATGAGACTGCTCTTCATATCTTTTGAGTAAAATACTTTCATATTTTAGAATCATTTCTTTTAATTTATTTGACACAAAAACCATAACTGCACCAAGTAATATCATCATAATAATAGATAAGATAATAATATTTTCAATAGTTACTTGCAACTGTTTTTTCAGTGTGGCATATCTCTCATTTCTTTGTTTTAAAATACTTTTAGTATAAAAACCAGTACCTATAAGCCAATTTAATTTTGGTATTATCTTAACAAAAGATATTTTATCAGCAGGTTTCTTTGTTTTTGGATCTATGGATGCTATATAGTGTATAAAAAATCCTTCTTTATCTATGATAGCACCTTTTATCATATCTTTTAATATATGCCTGTTGTGAATCACCATGTTTAGTCTGTTTTTTCCAATATATGATTTTTTTATATGACTTAATGTTTTTCCTTTAATGGTATATGCAAAGATATAGCCCTTATCTGCATATCTATAATTTTGTATAATTTTTAAAGATATTCTTTTTACTTCTTTCATAATATCATCTTCATAAAATGCACTGCCTACAAAAATATTTAATGGCTTAAATACTTTATAATAACCAATTTTTTTATACATCTTTTTACTTCCTGGCTTATACCAGTACCAACTATCAAAAGTTGCATTTTTAATCTTTAGCTTATTTATGGCACTTTTGATTATCTTGACACCTTTTGAATCTTTAATATTTATACTGTTTTTACCTTCAAGAGAAGGATGACTTGGTAAAAGTATACAGGTACCATTCATATCATATATATAAAAATAACCACTTAAATCATTGAAAAATCTCATATTTTGTAATCTTGATTTTATTATTTTTATAATTTCCTTATGGCTGAGATTTTGATTTTTTTTATATATATTTTGAATTATCTTATATGCAAAATTTACCAGGTTTTTTATATTATCTTTTGATTCATTCTCTATTATTTGATTGTTTACAGATATCTGCTCAATTAGTTTATTGATTCTGTCTTCAATATCACTTTTTTTTAAGTTTATAAGCCTTTTTTGATATGAAGCTATCTCTTTTATATATATATTTTGTTCTCTAATGATAAAAACAGTTGATACTATTATAACGGTCATAATCATAGCTATTATCGGAATAAAATATATCCATTTGATAAATCTTTTATTACTCTTAATTTCATTTTCCATATAAAATGTCCTGTGTTATAAAAATAAATTGGTAAGCATTATACAAGTATATTGCTTTAAAAATGTTTGCTAATTAGGATTTAATATTGCTTTTGGTAATATATCTTTTTTATATTATGATAACAAGGAAAATATTAATGAAAAAAGCAAAATATATTTGGATGGATGGAGAACTTGTAGCTTGGGATGAGGCTAAAGTTCATATCCTAACCCATACTCTACATTATGGAAATGGTGTTTTTGAAGGGACAAGAGCATACCAAACAAATGACGGTTTAGCGATATTCAGGCTAAAAGATCATACAAAAAGGCTTTTAAACTCTGCGAAAATCACTATGATAAAATCTCCCTTTACACTTGAAGAACTTGAAAACGCACAAGTAAAATTGCTTAAATCAAATGATTTTAAATCAAATGTTTACATTAGACCTTTGATATATCTAGGATATGGAGTAATGGGGCTTTATCACATAAATGCACCTGTAAATGTTTCTATTTCTGCTTGGGAATGGGGAAGCTATCTCGGAGATGAAGGATTGGAAAAAGGTATTAGAGTAAAAATAAGCTCATTTACAAGAAATTCGGTCAAATCAACAATGGGAAAAGCAAAAGCTGCCGCAAACTATCTCAATTCTCAAATGGCAAAATTTGAAGCTATCGACTGTGGATATGAAGAAGCTTTACTTTTAGATGACGAGGGATTTGTAGCCGAGGGGAGTGGCGAGTGTTTTTTCATAGTAAGAGACGGCGAGCTTATAACTCCGCCAAATGACAATTCACTTGAATCCATAACACAAGATACTGTATTAAAACTTGCAAATGATTTTAACATAAAGGTAAAAAGACAAAGAATAACAAGAGATGAAATCTTTATATCTGATGAAGCTTTTTTTACAGGAACTGCAGCAGAGTTGACTCCTGTCAGGGAAGTTGATGGAAGAATTATAGGGAATGGAGAAAGAGGCAATATTACTAAAAAATTACAAGATGCTTATTTTGATGTGGTATATGGAAGAAATAAAAAATATAAAGATTTACTGACTTATATATAAAATTAAAGGAAAAAAATGCCAGCAGATTTAAATGACTATTTTAAAAAAAATGGTCAAGGAGGGGATTCAAGCCCAAAAAATAGCTTTGAACCGCCACAGTTTTTTAAGGATTTAGGGAAAAAAGCAGGATTACTTTATCTACTTATTATACTAATAGGGTTATTTATAATTGCAAAACCTTTTGTTGTTATAAATTCAGGAGAGGTCGGCATAAAAGCCACAGCAGGAAAATTTGACCCAAGAGCATTGGCTCCTGGACTTCACTTTTTCATACCTTTTATTCAAGATGTTTTTGTAGTTGACACAAAAGTAAGAATTATAAATTATACCAATAATCAAGATGTTGCTGTCCATACTTCAAACTCGGGAATAAAATACAAAAGAGCTATCTCAGTACTTGATGCCAGAGGACTTCCTGTTTCCATTGACTTAACGGTCCAGTACAAATTAAAAGCAGACAGTGCGCCTCAAACTATTGCCACATGGGGACTTTCATGGGAAGATAAGATAATAAATCCAGTAGTTAGAGATGTCACAAGAAATATAGTAGGAAAATATACTGCTGAAGATTTGCCGGTCAAAAGAAATGAAATTGCCAAGCAAATTACATTTGGTATAGAAAATAAGATAAATGCACAACCGGGACAACCCGTAAAACTCTTAGCAGTTCAATTAAGAAGGATAGTTCTTCCTCAAAAAATAAAAGAGCAGATAGAAATAGTACAAATAGCAAAACAGCAAGCTGAAAAAGCAAAATATGAAGTTGAGCAGGCAAAACAGATAGCTCAAAAGAATGCTGCTCTTGCACAAGGTGATGCCAATGCAAGAAAGATACGAGCGCAAGGTCAAGCTGATGCAATCAAAATAGAAGCTAATGCAAATGCAATTGCAAACAAAGAACTAGGAAATAGTGTTACTCCAAACTTACTTAAACTTAGACTTTTAGATGTTCAAGGCAAATTTAACGAGGCACTAAAAGTCAATAAAAATGCTCAAATATTTTTAACTCCAGGTGGCGTTGTTCCAAATATCTGGATAGATAGTAAAAATAGAAAAAGGTCTTTATCAGTTGGAAAATAATATATTAGAAGATATTATAAGCAGAGTTGACTGGGATAAGAGTTCTCTTATCCCAGCAATCGTACAAGATTATAACAGTGGTAAAGTTTTAATGCTTGCTTATATGGATAAAGTGGCGTTGGAGCTGACTTTAAAAAACAAAGTAGCCTATTACTTTTCAAGAAGCAAACAAAGAATCTGGAAAAAGGGCGAGAGTAGCGGCAATATACAAAAAGTAAAAGATTTATTTATAGATTGTGATAATGATACTATACTTTTAAAAGTTGAACAAATTGGTGGTGCATCTTGCCACACAGGAAGAGAGAGTTGTTTTTTTACAAAGCTTGAAAGTGGTGATATTATTTCAAAACCTATCGAAAACAGTACAGATAATTACGGTATAATTGATAAGTTATATCATATCTTGCTTGAAAGAAAAAAGGCTGACCCCAATCAATCCTATGTTGCATCTTTATATAAAAAAGGTGAAAATACTATACTTAAAAAAGTTGTAGAAGAAGCAGGAGAATTTTGCTTTGCCGTAAAAGACAAAGATGAAAAAGAGATTATATATGAAGCTGCGGATTTAACATTTCATTCACTTGTAGCACTTGCATATAAAAATATTAATCCAGACAGAGTAAAAAATGAATTATCAAGAAGATTTGGCTTGAGTGGGATAGAAGAAAAAAATAATAGAAAAAAATAGAAAAAATAGGAATTATATTGGAATATATAAAATTATATCTGCAAAATTTAACAATTTATGATTATGTGGGTTTGATTTGGCTTGTTTTGGTCTTTTTTCTTTTGTTAGTATTTGGATTTTATTTTTTAAAGTCTAAGCCGATATTCTCACTACTTAGCATTTTATTTTCATTTATATTTTTAATTGTTGGATTTTTTGGTATAAAATATTTTCTTGATACTACTATAAGAAAAAGTGTAGTGCATATAAGTAAGATAAAAATATTACACTACTCAAACTCCTTGATCATTGAAGCTAATATAACCAATAAAGGTAAAATACCTTTTAAAGAGTGTATTATCACTATAAAAACCATAAAGCACTCATCAAATAAAATAAAAGATTTTATTGCTTCATTAAAACCTGTAAGAAAAGAGTCGATATTGTTTAAAAGACAAATTCTTGAAAACAGGAGTTATAAGTTTAAAACAATGATAGACAATATAGTATATCAAAAAGATTTTAACACAACCGCACAAAGCATGTGCTACTAATAAGGCTTATTATGACTCATTTTACTATATTGCACTGGATAACACTTATCGTGTTTTTACTGATTTTTATACTGTTAGTTATTGTATCAAAAAAAGAAACAAATCCAAAAATATTTTGGTCAATGGTGTTTTCATCATTTTTGGTAACTAGTCTGCTTGCAGTATTTTCAATGTTTGTATTGGATAAATATACGAAAAAAGCAAAACTGCTTTATATTACCCATAAAAGAGTTTTACTAAATGAAACTATTATGTTTTTCGGAAAAGTACAAAATATCGGAAGATTTGAGATTGGACATTGTGAATTAAAGGTAAAAATGGTAAATAATGCTTTAAATATCAATGATCTCTCTGGATCAACATTTTATGCACCAAGATCAGGCATAAAAGCACTGTTTTCAAGTAAAAGTAAAAATCCTTCAACAGTAATAAAATACTTCACTGTAGCTAAAAACTTTCAGCCAGGAACGATAAAAAGTTTTGGTCTTACTATGCCTTATCCTCCATATTTTCAAAAGGCAAGAATTATGTACAAACTATACTGCCACTAATTTTTAATGTATAAAATAATCTCCGTCAAAACTGACAAGTGAATAGTTTCTATCTTTTCCGATAGCATTTTTAAGAGCTTCTATACTTAAAAATGTCAAACTATCAGATTCCATATACTCTCTAATCTCTTCTTTTGATTTGTTGGCACTTAACAACTCTTTAAAGCTAGGAGTATCAATACCATATTTGCAAGGATATTTAATCTCAGGAGCGGCAATCATCATATGAACTTCTGATGCTCCAGCTTCTTTAAGCATTTTTACTATCTGTTTTGAAGTAGTTCCTCTTACTAAAGAATCATCCATTACTATGATTCTTTTCCCTTTTATTTTCTCTTTTATGGGAGAGAGTTTAAGTTTTACTTTCAAATCTCTCATCTCTTGAGTAGGCTCGATGAATGTTCTTCCTATATAATGGTTTCTAACTATTCCAAGCTCAAATGCTATACCGCTCTCTTTAGCATATCCCAAAGCAGAAGCAACTCCACTATCTGGAACAGGTATGACCATATCAGCTTCAATATGTTTTGACTCCTTAGCCAAAGCCCGACCTATCCTTCCTCTAACTTCATATACACTTTTACCGTCAATCACACTATCAGGTCTTGAAAAATAGATATATTCAAACGCACAAGGTCTGTAGTCGCTTTCAAAAAGCTGTATTGACTCCAGAATATCGCTATTGTCTTTGTCAAAAATAAGCATTTCTCCCGGTCTTATATCTCTTATAAATTGCGCCTTTACAAGATCAAAAGCACATGTTTCACTTGCAACTATATATCCGCCATCCTCAATCTTACCTAAAGACAAAGGTCTGACTCCATATTTATCTCTTATTATAAATATTTTACTTCTGCTTTGTATGATAAAGCAGTAAGCTCCTTTTATCTTATTTAAAGCTTCTATAATCCTATCTTTTAAATGCTTTTTTTTACTTCTTGCTATCAAGTGAACAACATTTTCAGTATCCATTGATGTTGCAAATATAGCACCCTCTTTTATAAGCTCATCTCTAATCTCTTTTTTATTTATCAAGTTACCATTATGAACAATAGAAATCTCTCCGAGTGCATATCTGGCAAATATCGGTTGTGCGTCAAGTATAGAATCATGCCCGGCTGTAGAGTATCTATTATGACCGATTGCCATACTGCCTTTTAGTGTTTTAAACGAATCATTATCAAAAACTTCAGTCACTAAACCTCTGCTTTTGATAGTTTTTATATGTTTATTGTCACTACAACTTATACCTGTTGCTTCTTGACCTCTATGCTGCATTGCAAAAAGAGCATAATATGCTATTTTTGATGCATTTTTATTTCCAAAGACTCCAACTATTGCACACATACAACTTTACTCCATAAAATTTAGTGTCAAGTATCAAATTTTAATAATATTTTCACTTTTCACTTTTTATAATCCCAAACAATCGTTAATACCATAAAGTTCGGGTTCTTTTTTTGCTATCCATTTTGCTGCTCTAATAGCCCCTTTTGCAAAAGTATCACGACTAGTTGCTGTATGATTTAACTCTACAAACTCACCATCATTGTAAAATCCGACAGTATGTCTTCCTACTACATCGCCACCTCTTAGTGCCATTATCGCTATTTCGTCTTTACTTCTTTCTCCAATATTGCCATTTCTCCCACTTACTCTAACTTCATCAAGAATCAAACCTCTCACGCTTGCTGCACTTTCGCCTAAACTCAAAGCTGTTCCGCTTGGAGCATCTTTTTTATATCTATGGTGTTGCTCAACTATCTCTATATCAAAATCACTTAAAGTCGATGATGCTATTTGAACAAGCTTGTTCAATACAGCAACGCCCAAAGACATATTTGTAGAATACAAAATGGGTACTTTTTTGCTAACTTCTTTCATCAAGTTATGTTGATGTATGCTCAGACCTGTAGTCCCAATAACAAGTGGCTTTGCACATTCATTTAATGCTGTCTCTAAAAGAGTTTGAGTTCCAGCAGGTAAAGTGAAGTCTATAACTACATCAGAATTATCTAAAAGAGTTTTTACATCATTTGTCACAAGTACATCTTTTGGTACAGTAAATGTAAATTCTTCGATAGCATGGAGTACTGAGATAGTAAGCTCTTTATCATTCTTTAAATTTTCTATCAAAAGTTTGCCAACTCTTCCTGTTGATCCGTGAATTCCTATTTTTATCATCTTAAGCCTTTAACTCATTAATGTATGATATTATATTGATAGCTGCCGTAGCACCGTCTCCAGCTGCACAAACAACTTGTTTTGGAGCTTGAATCCTGATATCACCTGCCGCATAAAGTCCATCAACCGAAGTTTTCATGTTTAAGCTCACAATTATCTCTCCTGAGTCATTTGTATCACACAAAAAAGTGCCATCATTTTGTTTTATAACACTATTATTAACATTCATGCCTACAAAAACAAAAATTCCAGGAACTTTAATATCTCTCTCATTTCCTTGCTTGTCAATGCTTATAACTCCCTGCAATCCCATATTATCACCATATACTTTTTTAATGCTCGAATTTAAAACAAGTTCGATATTCTCAGCCTGCCTTACTTTTTCAACCGTAGTAGGACTTGCTCTGAAGGCATCTCGCCTGTGTATAAGATAAACTTTAGAACATATATTAGAAAGATACAAAGCTTCTTCCAAAGCAGTATCCCCACCACCAAGAACAGCTACTTCTTTATTTTTATAAAAAAATCCGTCACAAGTTGCACAAGTGCTTACACCTTTTCCAAAAAATTCATCCTCTCCTTCAAACCCTGCTCTTCTTGGGGTGCTTCCTGTGCAAATTAAAACACTCTTAGCACTTATCTCTTCGCCTCCGGCAATATATATGTTAAAAGTTCCATCACTGTTTTTTGTTACTCTTGTTACTTCTTTCATCTCATGTTTGAGTCCAAATCTCATACATTGCTCCGGCCATGGCTCCATAAGCTCCATACCAGTAACAACTTCTTTGATACCCGGATAATTTTCTATTTCGCTACTTTGGGTGATTTGACCTCCCGGTAACCCTTTTTCATACATCACGACATCTTTTAATCCGCCTCTTGTCGCATAAAGACCGGCACTCAATCCTGCAGGGCCTCCACCGATAATCGCTAAATCTAACATAATTTTTCCTTTATTCTTGCATTGTTTCTATCATGCTGTCTTGTTTATATCTATTTTTTTTTATCTTTTTTATTATAAGTAATGATGGTATATGATAAATATTAAATCTTTGTATAAAACTTAATATTGTATTTATACCGCTTGTCATATATATCACTCTATCGTTACTTTTAAATCTTTTTTGATAAATATCGATTGCTAAAATCTTTGCTTTATTTTTTACTCTTTTTAAAATTTTTTTAATATCATTTTGATGGGAACTGAAAAGAATAACTACATATTTTTTGTCAACAGGTTTGAAAATATCTTTTTTTTCATAAAATATCCATTTGCCAAAATCTATAAATTTATACTCTGCAAACTTATAATTAAAGTAAGCATAAGCACTTGCTATCATCAATGCACCAAAAAATGATGCAAAGAGATAGTTTAGGGAGAGTATTTTTCTCCCTTTTTTAAAAGCCATTACAGAAGTGTATTTAACTTATCGGCTAAAACTTGCTTTCCTGCGGCACCGACCATCTGGTCAACCAACTCTCCATTTTTAAAGAATAAAATCGTAGGTATTGATCTTATGCCATATTTGATAGCTATATCTTGTTCTTCATCTGTATTGACTTTGCAAATCTTGGCCTTACCGTCATAGTCTTCAGCCAATTCTTCTATAACCGGTGCAACCATTCTGCACGGTCCACACCAAGGTGCCCAAAAATCAACCAATACAGCACCTTCTTTTATAGTATCGTCAAAATTAGATGCATTTAATTCTATATATTTTCCCATTTCAATCTCCTTCAAAATTTTAAGTGTCTTTCACTTAGGGTGATATTATACCTATTTTTCTTTAAAAGCCAATTATGACAGATATGTAGTTTACCGTCAAGGTACATCGTTAATCTTAAATTTATCTTATTCATAATATAATAAGACCACAGCATAGCAGTAAAGTTTATATATTTTGTATCAAATTAATTGTTTAAAATTTTTATAGGATTCATTATGAAAAAAACTTATCTTGGGGGAGTTTTTTTTCTTTTTTTCTTTTTAATGTCACCCTATATCTATGCAAAAAATATCATAAATGTCGGCATATATGACAATCAGCCTCTCTCTTATATGAGCCTTGACAAAAAAGCAAAAGGACTTTTTCCCGCTATTTTAAATGATATTGCTGAAGAAAATGATTTACAGCTTCATTATAGAAAATGCTCCTGGCATGAATGTTTAGAGTTGCTCTCAAAAGGCAAAATAGATATATTAGGCCCGATTGCATACACTAAAGCAAGGACAAAAAAATTTCTCTTTTCCAAAGAAGATATCCTTACAAACTGGGGAACACTATATACTAATAAAAATATCCATATAACCTCTTGGGAAAATCTACAAAATAAAAAAGTCGGTCTTCAAAAAGGAGATATATATGCTAAAAGTTTTTTAAATTATGTAAGAAGTCTTCAAATAAATGTTAAAATTATCTATTATGATACTTATAAAGAAATTTTTAGTAATTTAAATAAAAATGTTATAAATGTAGGGGTTTCAAATAGCACTATATACTCAAATTTGCATAGTAAATTTCCATCCATAAAAAAGACAAATATTATGTTTAGCCCTACAAAAATCACTTTTGCATATCCTAAAAATAAGCAATATTTAAGAGATTTGATTGATAATGGTTTAAGAAATTATAAATTAGATATGAATTCCATATTTTATAAACATTTACACAATTACTTAGATATCAAAGCCAAATATCAATATAAAGAAATTTTGTTTATAACTATATGTGTACTTATAATCTTGGGTATTATTTTATTATTAATAAATACTTATCTTAAAAAAATGGTTTTAAAAGCAACAAAACAATATATAGATGCCAAAAATATGGTGAATGAAAAATACAAAAATGAGCTATATCTAAATAAAATTATTGTTACAGTTAAAAATGTAAATCAGGTATTGATAAAAAATATAAATATAAAAGATAAATTGACTTTAGTATGTGATGAAATCATAAAAGAGAAATTATATGTATCTTGCTGGATAGGTTTTGCCCATACAGATAAAATCGGTATTTATACTCATTCTAAAAACTTTGGTAAATTTATAGTAAGAGACTTAGATACGCTAACAATCCACAAAATTAAAGAAAAAAACAGCTCCATTGTTAGAGCTTATCTTGAAAATAAAACCATCATAACAAACATTGAAAATAAAAAACATTTATTTCATAAAACCGATAAATCCTTTGAGAAAAAATATACTCATATTCTAATAACTCCAATCTGCCTAAATAATAACGATAAAGCTTTCGGAGTTTTGGCCGTTTATACTATCAACAAAGAAGGATTTGGCAAAAAAGAGGTTTCTCTTATAGAAGAATTAGTAGGAGATATTTCACTCTCTATAAATTTAGAGAGACTAAAAGAACAAAATAAGAAATTTTTTACAGATAAGATAAAAAACTATAAAGAGATGGTCTTTTCATTGAATAAAGCTATTGAAGCAAGGGATCCTTATACTGCCGGTCATGACAGCAGAGTTAGCGAATATGCTACATTGATTGCAAAAAAATTGGGTATAGCTGAAAAAGATATAGATTGTTTACAAAAGGCTTCGGAACTTCACGATATAGGAAAGATTGAAACACCTGATTCCATACTGCTTAAACCAGGAGCCTTAAACCATATAGAATATGATATCATCAAACAACATCCAAAAAAAGGCTATGAAATTATTTCCAATGTATCATTTTTAAAAAAAGAGGCGAAAATCATACTAAGCCACCATGAAAGATATGATGGCAGCGGTTATCCAAATAGTTTGAAAAAAGATGAAATTCCACTCCTGTCTCAAATTCTTTCTATTGCTGATACTTTTGATGCTATGACAACAAACAGGATATACAAACCAGCAAAAAGCAAAAAAGAAGCTTTGAAAGAGTTAGAATCACTACGAAACATCTGGTTTAGCGACAAATTAATTACTGCGGCTGTAAGTATTTTAAAAGATTATGATATTAGTGTAGATTTGCACCAGAATCTACCCAAAAATTCACTTGAAGAAGCTAGATTTTCATATTTTTTTAAAGACCCTATGACAGAATGTTATAATTTGGAATTTCTAAAATACCTTTATATCACCGGTGAGATTTTAGAATATACTTTTTTATATACTATAGCTATACATAATTTTACAGAATTTAACAAAATACTTTCTTGGGAAAATGGAGATATTCTTCTTTCAAGTATAGCAAAATTATTAGGCAATTTTTACAGTACAAATATGGTTTTTAGGATTAAAGGCGATGATTTTATTGTAATCTCCAAAAAAGATGTAAACATATATAATGAGTTATCAAAAAATCTAATCGATAAAAAAGGTATTATTAGTTTTGAAATTAAACAGTTATCAATAGATAAATACAATACGATAAAAAAATTGAAAGATTTAGTCAGAGCTATATAAAATGATAAAATTCTCATCAAAGCCAAATGTAAAAATTCAACAAATAGATCAAGTAGTTCAAAAAGAGTTAAATATTATTTTTAATTCACTAAAAACTGATAATTTAAAAAACTTAAAACAATTAACAATAGAAAATATTATCAAAAATATTAAAATATTATCAAAAAAGAGGAAGCTGACTCTACAAATAAAAAACAGATTGCAAGAAATATTAAAAATAATTCAAGAAAATATACTAAAATACAAAAATTTGTCAATCTACACAAAGCTTAAAAGCCTTGAAGATGAAATTAAAAAAATTTTAACACAATCATCAAATAAAAATACTAATAAAACTTTCAATGCCACACCTAAAAAATTTACACAAAAAAATATTAAAAATTTAGATGCTATTTTAAAAGAATATATCTCAGATGGCAATAATGAGATAAAAAAATCCTCTATAAGGCTTTTGAACAATAGCAATATAATAAAAAATATCGGAAATATTACTAAAAATTTACAAACGATTTTAAATCTTGTAAAAGATCAACCCTTACTTAAAAAATATCAACCTGTTTTGGAAAATTTCACCAAATCAATAAATAAAATAGATATAAAAAATAATATTCAAAACTCAGGTATTTTGTATGAAGCAAAGTTAAAAGAAAATATTTTAAAAAATAAATCTGTTGGAGATAATTTAACAAATGATTTAAAAGCTGTATTATTAAATATAAAAAAAGATAACAAAAGTTCAATAAACAATCCACTTATAGATAAACTTTCAGACAAAAGTATCTCTCAAATACAATCAAATCAAATAAATTCCATTTTAAACTCAAATTTTACATCCTTTATCCCTTTCGCATGGGAGGATTTAAAAGATGGTAAACTCTCTTTCAAATACTATAAAAAGACAAAAAATTTTACTTGCAAGATAGAGTTGGATTTGGAAGAATATGGTAATATAAATATACTCCTGATACTAAATGATAGGAATCTATCAGTTGGAATAAATGCAAAAAACAAACTTTTTGAAAATAAAATAATAGAAAACTTAAAAGATTTAAAGATACTTCTCGATGATATAGGATTAAGTGCAAATATTTTTTTTCTAAAAGATAAAAAAAAATATGAGTACGAATCTGACGATGTTATAAAACTTGGAATGGACATCAAGGCATGAAACCAACAAAAAAAATAACAAAAGCCGTAGCATTAAAGTATGAACAAAAAAAAGATAATGCTCCCAAAGTAATAGCAAAAGGCAAAGGAAAAATTGCCGAAAATATCATAAAAATAGCAAAAGAAGAAAAAATTCCCATAAAAAAAGATAGCGATTTAGTTCAAATGCTTAGCAAGATAGAACTTGATAAAGAAATTCCACAAAATCTTTATAAAGCTGTGTCAGAA
>JALWUQ010000035.1 GCA_026993075.1 Campylobacteraceae bacterium
CCCGGCACTTTCTGAGACAAATGGTGTATATGACGGTAAATGGCTTGCTATAAATGATAAAGCCAATCCAAGAATTGCAATTATAGACTTGAAAGACTTTGTTACAAAACAAATAGTCGTTAATCCTGTTTTTAAGAGTGAGCACGGTGGGTCTTTCTTTACTCCAAACAGTGAATATATTCTATCAGCTTGTCAATATGCGGCTCCGTTTGATAATAAATGGCATCCAATGTCAGAGTATAAGTCTGTATTTCGCGGTGGCGTTACAATGTGGAAATTTAATGACACAACAGGTAGAATTAATGTAAAAAAATCTTTTACATTAGAGCTTCCTCCTTATATGCAGGATTTGAGTGATGCTGGTAAAAAAGTAAGTTACGGTTGGGGTTTTACAAACAGTTTTAACTCTGAAATGTATACAGGTGGTATAGAAAAAGGTCTTCCTCCGTTTGAAGCTGGTTGTTCTAGAAACGATACTGACTTTATGCATGTTTACAACTGGAAAGATCTTGCAAAACTTGTAAAAAATCCTAAAAACTATAAAGTTATAAATGGTATGAGAGTTATACCTATCTCAGTTGCGGTTAAGCATCATGATTTATTTCTAATTCCTGAGGAAAAATCACCTCACGGTATTGATGTATCTCCTGATGGTAAATATATAGTAGTAGATGGAAAGCTTTCTACTCATAACTCAGTATTTAGCTGGAGAAAAATCAAAAATGCTATTGATAAGCGTGAATTTATAGGACATGATCCTTATGGTATTCCTATTTTAAGTATGAGAAAAACTTTACATTGTCAAGCAGAATTGGGCCTTGGACCATTGCATAGTACATTTGGAAAAGATTGGAGAAATGGTGAAATATATACTTCACTATATGTTGACAGTCAAGTTGTAAGATGGAACTATCTAACTTGTAAAGTACAATCTAAGATAAATGTAAGCTACAATATAGGACATATGGGCGGAATGGAAGGAAAAACTGAAACTCCTCAAGGAGATTATGTTATCGCACTTGATAAATTATCAATTGACAGATTTAACAGAATCGGACCTTTGCATCCTCAAAATGAACAGTTGATAGATATAAGAAATAAAAAGAAAATGCAACTTCTTTATGATCTACCGATAGGTTTGGGTGAACCTCACGAAGCAGTATCTATCAGATACAGTAAATTGCATCCTTGGGCAGTTTATCCTATAGGTTATGATCCGTTTACTCCAACAGCACATGGCTATGGAGCAATATCTAAATACAAAACTTTGGCTGGTCAAGAAAGAGTTGTAAGACATGGTCATCATGTTATAGTTTATGGTACAGTTGTAAGATCTCATATCAATCCTGAGCATGTACATGTAAACTTGGGCGACACTGTAACTTTTCACTTAACAAACCTTGAAAGAGCTGAAGATGAGACTCACGGTTTTACAGTTGATGATTATAATGTTCATACATCATTAGAGCCTGGAAAAACAGTATCAATTACTTTTAAAGCTGACAGAGAAGGCGTATTTCCTTACTACTGTACAGAATTTTGTTCAGCACTTCACTTGGAAATGTTTGGATATTTACTTGTAAAAAATCCAAATGAACATTATGTGTCAGTAAAAGCATTGAAAATGAAAAAAATGACTCCTGCTGAACTTAAAGTTCAATATAACAAAATTGTTGCAACAAATGATGCTACAAATAAAGTTATACTAGGTGTTGTACACTTCTTAAAAACAAATCATTATACTAAATACCCGTTGATTAAACAACTTGTAAATAATAATGCTTTGGTTCAGTATGCTAAAGTTAAAAAACAACAACAGCTTGCTGAAAAGAATTACAAAGAAGGTAAATATATGGATGCTATATTGTTCCAAAATATGGTTTTTCAATATTTAGTTAAAACTGCAACTGTTGGTATTCGTGCACAAAAACTGCTTGTTCTTAAAGCTGCTACTCCTATGAGTCCTGCTGCTAAAAGAGGATATCAAGCATATTTGGAAGGCGGATGTAATGGTTGTCATGTTATAGGAAAAGTAAGTTCAGGACCAGACTTGGTTGGTGTTTTGAAAAGACATAAAAATGGTGCGGTTTGGGTTAAAAACTGGATATTAAATCCAAAACATTACTATAATACACCTTATATTAATGCATTGTATCATTACTTTAAATTACATATGCCAAATCAAGGTATGACTCCTAAACAAGCGGCGGATATTGTACAATATCTAAAATGGATAGACACAAACGCTAATTTGTTCTAATCCAAATACAATATCAGATATAATGCCAAGATCAAAATATGATCTTGGCATTTTTTTTTACTTGATGTTTATCATTGCATTATTTTAATTTTAGATATATAATATATTTGAGATTAGGATAATTAAAAAAAAGAAGGTAGTAAAATGAATAACTCTTTAACAAAATCTAGGATTTTTTCCATATTGGCGTTAGCGCTTATGCTTTATTTTTTTGTCATTCCTGCGGTATTTACTCATAATGTCGTTATATTGGCAAAAGAAAACAAAGTAAATAAAATTTCACCAGTTGCAGTGAAAGTTTGGGATTACTATGAAAAGGGCAGATATGTTAGCCCTTCAACCCCGAAAGATATATCGGATAATTTAAAAGCACTTATAAGCAGAAGTGTTGAGATAGGTTCTGTAACTGCACCTATTTGGTATGTTGCACTTGAAGCTCCAAATTATCCAAAAAAGATATTTCCACATGGAATTCCTGTTTATTATCATTTTGATGGTTTTAGCGGTAATGTTTTTGAAATGAATACAATCAATCACTTTATAGGAATGAACCCAATGGATAGAGGTGCTCCGTATCTTAGGATGGTTGCACCGTATGCCTTAGTGTTTACTGCACTGATAATCATACTGTTTATGTTGTATAATTCAGCTATATGGAGTTGGTTGATGTTGGTTCCTGTTTCTCTGCCTCTTGTATTTTTGGGATTTTATACTTATTGGCTCTATTGGTTTGGACACAATATGCATCAATGGGGTGCATTTCATATAAAACCGTTTACTCCAACAGTTCTTGGAGATGGTAAAGTCGCGCAGTTTACGACACACTCTTTTCCAAGTTTTGGTTTCTGGTTACTAGTTGCTATAAGTATATTGTCTATCCTTGCTATTGTTTCCAAAAATAAAGCATTAAAAGCCGGTAAATAGATAATATTATGAAATTTCTTTCTATACTATTTGTGTTATTGTTGCCTCTTCTTGCAAAAAATACCTTGCAAGAAGCTATAAATAATGCTAAACCAGGCTCATTACTGACACTTCCTGCTGGGATTTACAGAGGAAAAATAGTTATAGATAAACCTTTGATTATAAAAGGGGTTAAGAAAAAGACAATAATAGAAGGAGATGGCAAGGGTACGGTTATCAAGATTACAAGTTCATATGTAACGCTAAAAAATCTTACTATAAGAAACAGTGGAAGTAATCATCAAGGCATTGATTCGGGAGTTTCCATAATAAAGGCAAAGCATTGCAACATAATTCACTGTAGATTTATAAATGATTTATTTGGAATCAATATGGAAAAAGCAAGTGATTGTAATATTTCATATAATTATATCACTTCAAAACCTTTTGCTGTTGGTCTTAGAGGGGACGCTGTTAAGTTATGGTACAGTAATGATAATGAACTATCACATAACTATGTTACAAAATCAAGAGATTTTGTGATCTGGTTTAGTAATGGTAATGTGATAGAGTATAATTATGGTCAGTACAGCAGATATTCATTGCATTTTATGTACACAGGTAAAAATTTTGTAAGACACAATCTTTATAAACATAATGTTGCCGGAATATTTTTTATGTATTCGCAAGATACAATCGCTACAGATAATGTGATTGAAGATTCTGCCGGAAATGAAGGTTTGGGAATAGGTTTACAAGCCGGGTCTAATTTTACAATAAAAAATAATACCATTATATACTGTGCTATTGGATTTTTTCTAAACCGGTCATCTTTTCATGTAGGTACTTATAATCATATTTATAATAATAAACTTCTTTACAACTCTATGGGTGTAAAATTTTTGACTATGAGTAAAAGAAATATTTTCAAAGGTAATATTTTTGAAGGTAATATCGAAGATATAGTCAATGCTTCAGCTAGTAGTTCCAAATATGCAAAAGATAATGTTTGGGATGGTAATTATTGGGATGATTATCAAGGTTTTGATAGAAATAATAATGGTATAGGCGATACGCCTTATGTGGATTATCTATATGCCAATAAAATATGGCTTGTAGATTCTAATATAAAGTTTTTTTATGGCTCTCCTGTTATGAGCATAATAAACTTTTTGGATAAACTGGCTCCGTTTTCTAAGCCAATTGTTTTGGCGATAGATAAACATCCAGCGATGACTGTAGGGGATGTACATGAGTATTGAAGATATAAAAAGAAGAAAATTTGTCAAAAAAATGACAGGATTGGGTGTTTTGGGGTTTGCTAGTGGAGCAGGACTGTATTTTGCACCTGATTTAAGAGCAAGCAGACTTATACTTAGGCCACCAGGTGCAGTACCTGAAAATAGATTTTTAGAGCTTTGCATAAAATGCGGTCAGTGTTTGCAAGTTTGTCCTTATGATTCTATAGAATTAGAAGGTATTAAAGGTGGAGCTGGTGAGGGAATGGCATTTATTAACCCAAGCAAGAGGGGTTGTTATCTTTGCCCGGCTTTTCCTTGCATGTTAGCATGTCCATCGGGTGCTTTAGATCATTCACATGATAATATAAAATATGTGGATATGGGTATAGCTGTACTTACCAATGTTGATGCCTGTCTTGGTTTGAAGAATGAAAAAGTTCCTGATAGTGCAGTAGATAAAATCTATAATCATACTAAAATATTATCTCCTACCGAGAGAAAGAATAAGGAGATAATTATAACTGGGAGTGAAAGTGAAAAAGATAGATTGCAAAAAGAGATTTTACTCAAACTTGACAAATTTAGAGGTAAAGTTTGTACTATATGTGCTAGTATGTGTCCATATCCTACCCCAATAGATGCGATAGGCATGGTAAAAAGTGGTAAAGGTCATATACCTGAGATAAGAGAGGCATGTGTTGGATGTGGTGCTTGTGTTGAGCTTTGTCCAGTTGAAATATTAAAAGTGATTCCAAGGGAAACATATAATAATATTTATAAAAAAGGTAAAAAAAATGGTTAAGCAAAGTATATCTATCGTAATTGTTTCAATGGCATTGTTGCTCACAGGTTGCGGTAAGAAAAAAAACGATAACAATAGTGAGAATACAGTTTCTAATACTGGAACAGCTGGTAAAATAACTGTTACAAATAATGTTGTTAAACAATCAACAAAAAAAACGGCTTCTAAAGAAAATAGTGGACAGTTTTACTATTCTTATAACCAGGCAGGTCAAACAAAAGAATCCAAAGAGATTGAAAAATATATGAAAAAAACTGCACATACAAAGACAGAGTTAAATGCCTATAGTAGTGTAAGAAAGCCACTGTCTCCTGTAGGCTTGATAAAACTAGAACAGATGAAACAAAGGCTGAGCAAAAATTTTATATTACTATGTTCAGCTTGTCACAGTGACTATGCGAACGGGATAATAGGACCTTCTCTTTTAGGTAAAAGTGAAGAGTTTATCTATAAAAGAGTAACAGATTTTAAAAGCGGTAAGAAAAAAAATGTCTTGATGAAGCAATTGGTTGATCAATTAAGTCAGAAGCAATTGAAGGCATTAGCTGAAGAGATTTCAAAATTTAATAAAGAAGTACAAAAAATGAGGATGGAAAAATGATTAAAAATATTATAGCCGGGGTTTCAGTATTATTAGCAGTTTGGGCAAGTGTCTATATGTACGGGTTAGATAAAGATGCACATAAGTTGCAAAATATACATAATATTATTGCAAAATCAGATATTACACTGAAAAAGACTAAGAAAAAAATAGTGATAAAAGAGATGCTCACAACTGGCGGATCCAGTGTAAGCACATCAAACAGTGAAGCTAATAAAGAGTTGCAAGCATTAAAAGCAAGTTCTGGAAATACAGCTACATTTAAAGTAAGTCCTCTGTATACCAGAAACTGTTCATCTTGTCATGGGGCTATTGGTCAGGGTGTAATTGGACCAAAGTTGATGGGAAGAACTAAAAAATTTATTTTAACAAATTTAGAAGATTTCAAAACAGGAGTTAAGAAAAATTATGTAATGTATGGTCTTCTTCAAAATTTGAGTAAGGACCAATTAACAAAATTGGCAACAGAAATAGCAACATTTCAATCAAAATATGATGCGGCTAATAAAAAATAAGAGAGTAAAAAATGAACAGGTATCGTGACGGTGTTAAAAAGTTAGTAAATGCTTCATTTTTATCAACATTTGTAAATAAAAATGAAAAAGGCAAGACAAGATTGTCTTGGAGGGGGATAAGATGGATTGTTATAATAAGTATAAATTTACTTTTTTTCTTATCATTTCATATTGATATACAAACACTTGAGGGTACCTTAAATGGCTCTAGACTTTTGGGTTTTCATTTAATAGATCCTTTTACTGCATTAGAAATTTTTGCAGCTGATCATAGTATGGATGTCAATATTATCATAGGCAGTCTAACGCTTATAACTTTCTACTTTCTTGTCGGAGGTAAGGCATATTGCTCTTGGGTATGTCCTTATGGATTTTTGAGTGAAATTGGAGAATATATACACTTAAGATTAGTTGCCAAAAAGATAATTAAAGAAAGAAAATTTGATCCTCGAATACGATTTTATTTCTGGGCACTTTTTTTAGTTGCAGCAGGAATTGACGGTTTTTTAGTTTTTGAAGTATTTAACCCTATCGGCGCACTTAGTAGATTTATTACCTATGGCTGGAGTCTGGCCTTGCTATGGGTTTTGGCTGCATTATTGTTTGAAATATTTTTTTCAAGAAGAGGGTGGTGCAAGTATGTCTGCCCCGTAGGTACTACTTATAATATGCTGGGCTGGATAAGCCTTACTAGATTAAAATGGGATATGGACAAATGTGATCACTGTTCAGCGTGTATTGCTGTTTGTCCGGAAGATCATGTTTTAGAATTTATAAAGCCAAAACATGATAAAGAGAGAGTGGAAAAAAATAAAAAACAAGAATATATAAAAAACGGAGATTGCATTTTATGCGGCAGATGTGTAGATGTTTGTCATACGAATGCCTACAAGCTTGATTTTAGATTGAAGGATTTGGTGTAATATGTTAGTTGAAATTAAAAATGTTTATAAGAAATTTTTAGGGGAAAATATACTTAATGATATAACTTTTGATATTGAAGAGGGTGATAAAATTGCCATGATGGGGCCAAATGGTGCGGGTAAGACTACATTAGTAAGAGCACTACTTGGTTTTTATCATACTGATAAGGGTACTATTAAAGTAAATGGATTTGATCCGATTAAAAACAGGGTTAATGTGCTTGAGCATATAAGTTTTATTCCCCAGTTACCGCCTCCTATAAAATTAAGCTTAAGTGAAATGATATCATTTATTGTAAAAAGTTCAAATATATCCGAAGATATAATATTTGAAGAAGCATACAAAATGGATTTGGATTTAAAAAGTAATTACAAAAAACAGTTTTTTAAATTATCAGGAGGCATGAAACAAAAGCTTCTTATTGCAATAGCATTGTCTAAAAATAGTTCACTGCTTGTTTTTGATGAGCCCACTGCTAACTTAGACCCTAAATCAAGAGATCATTTTTACAATCTTTTATCCGATCTTGATAAAAAATGTTCAACTCTGTTTATAACTCATAGATTAGATGAGATTGAGGGACTGGTTAATAGGCAGATTTATATGGATTTGGGAAAAATTATAGAAGATGAAAAATTATAAATTATTATTTTTTTCATTTTTAGTTTTTGGATTATTTTTTTCAGGCTGTGGCAAAAAAAATAATGATGGTCCTGTTAAAATACATTGGGATAGAGATGCATGTCAAAGATGTGGTATGTTAATAAGTGATAGAAGGTTTGCTTTTGAGGTTGTAAATCCTAAAAATGGTAAAGCATATAAATTTGATGATATGGGATGTGGTGTGACTTGGCTTAAGGAAAATAAAATTCGCTGGAAAAAAAAGGCAATTTTATGGATAATTAATGCTAAAACCGGAAAATGGATTAATGCAAAAAAAGCATTATATACAAAAGGAAATATTACACCTATGGCATATGGTTTGGCAGGTTATACAAAAAATACTATACCGAAAGGAAAAAAAGTGATAAACTTTAAAGAAGCATTAGAGCATATAAAGAAAATAAATATATTAGAAACAGAGAAAGAGAACCAATGAAAAAATTATTATTAGTAGCATATTTGGATGTAAAAGAGTCATTAAGGTCTAAATGGTTTTATGTTTATACTCTTGTGTTTGGTGGTTTGATGGCAATGTTTTTTGTAACTGGAATATCCAATTCCGTTGTTTTGGGTTTTACCGGACTTAGTAGGATGTTGCTTATATTTATACAAGTAACTATCATTATACTTCCAATTTTTATTTTGATAACAACAGTAAAGTCTATTTCTGGTGACAGGGAGAGTAATATACTTGAGTATATGCTTTCTTTTCCAATTTCGTTGAAAAGTTATTATTGGGGTAAGATATTGGGTCGATTTTTCACAGTATTTGTACCGGTTATATTTGCTCTGGCATTAGGTGTAGTTTTTGGTCTTGTAAAGGGGGGACAACTTCCTTGGCATATTATTTTACTTTATTCTGCACTATTGTTTTCAGTCTGTTTTATTTTTCTTGGAATAGCATTTTTTATATCAACTATTGTAAAATCAACTGATATAGCTGTTGGGACTTCATTTATTATATGGATTACACTTTTGGCATTTATAGATATTGCACTTATTGGCTTAATGCTGCAACAAAGATTTAATGATGGGCTAATAATAGGCATTGCAATGCTAAATCCGGTAGAAGTCTTTAGAATTGGTGCAATATCTTTATTTGATCCTCAATTGTCAGTAATAGGTCCTGTTGCATACTATATACTTGATACATTAGGAACAAAATGGTTGATAATATATTCTATTTTTTATCCAATGGTCATTGGTTCAATATTTGCATTTTTAGGTTATTTGGCATTTAAGAAAAAAGATTTATTATAAGAAGTCTAATATTTTATACTTTAAAAGGAGATTTTTTTGAAAAAAATATTTTTAATTATTGTATTATTTTCTTCTGCTTTATTGGCTGATAAAATAATTCTCTTAAATAAGCATGAGATTGATCCGGTATATAGAGTCCCTGTTAAACAAAGCAGATTTTTATGTGAAGCAAAGTTAACTGATGGCAAAGTCGTTCAATTCATATCAGCACAGTCAATGTTGTTGGTTTTTAATGATCAAGAGCATTATATAAAAGCCGGCTTTTTATCATCAAAGATAAAAAATATATATGTTCAAGGTTATATGAGCGGTGATAAAATAAATGCTAAAAATGCATTATATGTTTATGGAAGTGGATTGGCTCTTTCAAATGGTGGAGATTTGGTAGCTTGCAAGAATATGAAATATGCTAAATTATTTGAAAAAAAACATGGTGGAAGAAAAATTATGAAATTCAGTGATATAACGCTAAGGTTGCTTCGATATCTATAGAAGATGTGTAGATTGTTTGACTTAAGTTTATTAAAATATTAGGAGAGTATTATGAAGAAATTTTTATTGGTTATGTTGATGTTGTCTGTGGGACTTTTTGCGGTTGAGATACCGTTGTTAAATAAAAATGCAGTTGATCCTGTATATCAACTCCCTCTTAAAAACTTTAAAAGATTTATTTGTGAAGCAAAATTGGATAATGGACAAGTGGTACAATTTGTTTCAGTTAAATCTATGATGTTGGTATATTTTCATCAAAAACACTTTAAAGGGACTGGTTTTCTTTCATCAAATATTAAGACAATGTATGTACAAGAGTATTTAACAGGCAAAAGGCTAAAAGCTCAAAATGCAGTATATGTTTTTGGCAGTAACCTTGTCCAGCCAAAAGGAGAAGACTTGGTACCATGTAGAAATATGAAATATGCTAAAATATTTGAGAATAAATATGGTGGTACAAAAATAGTTACATTTAAAGAAATAAATAAAAATTTACTTGACTATTTAGATTTGGGTTATTAATCCATTTGATTATTAGTAAAGAAATATCAGTTTTATGGTGTTGAGCTATTAAAATTAACAATAATTTAACACCAAATTGCTATACTTTCCAAGTCTAATGGCTTAGAATATTATTAGTATCATTCTATCAGACAAAACATAATGTCTCTTGATAATTTTTGGGGCTTTTGTATTTTTGTTAAGGGGATTTTTGAATGAAAAAAATCATTTTATTTTTGATTACTGTCTTATTTGCAGAATATATTTTTGCTATAAGCAATGCTGATAAAAAAATTATATATTATCCTATGGGGAAAAATATATATAATAAAGTTTGTAAAAAAAGTATAAAATTTAATCAATATAAAAATATAAATACTCTGCAAAAAAGTATAAAAAAACATAATCTTTGCGGTGATTTAAATAAAAAACAATTATTGGCAGTTAGCCTTTATCTTTGGGATGTAAAAAGGGTTAAAAGAAAGTCTTTCGGTCAAGTTATAGTACACAGAGGTGATAAGTGTCCGGTATGCGGTATGCTTGTATATAAATATCCAAGGTGGGCTGCTCAGATTTTTTTCAAGAAAAATGGAAAAATCCACCATCTTAGTTTTGACGGTGTCAAGGATATGATGAAATTTTATTTCAATCCTGATGATTATGGTGATTATAAAATCATGAAATTTAGACACAGTATAACAAAAATGATAGTTACTGATTATTATACTCAAAAAGGGATAGATGCCACAAAGGCTTATTATGTTATAGGAAGTAATATATTAGGGCCCATGGGCAATGAATTGATTCCATTTAAAACGCTTAAAGAAGCTGAAAGTTTTAAAAATGATCATTTTGGAAAAGAGATAAAACAATTTCACAAATTAAATGATGATATTGTGTGGAAACTTGATAAATAAAATCAGATAGATAAAATGAATAAAATTTTAAAATATTTTGTAGCTTTTTTTAGTTTGATTATTATATTTCTAGGTACAGAAGTTACTTATCTTAGTTTTCAGAATAAACATAAAGAAGAGAAAAATATCTTTGTAAAAAGCATCGGGCTTCCAGATTTATCTATATCAACTGAGGTTAGATATATAAGACATAGAAGTCTTAGTGATATATTTTCAATATTTAATGAAGATCCTGTTTCATTCAGTCATTATCTAACAACATTTGTATATGCACCATCGAATGTTGTAAATATTACTCCAAATACTATAAAGGTACACTAACATGAAACAATTATTCAATCTATTTTTATTTGAATATGCTCTTAGTTCGTTGAAGAGAAGAGGGGCAAAAAATATATTTATATTAATTATATTTTTCATTTTAATATTTTTACTTTCCTGCGTATTTTTTATATCAAATTCTATTAAATATGAGTTAAATCTGACACTAAAATCTCTACCTGATATCGTTATGCAAAAACTTCAAGCAGGAAGAGTTCAAAATCTAAATATTGATAGAATCAGTAAAATTGCAAATATTCCAGGTGTTTCTGAAGTAACACCAAGAGTCTGGGGATATTATTATTTTAAAAATGCTGGTGTGAATTTTTCGGTAGTCGGGGTTAGCAGATTTAGTCCAAATTATAAAAAATCTATACAAAAAATAGTAAATAAATTTGATAAAAAGATTTTTGATAAAAGCGATACTATGATTGTAGGTGATGGTGTAAAAAAAACATTGGAAAAAAATTATTATAATAAATACTTTGATTTTATTGAACCAAATGGTGGTTTTAAAAAAGTTTATATAGCCGGGACATTTAAAGGTGCCACAAGTTTGGAGTCAAACGATATCATACTTCTTAGTAATAAAAATGCAAGAAAGATATTTGGTATGAAAAATAATGAAGCAACAGATATAACTCTTAGGGTTCCAAATCCAAAAGAAGTCGCAAAAATTGCTTCTAAATTGGAGTTAATGTATCCTGATAGCAGGATGATTACAAAAAATGATTTAAAGATATCTTATAATAATATTTTTGATTATAAAAGTGGTATATTTTTAGCAATGTTTATCATAGTCTTGTTCACATTTTTTATAATTATATACGATAAAGCCAGTGGGTTAAGCAGTGATGAAAAAAGAGAGATTGGGGTTCAAAAAGCTGTTGGATGGAAGATTGGAGATGTAATTTTGCAAAAATTTTATGAAGCAAGTATTATATCTGTAGTTTCATTCTTTTTAGCAATAATGTTTGCAATATTTTATGTTTATATCCTTGATGCTCCGCTTATAAGAGATATTTTTACAGGATATTCCATATTGAAGCCTGCTTTTAAACTTCCTTTTATTGTTGATTTTCAGACAATAATATTAATATTTTTTGCTACCGTTCCTTTGTATTTAGCTGCAACGATAATACCTTCTTGGGTGGCAGCAACTCTTGAGGCTGATGAGGTAATAAGATGATAAATGTAACAAAAGTAAATAAAGTATTTAATGCAGGTAAGATTAACCAGACAATCGCATTGCAAGATATAAGTTTCAATGTTAAAGATGGAAATTTGACTATTTTAAAAGGACCAAGCGGTAGCGGTAAAAGCACACTGCTTGCCATAGTAGCCGCTCTTTTGAAGCCTACTAGTGGTGATGTTGAAGTTGACGGTAAGAAGATAGCAAAACTTCCGGATAATTTCGCTTCACTTTATAGAAGAGAAAATATAGGTTTTGTTTTCCAAAAATTTAATCTTGTACCAACTTTAAGTGTTTTTGAAAATGTTATTTTACCTCTTATTCCATCTAATTTGCCAAGAGTTGAGATAGAGAATAAAGCAAAAAAAAGTATGGAAAAATTTTCGATATATCATAAAAAAAATGATTTGGCAAAAAGCCTTTCAGGTGGTGAGCAACAAAGAGTGGCAATAGCAAGAGCATTGGTAAATGATCCTAAAATTATACTTGCAGATGAGCCAACGGCAAATCTTGATACTAAATTATCAACAAATTTTTTAGATTTTATAAAAGAATTACATAGTGAAAAAAAGACTATACTCATTGCTACTCATGACCCTATATTTTTTAATCTGCCATTTGTAAGTGAAGAGATAGAGGTTATCAAAGGGATTATGAAGTGAATATAATAACTCCTGAAATTTTAGTTATATTGATTCTTGATGGCATATTTGCCTTTTTGGGAACTATAGCTTTTGTTTTAAGTTTAAAAATTGTATTTAAATGGGATATAAATAGTACTTCTATGGTCCAATATAAACTGGAAAAACAAAGTTATTTGGTAGCTACTATTATAAAATATATTTTACTTATTAAACTTCCTATGTTTTTGTATTTTATTTTTGTACAAGATAAGCTTTCTGTTTATATACCAGGTGCCATGTGTGCTGTTGGGGTTGTAAATGCAACTTCTTATGGTTATTATGCAATGATAATCAAAATCATAAATTTATATCTTTTTAGCACTTGGATAGTTGTAAATAAAGTAGATTTGGAAAGTGAGAAGATGCCTTACAGTAGGATTAAATTTATATTTTTTATAATTATTTATTTTTTCTTGATGAGTGAAATTACTTTGCAAGTGATGGAATTTTTTTCTCTTAATCCTCATAAAATTGTGAGTTGTTGCAGCACTGTTTTTTCAGCAACTGGTAAATCTTATATAGCTACTTTGATGTCACTTCCTCACTATATCATCGTATCTGTTTTTTATGCCAATTTTATTTTAATACTACTGACTTACAGGCTTAAAAATTCTATCTATTTTATGCTTTTAAATATTGTATTTACAGTAACTTCGATTATATCATTGATAGCTTTCTTTGGAACTTATATATATCAGCTTCCTACTCATCACTGCCCATTTTGTATGCTTCAAGGATATTATCACTATATAGGATATGTGCTTTATACAGCTTTATTTATAGGAACATTTTCAGCCATTGGGGCATTTGTATATCAAATAACAAAAAAGAATTCTGTAAATTTTAAAAGAATATCAATAATTTTTGATATAATATATTTATTGATTATAAGTGCGTATCCTATAATCTATCATATTAATAATGGAGTTTGGCTATGAATTATATAAAAATATTTCCAGTTGTAATCTTTTCTTTGCTTCTTCTTGTTGGATGTGAAAAAAGAGAAGTTGCAACAAGTATAAGTAAAAATGGAAAGCCTGTTGCTATAAAGCTTGGTGTTACAGTAGATCCTGAGTGCGGAATGGAAGTAAAAACAATGAAACATGCTTCAGAAGCTATATTGAAAAATGGTAAAACTATTGTCTTTGATGATCCAGGATGTATGATAAAATGGCTTCATAAAAATAATTTTAAGCCAAAAAATGTAACTTTATGGACCTTCTCGGACGATACACATAAGTGGATAAATGCAAAAAAAGCAAAATATGTTATGACAGACAGTACTCCTATGCATTATGGTTTTGGTGCGTATGAAAATAAAAAAGATACTTCGAGGAAATTGATTAATTTTCAAGAGATGAGACTTAGAATGCTAAGAGGAGAAACTCTAAAAAATCCAAAAATAAGAAAAAAATTACTTGGTTATTAAATCATCATGGTTATTTAACAAATAACATACTTTTAAACCATATATATATATAACCCAAGAAAAATAGATCCATATAAAAAAGAACATTATTGTTCCAAATGAACCATATATACTTGTATATGTTTTATTGTAGCTGACATAATAGACAAAAACAGTTTTAGAGATATACCATATACTTGAAGCTATAAATGAAGACAATGCAACACTTTTTGTTGAGATTTTTATATTTGCTGAAATCATATATAAGATAAAAAAAAGCATCCAAATGATTAGAAAGGGCAGTATTGCAAGTATATTTATCCAATTTGTATATTTTGAAATATTTAAAAATAATTGTATTTTGTTAGATATAAAGAAAGATATCCCTATGCCAATAGGTATCAATGTTATAAGCGTCCAGTAAACTGTGATAGAGTGCCAGAAACCCTTTGTTTTTGTCTTAAAAATTTTACTCACAATATATTCATAATCTATAAAAAACATAACAGATACATACAAGACAAATATAAATCCCATTATACCCATGTTGACGGTATTATTTAAGAATTTATCAATATGTAAAGATATCGCTTCTTGTTTATTGGGTATTAGAGTAGAAAATATAAAATTCTTTATTAACTCATAGTATTTATTAAAGCTTGGTAGTTTGGTAAATATTGAAAGTGAGATTAGAAGTATGGGTATAAGGGCTAAAATAGTATGAAAGCTCAGGCTTGATGCATAATGAAGTAACTCTTTATCTGTAAATTCTTTTAAAAATATTTTTATTTTTTTATTTATTTTAATAGACAAGAAATCAAAGCCCCATTTTACCTGGATTTAAAATATTATTTGGATCAAAAGCTTTTTTTATAGTTTTAAAAAGATTCATTTCCGCTTCACTAAAAGCCAAATTCATAAATGGAGCTTTACTTAAGCCTATCCCATGCTCGCCACTTAGCGTACCCTCTAATTTTACCGCAAGTTTAAAAACTTCAATAATTGCATTATGACCAGTTTTAAGTTCATTTTTATCATTTGCGTTAACCATAACATTAACATGAACATTTCCATCACCCGTGTGTCCAAAACATGGGATTTTAACTTTGTGTTTTTTAGATATCGCAGTTATACCTCTTAATAATTCTGGTAGTTTTGCTCTAGGTACTGTTATATCTTCATTTAATTTTTTACTTCCGTAAACTGTTATACTTTGGCTTGCATTCCTCCTTGCAAACCACAGATCATTTGCTTCTTGTTTGTCTTTTGCTCTTGTGAAAGCAATGCATTTGTTTTCACCAAATACTTTTTCTATCTGAGCTAACTGATTTGAAAGTTCAACCTCAATATTGCCGTCAACATCGCATATTAAAATCGCACCTGCATCAATAGGCAAACCTTTATGAAATTTTTCTTCTACAGCCCTTATGCTTAGATTGTCCAAAAATTCCATAGCAACAGGAGTAATTCCACTGGCCATTGTCTTAAAAACAGCATTCATAGCATCATCCACACTTGCAAATACTCCCATAGCAGTTTTTGTCATTTTAGGTTTTGCTATAAGTTTGAGAGTTATTTCAGTGATAACTGCCAAAGTACCTTCGCTTGCTATCAAGATACCGGCTATATTGTAGCCTGCCACATCTTTAATTGTTTTTTTACCTGCTCTTATAAGTTCGCCATTTGGTAAAACAGCTCTTAATGCCATAACAAAATCTTTTGTTATGCCATATTTTGCAGCTCTCATACCTCCTGCATTTTCACTGACATTACCACCTAAGCTTGAGTAGTCTTGACTTGCTGGATCAGGTGGATAAAAAAGTCCCAACTCTTCAACAGCATTTTGAAAATCTTTATTAATGACTCCAGGCTCTACTCTTGCTACCATATTTTGCATATCAATCTCAATTATTTTATTCATATGCTTTTCAAAACAGAGCATTATTCCGCCGTTTGCTGGCAATGCCCCTCCTGTAAAACCGCTACCTGCTCCTCTTGGAGTAATTACAATCTTTTTCTCATTACAGTATTTTAGGATTTCTTGTACATCTTTTTCATCTCGTGGAAATAAAACAAGTTCAGGTTCATACTTGATTTTTGTTGCATCATAAGAGTAGGCTATGAGGTGAGCTTTGTCTTCATAAACATTTTTACCGCCAATTAAATTTTTAAAAAAATTTACAGATTCTTTTTTTAGCATAATTTACCTCAGAAGGTTTGTATAAAATTCATTATAATTATTGATTTTTGATTTTCCAAAACTAAGCCAGCTTGCTTGTATGTTTTTAATCCTGCTATAAAAAGGAAGTATTATCTTTCCACTGTTTTTTATATGTTCTTTTGAGAGTATTTTGAAACTATTGCAATCTACAAAATAACCACTTTTATTGATAGCAAAATATAATAATGAAAATGAATAGTTTTTACACATATTTTTAAAAGTTGATCTGTGAGGGTTTGGATCATTATCGGCAAAAAGTTTTGCAGCGAAAAGATCCGGATTTAGCCAGGTTATATCACTGTGCCTGTTTTCAATATTTTTATATGTTTGATAGTTTGGAGCTATCATCAAAGCTTTATTGTAAAGAAAATTCAGTATGACTGTATCTCCAGCTTGGGGTAAAATTTTTGGTAAAGGAAGCACAGGCTGTTTTAAGTCTTTAAATGATTTAAAAAGTATCTTCATTGTGTCACCGTTTTTTGCGATTACTATAATCTTTGCAACGATAGTTGAATGATTTTTACTGTATCTGTGTACCACAATCCCGCTAGACCCGATTTTTACATCCGGAAAATTTTTAACTATGGCTGAGTTTTCATTTATAGATATTATCTTTGTTTTATGCTCTTTGAAAAGTGAGTTTGCATCAAGAAAAGATCCTGTAATGAAAAGTATAAAAAATAATAACTTTAGATATTGCTTTTTTTGCATCAAAATTCCTTTGTTTTAATTGTGATATTATACTTAAAGTGGATTAAAAATTGCTTTTATTAATATTGATTTGATATAATTCAAAAAATAAAAAAGTGAGAATATTGAAAAATTTATTTATTATATTGTTTATCATAAGTGGTATGCTATTTGGCTCTACAAAGTTAATAGAAAAAAAATGGGAAAAAGGTGGAACATTTTTAAAATTCTTAGAAAATTATAAATTGCCTCTCAAACTTTATTATAATCTAAATGTAGGGGACAAAGAGTTAACATCTGAGATTGCAGCTAAGAGTAGATATCAGATATTAAAAGACAGCAATGGAACTATTAAACAAGTTTTGATACCAGTTGGCGAAGAATTACAAATACACATCGGAACAAATAAAAATGGATATTTTATAAATACCATTCCTATAATCTATAAAACTAAATATAAAATATTAGAAACAAGTATCACATCTTCAGCTTATAAAGACATCATAAAATTAACCAATAATTATTTGTTGGCAAATGAATTTGTCCAGTCTTATAAAAAAAGTATTAATTTTAAAAGAGATATTAGAAAAGGTGACAAGTTGGTTGTCATCTATGCCCAAAAGATTAGGCTCGGAAGACAATTTGGAAATCCTCTAATAGAAGCATCAATGGTAGAAACAAGGGGCATAAAACATTACATTTACAGGTACGAAGGGCGATACTATAATGCGAAAGGAAAAGAAATCGCAGGTTTTTTTCTAAGTGCACCTTGTAGATATCGAAGGATTTCAGATAGATTTACTTATAAAAGATGGCATCCTCTTTTGCATATATACAGAGCCCATTTGGGTATTGATTATGCTGCTTCTGTTGGAACTCCAGTTCATGCTGCTGCAAATGGAAAAGTTATATTTGCCGGTAAAAAAGGAGGATATGGAAATTGTATCATAATAAGACACACAGACGGCTATAAAACACTTTATGCTCATCTTAGAAAGTTTGCAAGAAGTATCAGAAGGGGCAAATATGTAAAAAAAGGTAAAACTATTGGTTATGTTGGCACAACAGGCCTTAGTACGGGACCTCATCTTCACTTTGGATTATATAAAAACAATCATGCCATCAATCCTGCAAATACAATAAAGGTTACAAAAAGTATCTTAAAAGGCAAAAAAAGAAAAGTATTTTTGCAATATATCAAAAAATACAATAAAGAGATAAAAATTGCTTTAACAAAACATAAAAAGTTGGAAAAAGAGAGCAATTTTGCATTTTATATGCCGATAAAGAGGTAAATCAAGTTGCCCATCTTTTTAATATATCTTTATATGAATCTACTCTTCTATCTCTGAAAAATGGCCAAATATCTCTTATTTGTTTTGTTTGTTTTAAGTTAATTTCTATCACTTTTGATATTTCATTTTTATTATCAAGCATTTCAATTATTTCACCTCCTGCACTGCAAACAAAAGAATTTCCCCAAAATCTTATACCTTTTATATGTTTTAAATCATCTTTTTCAAATCCTACTCTGTTTACTGATATCAGCGGTAAGCCATTTGCAATAGCATGAGATTTTTGTATTGTGATCCAGCTTTTAAGTTGCCTTTGTTTTTCTCTTTTACTATCGTTATCAAACCATCCTATGGCAGTAGGATATATAAGAATTTCTGCTCCCTTTAGAGCCATTATTCTTGCAGCTTCAGGGTACCATTGATCCCAGCATACAAGTACTCCAAGTTTTCCTAAGCTTGTGCAAATCGGCTCAAACCCCAAGTCTCCCGGAGTAAAATAAAACTTTTCATAAAATCCTGGATCATCAGGTATGTGCATTTTTCTGTAAGTTCCAGCGATGCTTCCATCTTTTTCAAACACAACTGCTGTGTTGTGATAGAGTCCTTCTGCTCTTTTTTCAAATAAAGATGTAACAAGTACAATATTGTAAAGCTTTGCTATCTTTGACCAAAAGGCCAAATCATTCTTAAAATCTTCGGCAAGTTTAAATTTTTTTGCATTTTCATTTATGCAAAAATATTTATCTTGGTGTAATTCTTGAAGAATTGCCAATTTTGCACCATTTTTTTTAGCTTTTTTCAGCAAGTCAATAGTTTTTTTTATTGTCTTATTCTTGTTTGAATGGAATTTTTGTTGTATCAAAGCTACTTTTAGTATCATAAATTTTACCTTTAAAGTTGTATTATACAAGAAAAATACCGTAAATTTTTCTGTACTATTAAAGAAAATTATAATATAATAATAATTAAAACCAAGATAAAGGAGATATGAATATGAAAAAAATATTTATATTATCACTCTTTATAAGCTTATCTTTGTTTGCTTCGGGTGTAAAATGGTACCATAATTTTGATACGGCACTCTCAAAAGCAAAAGAAGTACATAAGCCTGTATTGATGATGTATTCAGCAAAAACTTGACCAGAATGTAACTATATGAAACAGGTTGTTTTTCCACAGAAAAAAGTTGCAGATTTTCTTTCAAGTCATTTTGTGCCGTTAATGTTAGATATCGAGGATAATGTATTGCCAAAAGGTTTTGGATATATCGGTGTACCGACATTTTTTATTATTAGTGAAAATGGTAAAAAGATAGGTATTATTTTAGGTGGCAATGATGCTAAGAGATTTATAAAAGTTTTAAAAACAAAGTTGAAAAAATGAAAATATTTATGATTTTATTTGCAATCATTTTTTTAAATTTACACTTAAATGCTTATGAAAAAGAAGATTTAAAGATTTTAAAAAAACATAAAGATTGTATTGCCTGCGATTTAAGTGGAGCAGATTTAAAAGGCATTGATTTAAGAGGGGCGGATTTGACTGATGCAGATTTTAGTGGAGCTGATTTAGACGGAGCTGATTTGGTTCGTGCTAATTTCTATGATGCAAATTTAAAGGGTGCAAAGTTGGTAAATGCCAATGCAAGATTTGCCAATTTTAAAAAGGCAAATTTAGCCGGCGTAAAAGCCAAAGGTATTGTTTTTAAAGGAACTATTCTTTCTTATGCAAAGATAATAAATGCAGACTTTGAAGATGCTAGACTATGGAACCTTGATTTGCGAAAAACTACTATAAAAAATACAAATTTTAAAAATGCGGCTATAGCAATATGTAATTTAAATGGACTTGATTTAGTAAATTCTAACTTACAAGGAACAATTCTTTGGAAAAGTACATTTGATGGGTCTATCTTGAAAAAGAAAGATTGTGAACATATAAAAAAACAAGGAGCAAAACTAAACAGTCTTACAGTTTGTCGGTAATGCACTCAAAAGGCACTAAAGTTTGATATAATCGTAAAAATTATCAGTAGGAGAGTATGTTATGAAGTTTAAATTATTCTTAATAGGCTTAGTGGGTGCTACGATTTTGAATGCGGGAGATTATGTTATCAAAAGTAGTAAAAATTCAGTTAATGCTACTATCTCAAAGATAGAAAAGATTGTTAAAGCCAAGGGTATGAGTGTTTTTGGTATTATCAATCACAGAGCAAATGCTAAAAAGATAGGCTCTGATATGCAAGAAGCAAAAGTAATAATATTTGGTAACCCAAAACTTGGTACTAGAATGATGCAAAGAGATATTAGGGTTGGTATTGATTTGCCTATCAGGATTTTAGTTTATAAGGATTTTGATGGAAAGACCAAAATAGAATATTTAAAACCGAAAGTTTTACAGAAGAGATTTAATCTATCTGGATGTGCAGTTATACCAAAAATGACAAAAGCTTTAGATGTAATAACAACAAAAGCGGGGGCGTAGTCATAGTAAGCAATAAAATAGTTCCTTTTATTACACCACTTTAACGGGGTATTTTGGTATTGGCATTATACTCCTATCGCTATCACATGGTACCTTTTTGCTGGTGATTCTAATAATAATTTTTGCACCAGACCTTTTTCTACTGCCCTTAGTATTAGCTGGGATGTACACAGAAATTTGGCCAAAAATATATTATAAGCATAAACCTGAGGTCATTGAAGAAAAAGAAGTGAAAGATAATAGTGACAATGGAGCATTGATAGCTTTTGGATTTATTGGAGGATTATTTTTAATTATATTCATTGGCTCTTGGGCTTGGCATTTTTTAACAAACTAAAGCATAACAAAACCTTG
>JALWUQ010000036.1 GCA_026993075.1 Campylobacteraceae bacterium
TTTGAATTACCGGATGCAGATGCAAAACTTTACTCTGTCGGCTTTGAGTATAAATATAGCAAAAAGATCAGTTTGGGTATGAGTTATCTTTATGATGACAAAGATTCCAGGATAGTTAATAACAGTAATATAAATGGAACTTTTACACATATAAGAGCAGATCTTCTAACAGCGGCTATAAAATATAGGTTTTAATGAATGTCAAGATACAAGTACAATAACTTTTATGAAATGATTGAACAAAATGCTAAAGATTTTCCTAAAAAACCTATTATTTTCATAGATAAAAGAAAAGTCAGCAATTTAATACTTAAGCAAAAGATAGATACCCTTGCTAGATTTTTAGAATTTAGTGATATAAAAAATGGTGATAAAGTATGCTTGATAATTGAAAATTCCGAAGAGTTTGTGATATCATTTTTCGCAATATCCAAGATAGGGGCTGTTGTGGTTCCTGTTAATAATTTCCTAAAAAAAGATGAATATGAATATATTCTAAATGATTGTGATGCAAAACTTTTGATAAGTTCTTCAAAGTTTGCAAAAGAGACAAAAACTCTTATAGAAACTACAAAAATAGAAAAAATTATATGGGTTGGGGAGTATAAAAACTTAGATAAAAAAAACTTTAGTTTTATGGAGGTTGTAAAAAGTTTTAAAGTTCACGAACAACTTTCACTATCTGCGAAACTTGATGATTTATCATGCATTGTTTACACTTCTGGAACTACTGGAAAACCCAAAGGAGCAATGCTTAGTTATCGTAGTATTTTCTCAAATTTAATAGCTATTAATGAGATAATCAAACTTACACAAAAAGATAGATTTATTGTCTATCTTCCCATGTTTCACTCATTTACGCTAACTGCAACAGTACTTTTACCTTTTTTTACGGCTTCGTCTATCGTGATTGTAAAGTCTGTTTTTCCCTTTTCAAATGTATTAAAACAGGTTTTGCTAAAAAGAGTAACTATCTTTTTAGGAATTCCTACGGTTTACAATGCTCTTATAAAAGCTAAAATTCCCTGGTATTTTATGTGGTTTAACAAATTAAGAGTTTTTGTTAGTGGTGGTGCACCTCTTAGCGAAAAAGTTTTAAATGAATTTAAAATAAAATTTCCAAAGGCAACTTTAATAGAAGGCTATGGACTTAGTGAATGTTCTCCTGTAGTTGCAGCAAATAGACTTGAGTTACAAAAGCCGCTTTCAGTCGGTCCCGTGCTTCCTGGATATGAGGCAAAATGTGTTGATGAAGAGATGATAGAGTTACCTTTGGGAGAAGTTGGTGAGCTTATTGTAAAGGGTGATTGTGTAATGCAAGGGTATTATAAAAGAGAAGATGCCACTAAAGAAAGTATTGTTAATGGTTGGCTTAAAACCGGTGATCTTGTCAAAATAGATAAAGATGGTTTTATCTTTATCATGGACAGAAAAAAAGATTTGATAATTTCAAAAGGTATAAATATCTATCCAAGGGAGATAGAAGAGTTACTCTATCAGCTTAACGAGGTTGACGCAGCAGCTGTTATAGGGGAAAAAAATGAAGAAACCGGCGATGAAACCCCAACAGCTTTTTTAGTTTTAAAAGATGATGAAAAAGATAATTTAAAAGAAAATGATGTTAAAAAATATTTAAAAAATCATCTGGCAAATTTTAAGGTACCAAAAAATATCTATTTTGTGGACGAGCTTCCTAAAAATGCTACCGGAAAAGTTTTAAAGAGAGTTCTTAAGCAAATGATTTCCGAGGGATTGATATAAAAAATTATTTTGTATAACTTTAAAAACTAAAAAGGATAAAAGAGTGAATAGCCCAAAAGGATTTGGAAGACGATATTTTTCATTGGCAGCAATACTTGCTTTTAGTGTAAGCTCCGCAATGGCATCAAATAAGCAGAGTTTTAATGATCATGAAAAAGTAGTAATCCAAAAGAAAATAAGTAAAAAAGATAAAATAGTAAACGAGGATGACCCGCTGGTGATCACAAAAAAAATAGAGGTAAAAGAAGTCGATGCTCCATTTGCATCTGAAGTATATACTGCAAAAGATATTAAAAATTCCCACTCAAAAAATTTATATGATTTTTTAAATACACAAACATCACTGACTGTTATGCCGTCATTTGGTAATACATTTTCCCAACTGATTGATTTAAGAGGTTATGGACTTGCAAGTGGATATGAAAATGTAGTTATAACTTTAAATGGCAGAAGATTAAATAATATTGACGCAACACCTCAGCTTTTATCTTCAATCCCAATTGGAAATATAAAAAGAATAGAAATTATAAAAGGTTCCGGTTCTGTTGAGTACGGGGATGGTGCCGATGGAGGGGTTGTCAATATAATCACTAAAAGAAGTAATAATATGACTGTAAAAACTTATGCAGGAAGTAATGGTTTGTGGTTTGGTGGCATAAACTTTGGTATTAAGAAAAATAAATTTTCAATCTCAGGCTATATGAATAAAACTCAATATGATGGAGATAGGTATATAGATACAACCGGGGATAAAAATAGTAACTCAAGCGAGAATAAGGCTTTTAGATTTGATTATAATCCGATAGATAAATTGAGATTATATGTGAGCAAAACATTTTCAAAAATGGATATATTTTATCCAGGAAGTATAAGTCTGTCTCAATATGAAAAAAATCCAGACTCTATACCGGCTTACTATACGCACCAATATTATTGGGATAATGTTTTAAGTTACGGCTTTGATTATAAGCTTACCAATCATTATCAGGTACATTTTGAAGGTAATAATGAGAATAAACTTTCTGAATATATTCAGTGGCACAGTATATATAGATATTACTACAATAGCTATAACACGAGAATTAATTATAATAAAAATAATCTAAAAGTAGTCGCAGGAGTTCAAATATTTAATGGTTTGAGAAAAAAAAATTCAGGCGATAATTTTTACAAAGATAATACAGGGTATTATGTAAATACAAGTTACAAAGTCGGTAAAAATACTATTTCGTTAGGAGCAAGAAGAGAAAAAATAAAATATAATTATGATGCAAAATATTGGAATAAAATCATATACGAAAATGCTTATAACATAGGTTATAATTATAAATTGAATAACTTCACATCTTTATTTGCCAATATAAACAGATCTTTTCAAACTCCAGATATTGACAGATTTTTTACATTTAACAATACTACATATACCCAATATTTTAATAAATATATTAAACCGATGAATGTTAACAATTATAATTTAGGTTTTAATTATTTTAAATATCCACATAAATTAAAATTGTCAATTTTTTATGCAAATGTACATAACGAGATATATTATAACACTCTGCCTTATCCGCAAAATTCATACAATACAAATCTTGACAGGACTAGAAAATATGGGTTTGAATTGGATGAAAAATATAATATCCATTATAATCTTTTTATAAAATTAAATTATATATTTACTGATACAAAAATACTAAAAGACACAAATAATCCGCTAATTGCGGGCAATTCAATCCCTGGTGTTTCAAAACATAAGATAAAATTTGCCATAGGCTATAGACCAAACTTTAGAACAACTTTTCTTTTATCCCATATTTATAGATCTCAAGCTTATGCAATGAGTGATTTTGAAAAGAAATATGCAAAGATGCAAGGGTATAATTCAACAAATCTTTCTGTAAATTATAAATACAAAAAGATAAATCTTTTTGCAAAAGTCAAAAATATTTTTGATAAAAAAAATGCTTTATTTGCTTATAATGGAAATAGCTTAGGGGTGTATCCTGTAAATTACGAAAGAACTTTTATGCTTGGAATGAGTATTAGGTTTTGATGAGATTAAATTATAGAAACTATCTTTGGTATAAATTTTTCAATTCTATGTTTTTAGGGCTTACTGTTGGAAGTGTGTTTGTATTGTATACTCCTCTTGAGCCTTCCATATTTTCTCTTGGCGGTATATTTTTAGCGCTTGGAACACTCTTTATAGCTAAATTTTATGAAGATATTATGAATATACAATTTTTCTTTTATATAACTATGATTGTAGAGATAACTGTTTTTATATTTGTGAGTGTATTTTTAATATTTAATTATTCATATATGACAGCTTTGATTATATATATTGGATATGAAGTTACATTTGTATTTGGAAGTTATCTTGTAAGAATGGAGACTATTGCACTGAAAAAAACTAAATTAATATCTTTTGCTGATATTATAAAACAAAAAGGCTATCTTGTCGGTCTTGTGATTTCATATATTTTTTATAAGATATTGGAATTTTTTGGTATTATTAGTAAGCAGACTCAAGTTTATGACTTGTATTTAGGTGTAATTTTCTTACAATTATTTATCTTATTTTTGGTATTTAAATCTTTTTATAAAATGGTAATTTGATTTTATTGATGTTTAAGTATAAATGAAGTATAAATATATAAGGATTTTTAATGCAAACACAATTAGACTATCTAAAAATTTATAAAGATAACAAAAATATTTTTGATGAGTGCGAATATAACTTTGCAAGATACAGTATCGGATATTCTTTAGCCATTATCAAGTTAAACAAGCATATTATCCACAAAAAGATTCATTTAAAACAATTTATAAGACTAACAGATAAATGTATAAAGATAGATGAAAAATATATAATACTTGTTTTAATCGAAACAAATTTAAATACAGGCTTTGATATTTTATACAATATTGAGAAAAATCTCATAAGAAAGTATCAACTTTATGATTACAATAGTGAAAAAGTTTTTAAATCAGCAATAATTACAAAAAATCATACTTTTGAAATAAAAGAAATGCTGCAAAAGATATGTTATATAGTAGAAAATGTTTCTAAAAACTGTTTGATTGAGACTGAAGAAGATATATAAGGATAAATTTGTTATTTGCTATGCTAAATTTTATTCTTTCTGGAGCCATAGGTGTAGTAGGCATACTTACGCTAAGAAAAGTAAGTACTCCTAAAGAAGTTGTTTTTGCCAGTTTGCCTATGCTGTTTTCATTGCATCAGTTTACTCAAGGATTTGTTTGGCTTGGTGTAAATCACTTCATTGGTGAGAGGGCGTTATATATGGCGGAAAATATATTTGTTTTTTATGCACAGGGATTGTTGCAGTTTTTAGTTCCTCTATCTATTTGGCTGCTTGAACCATCAGGGACTCGTAAAAAAATTATATTCATACTTATGATACTTGGTGGATTGTTAACAGCATATACGCTTTGGGGACTTTCTGTCCAGCCTACTTATGTTTCAGTAGAACACAATGCCTTAACTTATGTAAATCCTTGGACAAATCATAGATGGATCGCAATGATATATGTTTTAACAACTTGTGGTTCATTGATACTAAGTAGCAGCATAGCAATACAAATTTTTGGTTGGCTAAATCTCATTGGCTTATCAGTTATATCATTGCTCAAACCTTATGCTTTTACATCTATTTGGTGTTTTTATGCAGCTACTGTCAGTGTTTTATTGTATTTTTATTTTGTTGAACGCCGTATTTCATTTTTGCAGGATATCAAAAAAGAAGAAAACGGTTTTAGTAAAGAGCTTGAGAAAGAGCTTGGAAAGCTTGAGAGGAGATATCCAAAATTTAGAAGAAGAGTTTTGAAATATTTTTCTAGTTTTTCTAAAATATAACAGCATGGAGGATATGTGAAGTTAGACAAAGCATTTTTTACAAATTTTATAGCATTATTTATTGTAGTAGGCTCATTTTTTACAAATGCGGAATTTAAAGATTATCTTTATTATACCGGTTTGTTTGCACTTTCCGGTGCCATTACAAATCAAATAGCTATATATATGCTTTTTGAAAAAGTACCTTTTCTTTACGGCTCAGGAATTATAACTTTAAAGTTTGAAGAGTTTAAAAAGTCCATAAAAGAGCTTATTATGGGTCAATTTTTTACAAAAGAGCAGCTTGATAATTTCTTTAAATCTGAAGAAACAAAGATAGATATATCTCCGATCATAGAAAATACCGATTTTACCCCGGCTTATGAAGCACTTAAAGCAAGTGTAATGGAGTCAAGTTTTGGTGGAATGCTCAGTATGTTCGGAGGAGAAAAAGCACTGGAGCCACTTAAAAAAAGTTTTGTAAAAAGGCTTAAAAGTTCAGTTGTAGCCATAACAAAAACAGAAGCTTTCAATAAAGTTTTAGAACGAAGTCTCTCAAGTTCTACTGTCAGTGATGACTTAATCAAAAAAATCGAAAGATTGGTTGATGCAAGATTGGATGATCTGACGCCTATAATGGTAAAAGAGATTATAAAAAATATGATAAAAGAACACTTGAGCTGGCTTGTTTTATGGGGTGGGGTTTTTGGTGGACTGCTCGGGCTTGCCTCGACACTTGTTACGCATTTGCATATAGGGTAAAAATACCCTATATTTTTATTTTATTATATTTGCTACAAAAGCACCTCTAAAATCACCAACTTTATATCCGATGGCTTTATCATTTGGATATTTTTCTTTTATTATTTTATATGCCTCTTTGCTTCTGTGTCTTGCATCACCATGACAAACAATACACTTTTTACCTACAAAAATAGGCTTATAGACTTTATAGTGGTTATCTGAAATTTTTTCAACTATTAATTTTGGAAGTTTTTTTCCTGTCTTTGCCTGAGCAGAGAGCTTTTTTAACATTGCAATCTCATCTTTTGAAGATGGGTAATTGTTTTTATCTCTATTTTTTAAAGATATTCTTTTAACGGATATCCCTTTTTTGTAAGTTGCATTTACTTTTTTTGTTAATTTTTTTGCATTTTTATAACAAAAATATGCCGTACTTACAGGACCGTTAGCCTTCATATTTTTTACTACTTCGCTTTTTAATGTTTTACCAAGTTTCATTATAGCGGCTTTTGCTTCCATTTTTATCTCGTTATTTGAAGACGCCTGCAAAGATAAAGAAAACATTGCTGTTGCAAGAGTTGCTATAAATAGTCTTTTTTTAAAATATAAATTTTTCATTTTTTCCCCTTATGATTAATATTTGTATATTATATAAAATACAGTTAAAATTGAATTTACTTTATATATTAGTTCATTAGACTTGTTGTAATATAAGGATATATCTTAAAGATATGGAGAGAAGATTGATACTAAAGAAGTTGCGACAAGTAAAAATATAATAATTTTTTTTAATACTATATGATTTAAATAATTACCAAGCTTTACCCCTATGAGTGTTCCAATAACTACAATTGGAGTAAAGCTTAGACCGACAATAAAATATTTTAGTAATTCATGTCCAAATGTGTAGTACAACAAAAGAAGCAAAAATGGAGAAGCTATAAAAAATAATGCACTTAGAAATGCTCTGATTCTAAGTGCGTCCCATTTGTGTGCCATTACCCATAATATAACAGGTGGCCCACCCATAGAAATCATACCCAAAAAAATACCACTTGAAAAAAATGCTATAAAAGTCCATAAAAATCCAACCTTGTCAACAGGCTTAGTTTTCAAAAAAGATTGTAAAACAATTATCAATAATATAACTATTCCTACTATCTGTTTTATATCATCTTTGTTGAAACCATTGATGAGCGTTAATAAAAATATACCAAGCGGAAGCCCGAGGTACCTTAAAATACTTCCAACAGCTACTTCTTTCCACTTAATATACTCTTTTAACTTGTATGAAGAAGTGAGAGATTGCATAAATATCGGAATAGATGTTATGGTTATAGAAACCGGCAAGCTAAGTCCACTCCAGATAAGAAGCGGTATGGCAAATATATTAAAAGCAAACCCTACTGCTCCTTGTATGGTGCTGCAAATAAAAAGAATTGTTCCGATGGTGATGAGCAAAGAGGTATCAAGCATGCTATTTTTGAATTTTTTTTGCCAAGAGATTATTGAAGGTAGTGGCAAAGTTATGAATATCCTTTTTTGAAAAAGGTGCCGGTCCTTTTGTTTTTTCTCCACTTTGCCTTATCTCTTGCATTAGATTTCTTATTGCCAGATGAGATTTGATATTTTCTTCATCATAGAGTATACCCCGATGGTCAATGGCATATGCTTTCTTTTGTACAACTCTATCTGCAAGAGGTATATCAGAAGTGATAACTATATCGCCTTGAGTTAACAGATCCACTATAAGATTATCAGCTTCATCCATGCCTTGTTTTACTATTTTGTAAGTTATATTTTTAGAGTCACCGATACTTATTTTTTTATTTGATATAACTATGGTATTTAGATCAAGTCTCTTTATGGAACGAATCAAGATATTTTTAAGTAAATTTGGCAGGGCATCCCCATCTATAAAAAGAGTCATTACAGTATCTTTTTAACCCTACCGATCTCACCACCAAGCAATTTAACTTTTATTCCGTGCGGGTGAATTTGAGAATTAGTTAAAATATCTTTGACTATACCTTTTGTGAGAATTCCGCTTTTTTGATCTTTTTTAAGCACTATTTCGACTTCTGCTCCTATCTTAATGTCTACTCTTTTTTTGCCATTCATTTTTTACCTTTTAAGAAAGATTTTTGATAAGTATAGCATAAATGAGGCTATTGTTTTATTGCCACTGCAATTGATCATAACAGTTGTGTATGGCGTTATAATTTAATTTGTTAAAATATTTTAAATGGCTGAATTTTTTCATATTGATATTTTTAACCAATTCACTATCATCAATATTTTCTTTTATGGCTTTTTCAACATCTTTTTTGAGTGCTTCAAGATAGTTTAGTGTAGTTTTGTATGCGTATTTTCCATAAATATTTCCATGTCCCCCAAAAAAGTATTTCACATGAAGTTTTGCAAGTTTTTTCAGTGCCTCTATCCACCCATTCACACTAGACTCTTTTCTATAATTTAGCATTCTGTTATTAAATACCATATTACCCGCAAACAAGAAACTATCTTTTTTGCTATATATTGCTATGTCAGAGCTCTCTTCAGATACTTTACTCGGTTTTAGTATGATAAGTGTTTTTTTACTTCCTTTTACTTTGTATCCATTGTCTGCTAATATATCAGGCTTTACAAGCTTTGTATTTGCATAAACATCTTTTGGAACAATTTTTTTGATTCTGTCAAATTTTGATTTGTATTTTTTCATATCTTTGATGATAGTTTTATACCCTATAATTTTCACTCCTTGTGCTTTAAAAAATGAAGCTCCAAGCACTCTGTCATCATGAAAATTTGATAATATAACATAAGAGATTTTTTTCTTAGGATATTCCTTTTTTATAATACCGTATAACTCTTTTGCAAAGCTGTATGTCGGACCCGCATCTAAAACTACTATACTCTCTCCCATATTCACATAGCAAACATTAGAAACAAAGCCCAAATTTTGTTTTGTCGGAGGTGCAAAAGCTCCTATAACACAATGGATATCTTTTGTTATTTTTATCGGTTTCAAATTATAAAAATTTGCAAAAAGAGTTGTCGTGATAATCAATATAGTGAAAATAATCTTTTTCATTTTGATATTTCCTTTTTTATTGCTTTTAAAAGTTCTTTTTTTATAAGTTTGTAAGTTTTTTCAAATTCATCAAAATCTTTCCCGTCAGGATCTTCAAAGTCTATGTGAATTTTTTTAACAGGTTTTGGAAATACAGGGCAACTCTCTTTAGCCTGATCACACACAGTAACAACCAAATCAAAAGGAATATCTATAACTTCATCCAAGCGTTTTGAGTGGAGAGTGTCGTCCCAAGCCGAATGTAATTCTAAAATTTTTTTAGCATTAGGATTTACTTTTCTAGTTGGCGCTACGCCGCAACTATAAGCTTTTATATCATCTAAATATTTATTGATAAGAGCTTCGCCGATGATACTTCTGCAACTATTTCCACTGCACATAACCAATACCTTTTTATCCATTTTGCAACCTTGTAAAATAAATTTTTGATATATTAGCATAATAAAATTTAAATATCAAGATATATTGATATTACTGTACAAATATCAATCATTATATTATTTTGCACTATTTAAAATTTGTCAATTTACATTAAAATACATAGCTTCTTTATGATGAAAAATCAAAGCAGATGTTGTTTGCTCCGGATGCATTTGATAAGTTTCACTAAGTGTTATACCAAATTCTTCAGGCTTTAAAAAATCAAATATCAGTTTATTGTCAGCAAGATTTGGACATGCAGGATAACCAAAGGAGTATCTACATCCTTGATAAGCCGACATTTTTACATCTCTTAGAGTATGACCTTCGTTTTTAGCAATCCCAAGTTCAAGCCTTATTTGTTTATGTATAACTTCTGCTAACGCTTCAGCTAACTCTACACTGATACCGTGTATCAAATGATACTCTTTGTAACTTCCTTTTTTGAAAAGTTCTTGCTCATATCTGCTGAACTCTTCTCCGGCACTAACACAAGTAAGAGCTAACACATCGTGCCTGTTAGGTGCAAGATAGTCACTAAGAGATCTATATGGTTTTTTTCTTTGTCTTGGAAGTTTTAATACTTTTACAGCTCTTTGTTTTATATCTTTTAAAGGCTCTTTATTTACCTCTTTTTCACTAAAGTACCCTTCATTTTCATCAAAAAAATATATCTCATCATTATATCCTCTTACTGGGTAATATCCATATATCAAAGTTGGTTTAAATAAATCCAATTTTTCTATATCTCTTTTTACTCTTTCATAAAGTGGCCACAATTCTTCATCTCTTTGTTTTTGTTTTTGCTCTTTTGTTTTTCCTTTATTTGTATATCCCCAGGCTCGTTTAAAAAGCATTTTATGATTTATCCACTCATACGCTATCTCTTTTATATCTGTCTTAAGTACTCTTCTTCCCCAAAACGGAGGAGTGGGTATCAATATATCACGACTTGGCATCTTTATATCACTATAAGCAGGGATAGGCGGCAACTCTTTTTGCGGCTCCTTCTTTATCTGTTCATTTGCTTTAACTCTTTTAAAAGTAGTATTAAAATCTCCTTTTTCTATCCTGCTCATAGCTTCAATACCCTCAAAAGCATCCTTGCAATAAAATATAGGACCGTCATAAACAGGTCTGCAAAACTCTTCTATAAATTTATCGGTCAATGCAGCACCTCCAAGAAGTACAGGAATTTTTATCCCTTTTTGTTTGAGAGTTTCGAGATTTTCTTTCATAACTGCGGTTGATTTGACTAAAAGTCCACTCATTCCCATAGCATCCGCATTATGTTCTTTATAAGCTTTTATAAAATCATCCAAATCAACTTTTATTCCTAAATTTATCACTTTATAACCATTATTGCTAAGAATAATATCGACTAAATTTTTACCAACATCATGCACATCCCCTTTGACAGTTCCTATTATCAAGGTAGTTTTACTTGATTTTTCAACTTTTGGCAAATACGGATTTAAGTAGTCAACTGATGCTTTCATAACTTCAGCTGATTGCAAAACAAAAGGAAGTTGCATCTGTCCGCTTCCAAAAAGCTCGCCAACTACTTTCATGGCGTCTATGAGTATCTCGTTGACTATCTTTTGAGGCTCAATCACATCTTTTATTTTAGCCAAAAGTGGTATCATTCTCTCTTTGTCGCCATCAATTAACAGTTTTGCAAGCTTCTCTTCATTATTCATTTTTTTATAAGCTTCATCTTCTTCATCTTTGTTTATTTCAACTACATCTGAGAAATAATCAATAAATTTAAAAAGAGGATCCTCTTCATCTCTTTTATTGAAAAGTAAATCTTCACAAACTTTTTTTTGCTGATCACTCATTTTATGCATAGGAATGATACTTTTTACATTCACTATTGCCATGGATAAACCGGCATTTACGCAATGATATAAAAATACCGAGTTTAAATATTCTCTTGCTTGCTTAGACAGGCCAAAAGAGATATTGGAAACACCAAGTACAAATCCAACCTCAGGATGGAGATGACTAAACTCTTTTATGGCTTCTATGGTATCAATGGCCGCAGTGAAATAATCCTCTTCCCCGCTCCCAACAGTAAAAGTTAATAAATCAAACACCAAATCCTCAGGATTTAGACCATGTTTTTTAGTAGCAAGTTCATAAATTCTTTGTGCTATGGAAACTTTTTGTTCTTTTGTTTTTGCCATTCCTTTCTCATCTATGGTTAAACAGACTAAAGAGCAGCCAAATCGTTTGGCAAGTGAACACACTTTATCAAATTTTCCAATGCCGTCTTCGAGATTGACTGAGTTAATGATAGGCTTACCGCCTATAAGCTTGAGTGCCACTTCGAGAGTATCAACTTGAGTGGTATCTGGCATAAGGGGCAGGGAGATTTTTTGGGTGTATCTGTTAAGAACCTCTCTCATATCCTTACTCTCATCTCTTCCGGCAAATCCTACACTAACATCTATCCCATGAGCCCCACTTCTTACTTGCTGTTGAGCAACCGCCAAAGTGCCATCATAATCTTCTTTTAAGAGAAGTTCTCTAAAAGCTTTAGAGCCGGTTGCATTAGATCTTTCTCCTATCAAAAAAGGAGCTGGTTCTTGCTTTAAAGCTTTTGTTTCAAATAAAGAAGCTATTGCAGCAGGTTGGTTTCCTTTTGGAGGCAGTGGTTTTTTTTCTTTTAATCTTTTTGAAAGCTCCCAAATATGCTGAGGTGTTGTCCCACAACATCCACCCATAAGACAAATTCCATCAATTTCACTAAATTTTTCTTGAATATCACAAAACTCCTTTGGTCCCATGGGATAGTAAGTGTATCCGCCCCTGTTTTGGGGAAGACCCGCATTGGCATGTATGCTTATGGGCTTGCCCCAAAGTTTACTTAATGTCAATAAATGTTTTTGAACTTGCTCAGGTCCGGTGCCACAGTTAAATCCAAGAGAAAATATATCAAACGGTTTGAGTATCGTAACTATGGTGTGAACATCTGTTCCTATAAGCATAGTCCCAGAAAGCTCTATTGTAACTGAAACCATAATGGGAAGTTTTACATTTTTCTCTTTTTGAATATCCTCTATAGCGTGAATACAAGCTTTTATCTGTAAAGGATCTTGAGCAGTTTCTATCAAAAACAAATCAATCCCACCATCAATAAGCCCGGCAGTTGCAACTTTGTACCCTTTGTACATATCATCATAGCTTATATGTCCAAGAGAAGGCAGTTTGGTTCCTGGCCCTAAAGATCCGGCTACAAATCTTGGCTCATCTTTACTTTCATATTCCAAACAAGCCTTTTTTACAAGCTTTGCACCTTCAAAAGCCAGCTCATAAGTTTTCTCACTTAAATTATAATCATCCAAAACCCAAGGAAGTGCTCCGAATGTATTGGTCTTTATGATATTTGCTCCGGCTTTTGCATAAGCTTTATGAATATTTAAAATCTTATCACTGTAAGTAACATTTAAAAGTTCGTTGCACCCTTCTGCTTTATCCCATGCTTCTATCGGCACATCAAGGGCTTGTATCTGAGTTCCCATCGCACCGTCGATAATAAGAAATCTCTTTTGTATTAAATCTTTTATTTTCATAAATCTCACCATATATAAATTACCTGATTATACCAAAATAAACACAAGCTACACATTAAGAATTTATAATGTTATAATACAAAGGATAAAATGGAGGTTTTTAGTGAAAATATTACTTTTGGAAGATGATTATATGTTATCAGATATTATCGTCAGCTTTTTGAAAGAAAAATTTTATGATGTTGTGCAAGTTGAAGATGGAGAGAGTGCGGTAGAACGAGCAAGCACAGATAAATTTGATCTTATGATACTTGATATAAATGTTCCTAAATTAAGTGGTATAGATGTTGTAAAAAATATAAGATCATATAGCGATACAACTCCTATTATACTTATAACTGCATATCAAGATACTACCCATTTAAAAAAAGGATTTCAGAGTGGGTGTGATGATTATATAAAGAAGCCGTTTGATTTAGAAGAACTTGAGCTCAGAATCAATAACATAAAAAAAAGATTTAGTATAGAAAGTGATAATAAGATAAAAATAGATAATGAAACATATATAATACCCTCAAAAAATTTACTCATTATTAAAGATAAAAATTTGCAATTAGCCAACAAAGAAACTCAAATACTTTTGTATTTAAGCAGTAGAAAAAAAATAGTTATTTCAAGTAATGAGTTGATCCAAAATATTTGGAGATATGAAGACATGCCAACGGATGCAACAATAAGAGTTTATATAAAAAATTTAAGAAGTATTTTAGGAAAAAATAAGATAAAAACAATAAGAGGGAGTGGATACTACTTTGAATAAAAGTGAGAAAAAGGCACTTTTTAGCTTTTTAGCTATATATACACTTTCAAGTTTTATACTTATTTCCATAATTGCTTTCTTGTACTATAATCAAGAAATAGTAGCTATACAAAATCAGTGTAGCATACAGATGAGAAGTGCTTCTTTAAATATCGAAAAAGATTTGATGAGAGCTGATATGGATAAAACTACTTACAAGTTTTCACCGCCAAATAATAGATTTAAAATCGGTCTTTTTGATCAAAACGGAAAAATTATATACTCAAACTTAAAAGACAATAGTGTACTACTTTCTAAAAAAGCATATAAAAACAACTTACATACATATCATGTTGACAGACTTAAAAAACCTATTCTAAAAGTAGCATATATAGTTGTGGAGGATAACAGCACTTATAAACAAAAACTTAAATTGATTACATTTTTGATTGGCATGATTTTGATAGTCAGCATTTTTATACTTTTTATAGGATACCTGCTAAGTAAAATTCTCATAAAACCTATAAAAATTAGGATAAAAAAATTGAATCGTTTTATACGGGACAGTTCACATGAATTAAATACTCCTGTTTCTGCTCTTATGATGAGTGTATCGTCATTAAAAAAATCTGACAAAAAAGATCCTCGTATTATAAATCATATATCAGTCAGCACAAAATTAATCTCTCAAATATTTAATACTCTATCTTTTATATCTTTTAAAGATATTGATGAAATTTATAATGAATATTTTGATTTAAAAGAATTGGTAGAGGAAAGTATTAGATTTTTCGATGAAGTTGCAAAAAGTAAAAATATGAATATAAAATGTGATATTGAGCCTACATTTGTATTTTTGGATAAATTTAGGATTCAAAAAATTATCAATAATCTCATTTCAAATGCTATAAAATATGGTTTTAAAAACAGCATTATTGAAGTCATATTAAAAGATTATACACTTTGTATAGTCAATGAAGGCGAGGGAATAAATAAAAAAGATAAAGAGGTTATTTTTGAGAGATTTGAAAGACGAAACAATAACGAAAGTGGTTTTGGTCTGGGTCTTGATATAGTAAAAAGCGTCTGCAACGAGTATAACATAAAGATAAAAGTAGAATCAACTCCAAATGAAAAAACAGTTTTTTTCTTAACCTTTCCCAGACCCAAGAAAGGAAAGTGAAACTTTATAAAAATCTCACTTCCTTTTGGATATTTTTAAATTTAGTTTAAATTTATAGGTTCAAAAGCATCAAGCCTTCTATCCTCGACAAATCTATCTATATCTCTATCTTCTTCCCTTATGGCACTTTTGTATGTAACTTTATCTCCATTCCAAACAACATTTGGGTTGTACCCTTTTTTGTTATTTCTTGTTTTGCCAACTAATTTATTATAATGGCCTTTTAAATCATTATAAAGTTTTTTAACTTTATTTGGTCTGTTTTTACCCATTATCTCTTTTTTGATATTGTCAATTTTATCATTTAGTGCTTTATAATCACTTGCATATTTACTTGTATATCCTAACAATAAAGCTTTTTGCAACTCAACCTTGGCTTCATTTAGCAATGAAATTGATTCTTTTTTCTTAGTTTTATCTAGTTTTGATGCGGCACTGATGAAATCTTGTGAAGTTAGAAGAGGGATAGGAATGACGACTTGATCTCCTACTATGGTACTAAGTCCTAACTCCAATTCTCTCAGTGCTTCTTTTGTTTTTCCTTGTTTTATCAATTTATCAGCAATTTTTGTAGCACTTGGGTAAACATCCATTGGTATATAATGTGTTGCTATGTCGATTTCATCTTTGAGTGGAGCAAGAATATTTCTAGCTAGTTGTAGATTGTTGTTATCTAACATTCCTTTTGCTATTTTAATTGCTTGTTTTATATTTTTAACACTTCCTTTGTACTGAAATACAGCCATCTCTCTTTCGATAGGCACCAATTTTAAATTAGGTTCTAACTTTAGTGCTTTGTCAAAAAATTTTGTTGCCTTTGCCAAATCAAGTTCAGCCTTTTTATTTTTTTTGTGCTCTAACAAACGAATCGCATAAACAGAATTATTAAATCCCTTTTGAATATCAGAAGAAAAAGTTTTAAAGTTTTTCTTTTGGAACATTAACTCTTTTTTTATGACCTTATCTCTATGCTTGCTGCTTTTAGATACAGGATGCATAGTGTATGCTGCCTGCAGTGCAGAAGCACCAAATAAAATGGATCCCAATGCCACTGATACTATTATTCCTTTTCTCATCTCTAACTCCTTTTTATAAATTTATGTGAAATTATATATTAAGAAAAGTAAACAAAAGTAAATGAATAAACTTGATACTATTTATGTCATATATGGGAATTATAATATAAATTGATATCAGAACATGTTTTTATCTGACCTTACGCATTATAATGAGCAAAGCTCTCTATGGTGGCAGGGGCTAAAAGTCCCTGCCACCCCTTGAAGCTTACGGAAAGTAGGACTTTTCGAGAAAAAAGTGCGTAAGGTCGGTTTTTATATCAAAAGAGAAGTTTTTGAAACAGGATTGCTTATAAAGTATTATCTTCTTTTTTACCTAAAAGGTTTGGGTTTGCCAAAGTAATAACCCTGTGAAAAATCCACCCCCAAATCTTTAACTATTTTATAGATTTTTTTATTTTCTATAAATTCTGCGACTGTCTGGAGATTTTGTTCTTTTGCAAAAGTTACAATACTTTTAACTACAGACTGGGAGTAGCTACTTGTTTCTATATTGCGAATAAGACAACCATCTATCTTTAAAATGTCCGGTTGATACTTTAGGAGTCTTTCAAAATTTGAGTATCCGGCGCCAAAATCATCAATGGCTATCTTGACTCCATAAGTTTTGACAGTTGAAATAAATTCTTCGACAATATCAAAATCTTTTATTCTTTCATCTTCAAGAAGTTCAAAGATTACTCTTTTGGCATCTTTTTTGTTGAGTGAAAGTAGTTTTAAAATAGTCTCTCTTGTTTTTTTATCTTCTATATCAAGCGCAGATAAATTAATAGATATATCAACATTGCAATGTGCCAAAATGATAAATGAGTATTCTAAGACTATATTTGTTATTTTGTAGTAGTAATTACCTTTTTTTGCAGCCTCTAAAAAGAAAAAAGGTGTTAAAATCTTATTTTCTTCTGTTATAAGACGAACAAGTGATTCGTATTTGACGATTTTTTGTGTATTATTATCTACAATAGGTTGAAAAAAAGAGACAATTTTTGAGCAATGTATGGCATTTTTGATTATAGATAGTATTTTCATATTTTCTTTTGCTTTTTGCTGTTGCATAGATGCTAAATTATTAGATAGTATAAAAGTCTTATTTGTATTAATAAGTTTTTTAATACCAATTTTTACTGATCTGAGTATTTTTTCTTTCTCGTAAGCTATACTTATTATAACTGCTATATCATATTCAACTAAATTTAGGTTAATTTTATCTGTTTTTATAATAGTTTGAATTTTTTTGAGCTTTTTTATAAAATTTTCCATATCATCTTTATATTGAGAAGTTCTTAAAACGATAGCATATTCTCCATGTTCAAGGTGATAAAACTTTTCAAAATGATAGAATTTTGATAGTTTTCTCTCTATATGGTTTGCTACTTTTTTTTCTAACTCTTCTAATGTTTCTTTATCATAAAATTCTTCTATAATATTAAAGTCTTCAAGCTTAAAATAAATAAGCAAAGGATCATCAGTATTTTCTATCTCATTTTCAAGTTGTTTTGTAGGATTCATAATATCAGTGATATCATTGCATAATGAGATATATTCAATAATTTGCCCATCTAAATCCACAATAGGCATAATAATACTTTGCGTAAAGTAGCTTTTTCCATCTTTTGATAAATTTTTTATAACTCCTTTCCAAAATCTTTTTTCATCTTTTACAGTATGCCATATATCTTTAAATATATCTTTAGGATTATCTGGATGATGAACGATACTGTAGGATTTTCCTATTAGTTCTTCCTTTTTGTAGCATGAAATTTTGCAAAAAGCATCATTGATATAGGTGATATATCCTTTTATATCTATTTTGGACACTATGGAGCTTTCGTTGGTAGCTTTTTCATACTCTTTCAAAAGATGTAGATTTGCTTTCGCCTCTTTTATGTATATATATTTTTGTGTAACTCTTTGTATGGTTGAGCTAAGTTGATTTATATCAATAGGTTTAAGTAAATATCCATTGACGCCATAATGAATACTATCTATAAAAAAATTATCTTCATTGCGTGCAGAAAGGATAATAACAGGTATGTCACTATCTTTTTGACGAATTTTTTTTATCAAGTCTAAACCATTTATCTTTGGCATATTTATATCTGTTATGACAAGATCTATGGTGTTTGAAATAAATTTTTCATACCCGTCTTCGCCATCTATGGCTACAATGACATTACTAAAAAATTCTTCAAAAATCATTGCTGTCATTTCTCTTGCATCTTGGTCATCTTCTGCGTAAAGAAGTGTCAGATTTTTAGTATATTTTTTTATTTCAGATATATTATTCATTTTTTACCTTTAAATTCATTTATGATTTTATCATAATGTAATAGTGAAAACAGCACCATCTTTATCATTACTAACACTTAATTTTCCGCCACAATGTTCTTCAACGATCGTTTTACTCATGTAAAGACCGAGACCTGTTCCTGTAAGTTCTTTTGTTGAAAAATACGGATCGAAGATTTTAGATATGATATCTTGTGGTATCCCTCCCGCATTATCACTTACTATAAGTTTATTTTCTTTTGTGATGATATGAATATATGGTTTTTTTATTTTATTGTCAACTATCGCATCTTCTGCATTCTTAAGAAGATTGATTAATACTTGCTTAAGCTCATTAAAATAAGTAGTAATATATATTTTACTTTGTAAATCTTGAATAATTTTAATATTTTTATTATTTAATGAGATTTCTACAATCCGCAATGTAGAGCTTATGAGTTCATCGTATGTAAATCTTTTCTTCTCTTTTGTAGGTTTGAAAAAGTCTCTAAAATCATCAATTGTTTTACTAAGATGCTGTGTTAGATTTTTAATTTTATCAGAAATTTCCAATATATTTTCTTGATCTGTTTTGTTTGTGTTCGCCCTTATATCAAGTATTGTGCATGCAGCACTTATTGTGTTGAGTGGTTGTCTCCATTGGTGAGCTATCATACTCATCATCTCACCCATTTGAGCAAAACGAGACTGTTCTTGTAGTATTTTTTCTTTTTGTAAGCTTTTTTTTGCCTCTTCATCGTACTGTAACTGTAAAATTTCACTTTTTGTTATATCCAAACGAATAGCTATATAAGAATCTATGTCTCCTTTATTTGTAAATAATGGTTCTATATTTGCATACACCCAATAAAAGCCACCATCTTTTTTTCTATTTTTGATTTTACCGCTCCAGTTTTTTCCTCTTGATATATCATGCCAAAGTTTTTTAAATATTTCATTTGGCATATCAGGGTGGCGAACGATATTGTGAGACTTTCCAATAAGCTCTTTTTTTGAATATCCTGATATTTTACAAAATGCTTCACTCGCATCGATAATTATTCCTTTTGTATCGGTTGTCGAGCTTATTATGTATTTATTCATAATGTTATTAAGCCGTTGTTCATTGCGAGCAAGCTTGAAGAATGCAACAATCATCAATATAAAAGCTATGATACTAAAAATTATAGAAATAGTATAAAAAATAAATAAGTTTCTAAAATGATTAAGTTTAATTTGAATATCAAGTTTAATCTTATTTTCAATCAATTTTGAGATACTTTGTAAATTATTTAGAAAAAGAGTCATTGTGTTGAGCCAATATTTTGGACTGATGTTTACAGAATCAAGTTTTTTATAAAGTATGGCATTTCTCATATATAAAATTTTAGAGGAAATTTGTTTGTAAATATTTTGTAAATATAATAATTTTATACTTGGTGTAGCATATTTTAAAAACATATTTTTACTGTATTTTTCCAAAGTAAGATTTCCTGTAAAATCAATAAGTTGTTTTTTAGTAATATTCTTTTGCGAAAATATAACAACACCAAGAGCTCTTTCTATGCCTGTATATTCTTTGAAAAATAAAAAATTATTATGCGCAATAATATCTTGAGTAATGATTGGTATATGAGATTTTTTTGAAATATTAATTAAGATATCTAAAAGATCAGATATTGTATAGGAGTAAAACTTTATAACATTATTATAGGTAATGCTATAATTATTTATACTTTTTCTCAAATTATTTATATGTATTTTTACAAAAGGATCTTTAATTTTATCTTTAAGTTTATTGAGTAAAAAATCTGTCTTTTTTCTTTGTTTAAGAAGTGCCTGTTCAAATATACTTTTCTCATTAAATATAAAAGCACAGGAGAGTCCCCTTTCTATTTGTAAAGAGTTTATTAATGATGTAATTTGGTTAGCAAACAATATTTGACCGCGGAGCTTTTTAAGTGATTCTAATTTATTATAATTTATATAGCCTACTGATGATCCAATATAGAGCAATAAAAGAGTCATGATAAACATAGGTACCAATAATTTTGTTTTTATAGGGATTTTAGGAAACATTATAAAATATTTTCACCTTAAAGTTTTTTATATTTATCATTATACAATATAAATATAAACAAATCTATATAAATTGTGAATAATCTGAGTTTTGAAGTAAAATAAAGTTAAAAAGATACTTGATAAATAGCTATTTTGATGATTTGTATAGATAATGAAGTGGCCGGGAGAGGGGGATTCGAACCCCCGGAGGTATTACCCTCACCGGTTTTCAAGACCGGCACATTCAACCGCTCTGACATCTCCCGAGAATAGTAT
>JALWUQ010000037.1:0-28257 GCA_026993075.1 Campylobacteraceae bacterium
GATTTTAATTTTGCAATCATTACACTAACCATCTTTTAGGTATTCCCATTGAGTTTAGATAGTTATTTAGTGTTGGATATTTATCTAACAGTTTTTTAAACTCTGATTGTATGGATATATCAAGTATCTCATTTTGTTTCATTATTTCTAAAACGATGAAAAAAAGATATATTTTATTTGGTTGAGATGGTTGTGTATCTACATCTAAAGTTTGTCTTATGCCAGTTGGCTCTCTATAGTTACAGTTCCATACCCTACTGTGATGTGCAACTCTATTTCTAACATCTCTTATAAGTTTGAGCCATGAGTTTAACTCTTTTAAATTTTTAGCACCAAACTCTTGTGAAAGATTATCTAGTACATTTTTGTTTTGAGATAATGAAAAAGATGCTTTATGTAATGTGTCAAATATAGAAAGTATATTTCCAAAAGTTGACAACTCAGATATATTCCAAAATGGTGGCATCTCTTTAAAATCATTTGAGATATTATTTATATAGTTCTCTTTAAAGTGCAGTATAAAATCATCTTTAGATCTTAAAAATTCATTTCGTAGTGATACTCTTGTATTTTGTATTTTATAACTATTTGAAAAATACCGATTATCAAGATACCAAAAAGGGTTATCTGTAAATGAAGCTATATATTGGTCTAGTTTTGTTCTAAGATTTATCTCTATTTTACTTATAAGCTTAAATAAAATATTTTTTAATTCTTCATCAAAATAGTATAGTTCAAGTGCATTTTCAAAAGTAGCATCAGGTAGATATTGTTTAGTATCTACATCTAGTAAAGGTCTCAGGTAAATTTTAAATCTAAAATAATTCACACTTGAAAGAACTTTTAAAGCATTTGCTTCATTTTCTATAATTAGGTTTTGAGCTTTTAGTTTTATCATCAAATCTGATGGAGCCTGGTAAGGCTTGGTGTAAGTGGAATAAATCATTTAGCATTATCCCAATAAAAAAGCCCACCGACTCTACAAGTAGAGTGATGAGCGTTGTTATGTGAATTATACACTACTAAACTTAAAGATTTGATTAAACTTAACACATTATCAACCTTATAGTTATCAATCAGTAAAATTGATTGTTTTGCACTCTTGATTAAATCAGCTACAAAACTGTATGCATCAAATATTTGTCCATTATAAAATATACCTTGTTTAGGCTTTATTGATTTATTTTCTATAGCTTTAAATATTTTTTCAAAATTTTCATCATGAGCAGATAATCGATTTTCTATTCTTTCAAATCTTTGATACATTAAATTATTTGATAAAATAAACCTTCTCATATTTACAAAAGTTCGGATAATCTTAACGCTAATCTCTATTGCAATTTTACTTTTTAGTATAGCACTCAACATTGATACGCCTTGCTCCGTAAAAGCATAAGGTGGCCGCCTCAAACCCATTTTGTCAGAATTGGAGGTCACAATTTGTGACCTCCAATTATCAAACTCTTCACTTGAGAGTTGAAACATAAAATCTTCTGGAAATCTTTCTATATTTCTTTTGACTGCTTGATTAAAAACCTTTGTCTGTACTTGATACAAACTAGCTAAATCTCTATCAAGCATAACCTGCACGCCACGAATAGTAAATATTTTATCCTGAATGTCTATAGTCAAGGGAGTAATCCCTTCTGCATCAACCATTCTCAATTCCTGATTTTCTACTCTCTGCTATTTCAAGCTCTTTTTGCAACTCTTCATACTCTGCTTTTTTTCTCTCTATAAACTTTTTGGTTAAATCTATCTTTTCTTTTAAACCATCCTCTGTTAGAAGATATCTATATTTTGATTTATTGTTTGAGTTTGCAAAGTTTTCCATTTTTATCAAACCTTTTTTTGCTAACTCTTTTAGTATAAAATTAACCTTACCTATACTATATCCAATCTCTTTAGCCATCTTTGGTTGTGATGTGTTATCTTTGATAGCTCTTAAGATTTGAAGTTGCGAATACTCAGTTATCAATTTTGTACCTTATTATTTTCATTTTTTGAAAGTGTAGCAAAAAGTTACTTTTCATTTACTGAAAGCCAAGTGAGGCTTAGGTATTGAAAAATTTATGAAAATACTTTTTTGTTAAAAAATAGAGTATAAATCCCCACAAAACTATACTGCTAAGAATGACTATAAAGTTTAAGCTTTCTTCTGTATTTATTATTGATTTTGGGTTTATATTAGAAATATCAAATATATAATCAAGCCCCAAACCAAAAATCAAACTCCCTATAACAATACTGCCTAAATAAATATATAAAGAACGAGTTCCTAATGTTTTTTTAACAACACCCATAGTCACGATATTTGTAGCCGGACCCGCACTCAAAAAGACAAAAGCGGCTCCTGCACTGACTCCTGAGAGCATCAAAGCAGCAGCTATGGGAAGCGAAGCTGTAGCACAAACATACATTGGAGCAGCTATCAAAACGGCTATCAAGTATGCTATCCATGCATGTTCGGTTAAAATGTTGCTAAGGTTTTGAGGGATTGCTATACTTATGATGGCACCGAGTATCAAACCCCAAAAAAGAGGCTTTGCAATATCTCCTAAAAGAGTAACAAAAGAGTATTTTAACGCTCTTTTTAAAGAGAATTTTTTTATTGAAATCGTATTATTTGGTTTGGATTTTACAAAAGTCGGTGCAAAAGAATTTACCTTTGTTCCGGTATTATTTGCAAATGAAAACTTCGGCTTCTTTTTTTCTTCATCTTTATCAAAGATATTTGTCAAAACTCCTGCTATAATCGCTATTATCATAGATGTTATAATGCGATAAATTGTAAATATCCACCCAAACATTCCATAAGTTGCAAATATAGAATCAGCTCCTGTAATGGGAGTTGAAATCAAAAATGAAAGTGTTGAGCCTTTGCTTGCTCCGCTTTGTTTAATACTTGCAGCCAATGGTATAACTCCACAAGAGCAAACAGGAAGAGGGATGCCAAACAGGGTGGATTTAATCACAGAGAGGATATTTCCTTTGCCTAAATGTTTTGTTACCAAACTTTGTGGCACAATTTCATGTAAAATTCCTGCAAATATAAGCCCAAACAAAATATAAGGAGCCATTGCATTACTTAATACGAAAAGGGAGTGAAAAAAATTTGTTATAATTTCCATTTTTAAACCTTTTGTGATATAATTTATATAACAAACTTGTTATATAACGATATTGTTATATAATCTTGCTTTAAAAGGGATTAAATGCAAAAGATACTTAAGCTGGCAAAGATTTTTAGTGATATAAATAGGATCAAGATATTTGCTTTGATAATGCGTTATGATGAACTTTGTGTATGCGAGATATGCGATACTCTACAACTCTCACAACCTCTGGTATCGAGATATTTAAAACAGATGAAAGAGGCAGGCATCTTGCAAGCAACACAAAAAAAACAGTGGATTTTTTACTCTTTTGCAAAAGAAAATAATCCTGTTTTAGAATGTTTTAAAAATGAAATAAGTAAAAATATTTTGAGTCTGCCAAAGCTTATAGTTTGTAAAAGAAAGTAGAATATTTTAAATATTCTTCCATTTATTCATCAATTTTTAATCAAAAATGGTATAATTATAAAAAAATTACAAAGGCAACATTATGGCAATGTATATATGTGGTCACATAAATCCGGATTCTGATTCTATAGTCGGAGCATTATCTTTATCATATTTAAAAAATAAATTAGGCACAGACTCTATAGCTGCGCGACAGGGAGAACTTAACCCTGAGACAAAGTTTATATTAGATAAATTTGATTTCAAGCCGCCTGTTTTAAAAACAAAATTTGCGGGAGAAGATCTTTTTATAGTTGATTATTCTGATCTTGCCCAGGCACCAAAAGATATAGGCGAAGCAAATTTAAAAGGTATAGTAGATCACCACAAATTAGGCGATATTACCACTCCTGCACCACTTGAGTGCTGTATAAGGCCGGTGGGATGTTCCAATACTGTTATAAAAAGCTTATATGATTTTCATGGCATTGATATACCAAAAGACATGGCCTCCATCATGTTGTGTGCCATACTCAGCGATACTGTCATTTACAAGTCACCGACTTGCACTCAAGAAGATATAAAAGCAACACAGGAGTTAGCTAAAATTGCTGAAATAAAAGATATAAAAGCTCTTGGAATGGAAATGTTTTTAGTCAAATCTGCCATCGAGGGTGCGAGTGCAAGAGAGCTTGTAACAAGAGATTATAAAGATTTTGTTATGAATGGAAAAAAAGTTGGCATAGGACAGCTTGAAGTTGTAGACTTGAAAGTATTTGATGGAAAAAGAGACATGCTTTTAAAAGATATGAAAGCATTAAAAGATGAAGGGGAGAGACACAGTATAATAATCCTTTTAACAGATATAATGAATGAAGGATCTGAGCTTTTAGCTATAAGTGACGATGAGGGCATCATAGAAAATGCCTTTGGTATTAAACTAAAAGATCACAAAGCATGGCTTCCTGGAGTTCTAAGTAGAAAAAAACAGGTAGTACCCTTTTTGGAGAAAGCATTTAAGGGATAGTCAATAGACTACTTTTACTTTGTTTTTCCATATCAATTGCCATTCACAACCCCAACTCTTTTAAAAATCCCCGCTGTTTTAAACGGTTTATACGCCTGTCATAAAACTTCTCCAGCTCTACAGAGAAAGTGCTTGTGTGATATCTCTCTTTATAAATTTTTAGATTGTCAAATACCTCTATCTTGGAACACTTCTCAATACAATCTGGAAACTTTTCTATAAAAATACCTATAACATTTTTTGCAATTTTTTTAGTTTGAAGTTTACTGATACCAATGCGTGTCGCCAAGCTATAAAACGACTCTAAAGAGATATTGTGTTTTTTACCGTCCAAAGGCAATCCAAGCTCATCACTGTCACCTCTATAAATACCGTTAGATATGAGATCATAAAGTGGTGAGAGTCTCTGTTTCCCTTTGCCGATATTGATAACAGATATGTTTTTCAGATGCAAATCAGCATGTTCAATCACAAAGGAGAAGAGATAAAACTCTAAAAATCTCATCTTCTCTTCTTTAGATTTCACTATCTCCCAGATAGCATCAAAAAGCCTCTCACTCGTTGCAAAGTACTTTTGATTACTTTTCATGTTCATAATCTGTGCAAAATCCCGCTGTTCATATTTGTAGCCGTCAAATCTGTCATAACGCTTAACCAAATAGTGAAAATCTCTCTCTCCGATAACCACCGCAGACCATGGTACATCAAACCCATAAACATTTTTCGCAAAACTCATAAACAGATGTTCATTTAACCCCATATACGGCAAATAGTTTTGATTTTTATCTTTAAAGTCATAAAGTGCATTCTCAATATTGTAAGGTTTTAGCAAATAAAGGGCATTTGAACTCTGCTCGATAATCCCTTTTTCAAAATCTACATGCACATCTATCTTGTTTTGATAACCGCTGAGCGAAGAGTGTTTTCCTTTCTCTTCCAATATCTCTCTTTCGATACATATCTTAAAATCCAAAATATTGACAAACGCCTGCTCTTGTAAAATCTTCTCTTTGACCAAAAGCCAGTTTGGTCGGTTTGTATAGTCATTTTTATATACATGAAGTTTGTCAGCTGCTATAAAATCAAAATCTCCATGACTGTTTTGAAGCTCCAAAAGTATCTCTGCCACATTTTTCCCATCGGCAAGATAAGCATTTCGCCTGTCACTCTCAGGAATCAGATTTTCGAAAACAGCAAACAGAGTCGCTGAAGTTAAAATCTCATTTTTCGGTAAGCCATCTAAATCTTTTCTCTTATAACGCTTATCATACTCAAAAAGATAACGCCCCTCTTCATAGCCTAAAAAACCTGCCAGTTCGCCGCTTTTAAATACAGCAATTGTGTTGCGTCCAGGTTTTAAAATGCGTTGATAGTATCGTCCTCTTCCCTCACCCATTGGTTCTATCTCGCCTTTGGCAATTAACCTGTCGATATAACGATTGAGTGTTCTTTTTGGGATATTTGTATTATCAAAAAGTTCAGAGATACTTTGTTGGGGATTTTTTTCAAAACTCTCTATAATAACTTTTTCATATCTTTTCAAGATTTTCCTTTCACGCCAAATCACGCCAAATACATATATTTTTATACTTTTTTAATATTATATCCTAAATAAACAATATTGACAATATTTTATGGCGACCTTACACACTATAACGAGCAAAGCTTCGTTATAGTGGCAAAAATTCAAAGTCCCTACAGCCCCTTGAAGCTTACGAAAAGTAGTGCTTTTCGAGAAAAAAGTGCGTAAGGTCAGATAATCATACTCTTAAATTGTTGTTTTTATATCTTGACAAATATCATTTTTTAAAAGCTTCATTTAAGATATAATTCTTTTATCTAAAAGTAGAGGGACGATGTATGCTTAATGAAGTTTTAAAAAGAGACGGTACTGCTCAAGAATTTCAAGCTTTTAAAATCGAAGATGCCATCAAAAAGGCTTTTAAAAGTGAAAATATTACTTATGACAGAACAGTATTTTTAAATATATTAGATAAAATAAAATACAAACGAGTAGCTGCTGTTGAGGATATCCAAGATTTAATTGAGCATGAACTGTATAAAGCAAGATACTTTGATGTGATGAAATCTTTTATGCAGTACAGACTCATTCACAAGATGCAAAGAGAGCATGTTTTTGGATTAAATGAAGATACTACTTTTATAAACTGTACCCAAACCATAGAAGAGTATATAGACAAAATTGATTGGAGAATAAATGCAAACTCCAACACAGGCTACTCCAATGCAGGATTGGTCAACAATAGTGCAGGAAAAATCATAGCAAACTATTGGCTTGATAAAATTTATTCCAAAGAAGAGGGGTATGCTCACAGAAACGGAGATTATCATATACATGATCTTGACTGCCTGAGCGGATATTGTGCTGGATGGAGCCTAAGGGTTTTACTTGATGAAGGATTTAACGGAGTCAGAGGCAGGGTTGAAAGTAAAGCACCAAATCATTTTAGAGAAGCTTTAGGACAAATGGCAAACTTTTTAGGCATACTTCAAAGCGAATGGGCTGGAGCTCAGGCATTTAGCAGTTTTGATACTTATCTTGCCCCTTATGTTTTTAAAGACAAACTTCCTTTTGAAGAAGTAAAAAAAGCCATAGTAAGTTTTATTTACAACTTAAATGTTCCCGCTCGCTGGGGACAGAGTCCTTTTACAAACATAACTATAGACTGGAGCGTGCCAGATGATCTTAAGGATCAAATTCCAACAAGAAATCAGTTGCATATCTTTAAAGATATAAATGATTTGGAACTTTTACAAATCGCAAATGAGAGAGGTTGCAAAACTCTTGAAGAGATGACATATAAAGATTTTCAAAAAGAGATGAATCTCATAAATAAAGCTTATTATGAAGTTATGACAGAGGGCGACAAAACAGGTCAGCCCTTTACCTTTCCCATTCCTACTGTCAATATAACCGAAGATTTTGATTGGCATGGAGAAAACACTGATATTCTTTTTGAAAATACCGCTAAAATAGGCTCAAGTTATTTTCAAAATTTTATCGGTAGCCAATACAAAAGAGATGAAAAAGGAAATTTGGTAGAAAATCCGGAAGCCTATAAGCCAGGAGCCGTAAGAAGTATGTGTTGTAGGCTTCAGCTTGATTTAAGAGAACTTCTTAAAAGAGGTGGGGGACTTTTTGGAAGTGCGGAGATGACTGGAAGCATTGGGGTTGTCACTATCAATGCGGCAAGACTTGGTTATCTTTATAAAGGCGACAAAAAAGCTCTTTATGACGAGGTTGTCAGACTTATGGATTTGGCAAAGTCAACTTTGGAGAAGAAAAGAGTCTTTATCCAAGAGATGTACGACAGAGGTCTTTATCCATACACCAAAAGATATCTTCCCGGATTTAACAATCATTTCTCAACTATTGGCATAAATGGTGTCAATGAAATGATAAGGAATTTTACCGATGATAAAAATAATATAACCGATGAGATTGGAACTGATTTTGCAATAGAACTCTTAGATTTTATGAGAGAGAAGTTAAAAGCCTATCAAAAGGAAACAGGCAATCTTTACAATCTTGAAGCAACTCCTGCGGAGGGAACGACTTACAGATTTGCCAAAGAGGATAAAAAAAGATTTCCTGATATTTTACAAGCTGGATTTGAAAAAAATATTTATTACACAAACTCTTCTCAACTTCCGGCAAATTATACTGATGATCCTTTTGAAGCACTTGACATGCAAGATGAACTTCAGTGCAAATACACCGGTGGTACAGTTTTGCACCTCTATATGAGCGAAAGAATAAGCTCGCCGGAGGCTTGCAGAAAACTTGTCAAAAGCGTTATAACGAATCATAGATTGCCTTATATCACCGTTACTCCGGTGTTTAGTGTATGCCCTAAGCATGGATACATTAGTGGTGAGCACGAGTATTGTCCATACTGCGATGAAGAACTTATACAAAAATATGAAAAGGAGCTTAAAAATGCGTCATGAAGAAATACTAAAAAAAATAAATGAGAAAAGAACAAAATGTACTGTATATACCCGCGTTATGGGTTACCACAGACCGGTTGAGAGTTTTAATATAGGTAAAAAAGGCGAACACAAAGAGAGAAAACAATTTGTAGAACATCCTCAAAGAGTGCTTCAAGATTGTGCCTGAAAAGATAGTTTATGATATCACCAAATTCACCGCACTTGACTGGGAAGATCATTTAAGTGCGGTTTTATGGCTTAAGGGATGCAATATGCGTTGTCCTTACTGTCACAATGCCGATGTAGTTTTTGGCGAAGCCAATCTAAGCAAAAAAGAAGTTTTATCATTTTTAAAAAGTAGAATCGGCAGACTTGAAGCTGTAATTTTAAGTGGAGGAGAGTGTACTCTTTATAAAAATCTTCCAACTTTGGCAAAAGAGATAAAAGAGCTTGGCTACAAGATAAAGATAGATACAAACGGCACAAATCCTGCAATGCTTAAAGAGATGATAAAAAAGAATTTGGTAGATTTTATATCCCTTGATTACAAAGCCCCGAGAGTTAAATATACTAAAATTACAAAAAATAATGATTTTGATAAATTTGAAGAGAGTTTGAATTTTTTGATAAAAAGTATGCCTATTTTAGAGATAAGAACAACTGTTCATACTGATTTAATGGATGAAAATGACATAAACTACATCATAGAAGATCTCTACAATAAAGGCTTTAGCGGTACTTATTACATACAAAATTATATGCATACCGAGAAAACGATTGAAAAACTACCTGAGTTCCCAAGAGAGATAAACAAATCACTTATAAATCATAAAATTCCTATAAAATTTAGAAACTAACTCACATCATTCCAAGATGCAGTTTTGCTTCATCACTCATCTTGTCATAATCCCAGGGAGGATCAAATACAAGATTTGCTTCTATGATTAATTCAGGGATTTCGTCAATTTTGCCGGCAATATCTCTTACTTGATTTACTATACTCTCGCCAACAGGACAAGTCGCAGAAGTAAGAGTCATAGTTATATTACAAACTAAAATATTATCTTTATCGCTACAATCAATACTATAAATAAGACCAAGATCATATATATTGACCGGGATTTCTGGATCATATATATCTTTAAGTTTTTCTATAATTTTCTCTTTTAACTCATTTGTAGTCATTTTGATATTTCCTCGCACTCTTTTGCAAATTTGTAAATAACATTTAAAAAAGCTTCCATGCCTTGTTGTCTTACAGGACTTAAAAGCTCCAACACTCCCATCTCTTTAAGTTCATTTGGATTGAAAGAAAGTATCTCTTTTGGTGTTCTGTTGCTAAAAATACTTAAAAGCACAACAAGCATGCCTTTTGCTATGATAGAATCACCCTCAGCCTCAAGCACAACCAACCCATCTTTAAAACTTTTATGAAGCCAAGCCAAAGATGCACACCCTTTGATAATATTCTCATCTGTTTTATATTGTGGATCCAATACACCAGAACTCTTCCCAAAATCCAAAATATACTCCAGCTTAGAATCTTTATCCTCAAACATTTCCAAATCTTCTTTATACTGTTTAACCTGTTCACTCATTGTCATTTTGACTCCTTATATCAAGTAGTATGCTTCTTCAAAATCCGTATGAAGAGTCTGTATCAACTCTTCGTCTCCTGCTGTATCTATCAGCGTATCAGCAAAAGCGATAACGAGCATTTTTTTTGCCTCTTCAAAGCTAATCCCCCGCGAGCAAAGATAAAAAAGCGCATCTTCGTCTAACTCTCCTATGGTTGCGCCATGTGAAGCTTCCACCTCATCGGTATATATCTCAAGTTGAGGTTTTGCATACATTTTTGCATTATCATCAAGCAGTACAGCTTTTGAATTTTGTCTGGCACTTGCAAAGTTACTACCTTTTCTTACTCTGACTCTGCCGTCGAATATACTGACAGAACTATCTCTTAATATACTTCTTGCATCATGAACACATTTTCCATAAGGTGCATTATGGTTGATAGTTACTATATTTCCTTGCTTGACATTTTTTGAGCTCAATAGCAAATGAGTAACATCAGCCCAAGAATACTCACTTAAATCAATCTTATACAAATGCAACGAATCTGCTGTTGAAAAATCAAATGTTTTTAATTGTACGGTTGCCTCTTTTTTTACATCAAATCTATGAGTTCCTATGATACGAGACTGCTTTTGCCCTGCTTTTGTATCTCTTATCCATCTTAAAACACCGTTTTCTTTTATATTGGCTTCCACTCCATAAAGCAAAAGAGAATTTTCACTTCCTAAAAAATCAAAAGTTTCAAATACTTGAGCTTTTTTATTCTCAATTGAAGTTATATATATGCGATATGACAACAGTGAATTGGGAGTATGAAAACAGTGTTTTAATTCAAAAGATATATCATCTCTTACCTCTATACATATAATCCTCAAAGAGGTAAGATGTGATAAAAGATACATTGCATCCTCATACTCTTCATCTATTTCAAAATCATCACAAAATGTTACGCTTACACCTTTTGGCACTTCTTTTACTATACCTTCTTCTATGAGAAGCTGTTCTGTTATCACCGGCTCTGTTTGTTCATTTTTTACTATATTATAATCATTTTCGAGTATTTGTTTAATGCCGAAATGTCTGTATTGTTCGGTTTTATTTGTCGGCATTGTGATCTTTTCAAGTTTATCAAACAGAAATTTTTTTGACGGCGGATACTCTTTAAAATTTATCGGCTGCATCACACATCCTTCTCTATCGCCTGATATCCCTGTTCTTCCAAGATTTTTACCAGTTCCCCTCCACCTGTTTTAACTATCTTTCCATCTTGTAAAACATGTATAAAATCAGGATTAATATAGTCCAAAATCCGACTATAATGAGTTATAACCAAAAATGTCCTCTCACCGTTTTTCATACGGTTTATACCTTCTGAAACAGCTTTTAAAGCATCTATATCAAGTCCTGAATCTATCTCATCAAGAAGTATCATATCAGGCTCTAACACTTCCATTTGAAGTATCTCATTTCTCTTTTTCTCTCCACCTGAAAAGCCATCATTTAAAGATCTTGAAATCATCTCCGTACTCATTCCAAGTCTTTTTACATTCTCTCTTAAAAGCTTTAAAAATTCAGCCGCATTCATCTCTGGCTTTCCAAGATATTTTCTTTTTGCATTAAGAGCAGTTCTAAGAAAGTAAGCATTATTAACTCCGGGTATTTCGATAGGATTTTGAAAACTTAAAAATATACCATCCAATGCTCGCTCTTCAGGCAACATATCAATGATATTTTTACCTTTATATTCTATCTCACCTTTTGTTACCTCTACATCATAATGACCTACTATAGCTTTTGAAAGAGTTGATTTTCCAGCCCCGTTTGGTCCCATTATCGCATGCACTTTTCCTTTTTCAAGTTCTAAATTCAAGCCTTTTAGTATCTCTTTGTCTTTTATATTTACATGAAGATCTTTTATATTTATCATCCTACACTTCCTTCTAAAGTTAAATTAAGTAATTCTTTTGCCTCCATGGCAAATTCCATCGGTAATTTTGCAAAAACTTCCTTACAAAAACCATGCACTATCATAGCCACAGCATCTTCCTCGCTTATGCCTCTAGATCTTAGATAGAACAGTTGTTCATCGCTTACTTTTGAAGTAGTTGCTTCGTGTTCTATCTTAGCTGAGGGGTTTTGTGATTCAAGGTATGGAAATGTATGAGAGCCGCATTTATCTCCTATAAGAAGCCCATCGCATTGGCTAAAATTTCTTGAGCCTTTGGCATTTTTTCCAATTTTTACCAAGCCTCGGTAACTATTTTGCCCCTTCATGGCTGAAATACCTTTAGAAATGATAACAGAGCTTGTATCTTTTCCAAGATGTATCATCTTTGTTCCAGTATCGGCTTGTTGTCCTCTTGAAGTTACGGCTACTGAGTAAAATTCGCCAACTGATCTATCACCTTTTAGTACGCAACTTGGGTATTTCCAAGTTATGGATGAGCCTGTTTCTACCTGAGTCCATGAAATCTTTGCATCATCTTCACAAATACCTCTTTTAGTAACAAAGTTAAAAATACCACCCTCACCATTTTCATCCCCTGGATACCAGTTTTGTACAGTCGAATAATTTATAAATGCACCTTTTTTGGCTATAAGTTCTACAACTGCGGCATGGAGTTGGTTTTCATCTCTTTGTGGAGCTGAACATCCTTCGTTATAACCCACATAACTTCCCTCATCTGCTACGATTAGAGTCCGCTCAAACTGTCCGGTATTTTGTGCATTTATCCTGAAGTAAGTCGAAAGTTCCATAGGACATCTTACATTTTTAGGAATATATACAAATGTACCATCCGTAAAAACAGCTGAATTAAGAGCTGCAAAGTAATTATCGCTCATAGGCACCACAGAGAACATATATTTTTTTATAAGTTCGGGATAATCTCTTATAGCTTCTGAAATTGAACAAAATATAATACCTAATTTTTTTAGAGTCTCAGAGTATGTAGTTTTAACTGAAACTGAGTCAAATACGGCATCAACTGCCACACCCTGGAGCATTTTTTGTTCTTCAAGGGGAATACCTAACTTACCATAAGCTTCTAAAATCTTCGGATCTACTTCATCCAAAGAATTAGGAGCTTTTTTAGGAGCAGAAAAGTATGAGATAGCTTGATAATCAACCGGCTTATACTTTAAATGTGCCCAAGTAGGCTCTTTCATAGTTTGCCACTTTTTTAAAGCTTTTAAACGAAGATCACACATCCACTCCGCCTCGCCTTTTTTTGCTGATATAAAACGAATTACACCCTCATTTAAGCCTGGAGGAACTGTATCTTGTTCTATATCCACACTAAATCCGAGCTTATACTCTTGCTCTAAAATTTTTTTTACTTCTTCCTGTGCCATTACCCATTCCTTTAATTCGGACTAAATTAGTCTGAAATATAACACTTTTAACCTGAAAATATGTTTATAAATCTTATTTAACCTACAAATTGTACCAATACCATATAAAAAATCGTTCCGCTAAATATAGATACTAAATAATTGCCAAATTTAAAATGTAAAAATGCGGTAAAAAGTATGGCAATAATCTCTTTTAATCCATAAGGCGCAACTTTAAAATCAATATTACCTAATGTATAAAAAATCAGTATGGTCATAATAATAGGAGGGAAACTTTTTTCCACAAAAATGATAAATTTCGGAGGTTCATGCTTTATAAAAAATAAAAACGGAAAAACTCTCGTAAGATAATTGGCAGCGGCCATAACTGCTATGGCTATATAAATTCTCTCATCAACCATTATTAAACCTTTTTTTAAATAAAAACATTAAAACTATAGAAACTGCAATAGCACTTAAGAGCATATTTTCTTTTGAAACAGATAAAAATGCAAAAATACTAGCAAAAGTTCCTATAAAAAAAGGTGTTAGATTTTTATCTTTTTTGTACTGCTCTATCGCTAAAACTACAAACAAAGCCGTTAATGAAAAATCCAAACCTTTTGTGTTAAAATGAATAAATTTGCCAAAAAGAACTCCAAGTGTTGTGCCTATTATCCAATATGACTGATTTAAAGAGCAAAGGTAAAAATAATACCACTTTTTCTTTATATTTTCATCTTCTTTTATGGTTGTAAGCAAAGCGTAAGTTTCATCGGTAATTGCAAATATAAGATATGGCTTAAATTTTATTTTTTTAAATTTTTTAAGAAGAGAAAGACCATAAAACGATTGTCTGATATTTACCATAATAGAAGCTACAAATATATCAAAATATCCTATCTTGGCACTAAAAAAACCAACAGCTAAAAATTGTAAGGCTCCGGCATATATAACGACAGACATCAAAACAGCAATCCACCAAGGCTGTCCGCTTGAACTCATAAGCAAACCAAAAGCAAATCCCAAAACGGTATATCCCATCATCACAGGAATAGAAACTTTTAATGCTATTTTAAACTCTCTCTTGTGAAACATAACTCTTCTTAAATATAAAATAATTAATAGTATCCAAAATTAACTTAATGTATAATCTTTTATTACCATTAAGGAGTAGATGTGTATTGTTATAAATTTATCATAAGAGGGAAAGTTCAGGGCGTTTTTTATAGAAAATCCATATATGAAGCCGCAAAAAAAGCCGGATTTAGAGGATATGTAAAAAACTTGGATAATGGTGATGTAGAAGCGGTGGCTCTTTTAAATGAAGAGAATCTAAAAGAATTTATAAATATCTTAAAAAAGGGTTCACCATACTCCATAACAGAAAATATTGACTATACTAAATGCGACAAAATAGAATTTTTAGATTTTGAAATAAGATATTAGAATATTTAGTGCGTAAGGTCAATATATAAAATTACATATTTCTTAAAAAAGATATCTATTTATGATAATATTTGGTAAATTTTAGATAATATTTCTCTTATGTTTTGACTCGGAGTTATGTTATGAAAAGCAAAAATGAACTTTTTGTTGATGTTCTCATAGTCGGTGCAGGTCCGGCAGGGCTTAGTACGGCTATATCACTTGCAAATACACTTAAGAAAAATAATGAAAAAAAACGAATTATGGTCATAGACAAAGCCGGGGAGGTCGGTGAGCATATCCTCTCGGGAGCTATTATAAAAGATGAGGCTTTAAAAGAACTTTTAAGCAAAGAAGAATTTGAAAATCTACCCATCGAGGGAAAAGTCATAAAAGATGAAATACTAAGACTCTCATCTAAAAACTTCAAAACATTGCCTTTTCATCTGCCATATATGAATAATATCGGTAACAAAATCATCTCTTTATCTAAAGTTTGCAGATATTTGGCACAAATTGCTCTAAAAAAAGAGGTAGAAGTTTATACCGGATTTTCTATCGGAGATATTATATATGAAAATAATAAAGTTATAGGTGTAAAATGTACCGATACAGGTATTGATAAAAATGGAAAAAGGCTCAAAAACTTCCAAGAAGGAACCAAGGTCTTTGCAAAACTTATTATATTGGCTGAAGGAAGCAGAGGAAGTTTAACAAAAAAAGTAAAAGATAAATTAAAATTAAGGACAAATTCCAATCCACAAAACTACTCCCTTGGTATAAAAGAGATTTGGAGTGTCAAAGAAGAAGCTATAAAAGAGGGAGAAGTTTACCATACTTTTGGATATCCTCTAAAAGGCGAAGAGTTTGGCGGAGGATTTATATATGGTTTAAAAGAACACAAAGTAGCGATAGGATTTGTTATGGGGTTAGATTATAAAGACCCTACTCTTGACCCCCATGCTCTTATGCAAATATGGAAACAACACCCATTTATAAAAAATATGCTAAAAGATGGAAAACTTGAAGAGTATGGAGCGAAAACTATTCCTGAGGGTGGTTGGAGATGTACTTCAAAACTATATGCTGACAATCTTCTTATAGTCGGAGACAGTGCCGGTTTTGTAGCAATGCCGGCACTTAAAGGAATCCATCTTAGTATCACTTCTGGTATATGTGCTGCCAAAAGCGGATATGAGGCCTTAAAAAATGAAAACTTTAGCGAAAACGCACTCTCAAACTATAAAAAATATATAAATCAAAGCAGAGTAAAAAAAGAACTTTATCCAGTTAGGAATTTTAGAGCTGTCATGAGTCAAGGTTTATTTGTAGGTGGATTGAAATTTGGAGTGGGACTTATAACAAAAGGCTTTTGTTTGCTTACTCCAAATATGAAAAAAGACTCCCTTTTTACCAAAAAATTATTTAATTTTAAAGATACATTTTTTATAAACAGATTTGCCGATAAGCTGAAGTTTGATAAAGTATTGACTTTTGATAAAGATAGTAGTGTTTTTTACTCGGGAACTTCGCATGATGAAAATCAACCCACGCATCTTATAGTAAAAGATATGGAAAAATTCATAAAAAGTAATATAAAAGAGTATGGTATGCCTTGTCAATACTTTTGTCCGGCTGGTGTTTATGAAGAGTATATAGACAAAAAGGGAAATGGCTCTCTTAAGATACATGCCGAAAATTGTGTGCATTGTAAAACTTGTGATATAAAAACACCAAATGATGCAATAACCTGGAATCCGCCTTATGGAGGCGATGGTCCCAAATATCAAAATATGTAAAGGGCTAAAATGGCTACTACTATAATAAGCCTCATAAAACAAGTCCCACTTCCTACTCAAATGAGGATGGGAGAGGACGGACTGATGGATAGAGCAAAAGCAAAATCGATCATCAATATAGACTGCTCTTTTGGACTTGAAGCTGGACTTGAGCTAAAGTCCATGATGAAAGAAGCCAAAATGATAGTATGTTCTATGGGACCTCCCTCTTTCGAGCAATCACTAAAAAAAGCAATCTCTTTGGGATATGATGAAGCATATCTTCTCTCAGACAGAAGACTTGGAGGAAGTGATACTTTTGCTACAGGACTTGCACTTTCGACTCTCATAAAACATTTAGGTTTTGGAAAAGGAAAAAATGAAGATTTTATCATCGTTGCAGGCAGACAGACAAGTGATGGTGATACAGCTCATGTTCCCTCTCAAGTAGCACAAAATCTTGATATACCACAAGCTACTTTTATAGAGGATGTCAAATATGAGAATAATTCTGTCATAGCCAAAAGAATTATCGAAGGAGGTTTTCAGATATTAAAACTACCAAAACCTTGCCTACTCTCTTTGACTCCTACTGGTACTCCTCCTCGAAGAGCAAACTTAAAAGGAGCTGTTAAAGCAAGAAATACAAAAATAAATATATTAAATATTGATGATATAAATCTAAGTGATGAAAAGATAGGATTAAGTGGCTCACCAACTATAGTGGCAAAAGTCGTGAATATAAAAAGCAAAAGAGCTCCGGTTATATTAAGCAGTGGCAAAGATGCCTCCTTTAAAGTAATAAATCTTATACAAAATATCAAATCCGGCAAAAATACTCTACAAATTTTAGAGAAAAAAGAGCCAAAGCCAAAAATCATTCCTGATGATTTTAGAAATGTAGATTTTAGAGGCAGTGCAAGAGGGATACTCACTTGGGCAGAAATTGCTGAAGGAAAGATCACAAGAGCTTCGCTGGAGCTTTTAACGCCTGCTAGGCATTTAGCAGACTCTTTAAAAGAAGATACAAAAGTCATTACACTTTTAATAGGTTATGATGTAAAAAATTTAGCTGATGAACTTATATGGCACGGAAGTGATGAAGTTATAATAGTAGATAATGAAAGGCTTAAAGAGTATTTGATACTTCCTTTTTCATCCATCTTTAACGAAGTTATAAAAAAGATAAATCCAGAAATCGCACTTTTTGCCGCCACTACTTCTGGTCGGGAGTTAGCCCCTAGGGTTGCGGTTAAAACTCAAAGTGGAGTTACGGCGGATTGTACCGGTTTGGAGATAGGAGAATATATAGATAAAAAACATAAAAAACTTTTTTATCCTATTTTAGAGTCAAAAAGACCAACATACGGTGAATCAAAACTTGCTACAATTCTCGGTTTTCACTGCCCTCAAATCTCAACTGCCAGAGCTGGAACTTTTGAAGTACCAAAAAAAGAAAAAAAAAGAAAGGGAGCGATAATATACTTCAAACCTAAGCTAAAAGATGAGGATTTTGTTACCAAAATCATAAAAACAGTTAGGGGAGATAAAAATACTGTTAATCTTTTTGATGCGGATATTATAGTATCTGGTGGAAGAGGAACAATAGAAGATGAGATGGGATTGATAAAAAAAATGGTTGAGGTATTAAAAAATCAAGGTTTAAAAGCAGAATATGCTTCAAGCAGACCGATGGTAGATATGGGCATTTGTGAATATTCAAGACAAGTTGGACAAACAGGAAAAACAGTAAGACCAAAAGTATATATAGCAGTTGGTATATCTGGAGCCATACAACATTTAGCCGGTATGAAAGAGTCTAAAACCATAATCGCCATCAATAAAAATATAAAAGAAAATATATTTTCTCATGCAGATTTTGGTATAGTCGGATATTATGATGAGATAATACCCCTCTTGATTAAAAAGATTAACGAAGGTTTTACATTTCTAAAATAGTTATGGGTTAGCTTACATATTTTGCAATCCCCTTTGAATCACCATTTTTATCAGTGATTGATATGGAATATCTAAAGTATTTGCTTTTATCTTAATTTTATCCAACATATCAGCTGGCAATCTTAAAGATATTGTTTTTGTGCTTTTTTTTAGATTTGGAAATAGTGCCTTTTTAGCTTCTTTCCAATCAATAAATTCCATAGAATCATGCAACTCCCAAAATTCTCTTTCATCTTTTTCGCTATTAAATGTCGGTATTTTTTTCATGTTTTTCATAAACAGCCCTCTCTTTCTTGTTCATTACTCTTGCACTTATCACTCTAATTTTCTTATCTCTTTTAGTAAAAACTATAAATAATTTTTTATTTTCATCTGTTTTGCCAAGAATATAACATCTACACTCATCTTTTGAATATTTTAAATCTTTATTTATCAACAATGGTACATTAAAAAAAATTTCTTCAATTTCTTGCCATTTTATATCATGTTTTTTCTCATTTTTATAAAGATTACCTTCATCCCACTCAAATCCAACAACATCATATAAAACTAAACATTCAAAATCCATTTATATCCTTTGTATATTGTTATTATATACAAAAACAGGATGTAGGTCAAGTACAGGATTTCACTCTTTGGGCATGAGTTAAAGCTATGGCTATGGCATCTGTTATATCTAAGGGTTTTATCTCTTGTTTGATACCAAGAATTCTTTTTACCATAAAGGCTACTTGTTCTTTGGCGGCTTTAGCTTTACCTGTTACGGCTTTTTTTACTTGAAGTGGGGTATATTCATAAAAGTTACCATATTCAAGTAGGATTTTTAGTGAGAGTGCACCTCTAAATTGAGCAAGTTTCAAGACGGTTTTTGGGTTGTGTGCATAGAATATATCTTCTATCGCTACTTCATCTATTATGGCATTTTTAAAGATAGTATCAAAACCCTCTACAAGTTCCATTATCTGATGTTGGAGTTCTTTTTCTTTTATTTTTATAAGCCCGGCTTCTACTAAAAAAACTTTTGATTTTTCTTTTTTTATGATTGCATAACCACAATTTCTGCTTCCTGGATCTATCCCTAAAATATTTATGATAACTCCTTTATTCACATAGTTTTCACATTGTGAATTACTTTTTTATCTTCTTTTAATATTGTTTAACAAATTATTTAAGGTATTTTAGCTAAAATAATATATATTTTCACATAGTTTACAACATGTGAATAAAATAATACAGGAAATAATTTGTTAGTAGATTCTATAATTGAACTTTTAAGAAAAGAAATTACCATACTTGAATATAATCGTTATATAAAACAGTTATCATTTAATGAAAAATTATCAAAATCAGATTTAATAGTTTTTGAAGTTCCAAATATTTTAGTAGCAAATTGGATAAAAACAAAATATATAGAAAAAATAGCACATTTATATGAAGTTAAAACAGGTAAAAAACCAAAAATAGATATTTTGGTAAAAAATTATAAAAAAGATCGTAGAAAAAATGAGATAAAAAATGAGATAAAAACAAATGTCAAAAAAACCATATTAAATCCATCCTTTACATTTAACAGTTTTGTGGTAGGAAGTTCAAATCAGTTTGCTTTTACTATAGCTAAATCAGTTGCTGAGAAACCTGGAGTTGTTTATAATCCAGTTTTTATATATGGTCCTACAGGTCTTGGAAAAACTCACCTTGTTCATGCTATTGGAAACTATGCCAGTAAAAGAGGTAAAATCATAATATATGCTACAATTGAACAATTTATGAATGATTTTACTTACAATTTGAGAAATCAATCAATGGACAGATTTAGAGAAAAATATAGGAACTGTGATATACTTCTCATAGATGATGTGCAGTTTCTAAGTAATAAAATCCAAACCCAAGAAGAATTTTTTCATACTTTCAACGAACTCCACAATAACGGTAAACAAATAATTTTAACTTCAGATAAACCTCCTAAAATGATAGCAGGTCTTGAAGAAAGACTAAAAAGTAGATTTGAATGGGGTATAAAAGCAGATATTACTTTGCCCGAACTTGAAACAAAGATAGCCATCATAAAAAAGAAATGTGAAATTGACGGAATAAATCTTAATAATGACATAATAAATTATATAGCTACAAATATGGGCGATAATATAAGAGAAATAGAAAGTGCAATTATAAATTTAAATGCTTATGCATCTTTAATGGGTCAAAAGATAACTTTTGAATTTGCTAAAAATGTCATGAAAGAACAGATAAAAGAGAGAAATGCCAATATAACTCTTGAAGATATCATAAATGTTATTTCAAAAGAATTAAATATAAAACCAAGTGAAATAAAATCTAAAAAAAGAAGTAAAAATATAGTAGAAGCAAGAAGAATAGGAATATATCTTGCAAGAACCTTAACACCAAACTCTATGCCTGCTCTTGCTTCATTTTTCAGTATGAAAGATCATACAGCAGTTTCTCACAATATGAAAAAAATAAATGAAATAATAGAAAATGATGAAAATTTTAAAGTTAGGATTGATGAACTTAAAAATATAATCATTTCAAAGTGAAAAAATGTGAATAACTTTTTAAAAATTAAGAATTCTAAAATGCTACAATATGAAGCTTTAATCTTACTTTTCACATTTTCAAGGTAAGATACTACTATTACTATTTTATTTAATAATTAAAGGAGAAAAAATGAAGATCATAATCAACAAAAGTGTTTTGGAAAATATGCTCATAAATACTCTTCCATACTTAGAAAAAAAGGATTTGAGTCAAATAACTTCTCATATTTTATTGACAGCTTTTGAAGATACTTTAAATATAAAAAGTACAGACTATGAAATAGGTATAGAAATTTTTAGTAAAAATGTAAAAATAAATGAGGAAGGAAATGCAACTGCTAGTGGTAAAAAACTTTTTGATATTATAAAAATATTAAAAGATAGTGAAGTTACACTTGAAACTATAAATGATTATTTATATATAAAACAAAAACATTCAAAATTTAAACTTCCTATGTTTAACCAGGCAGAATTTCCAGAATTTCCAAAAGTTGACAATAAACCAAAATTTGATATAAACAGTTCAAATTTAGTAAGATCTATAAAAAAAATAGCTCCTGCAATTGATACAAATAATCCAAAATTTGAACTTAACGGAGCATTGATTGATATAAAAGAAAATCATATAAATATAGTCGGAACAGATACAAAAAGATTAGCTTTAGTAAAAATAGAAAATAATAATGAAAAAAATATATCTTTAATAATACCAAAAAAAGCAATATCAGAAATTCAAAAAATATTTTTTGATGAAATAGAAATATATTATGATGAAAATATTCTTATAGCAGTATCCTCTAATTTTACATTTTTTACAAAATTAATAAATGGAAAATATCCTGATTACGAAAGAATTATACCAAAAGAGATGGATAAAAGACTTCTTTTAAGTAGAGATAAGATAATAGAATCCATAAAACAGATATGGGTTGTATCACAAGATATCAAAGTAACATTTAAACCTGATTTAATAGTTTTTGAAAGTTTAAATGAGAGTAATATTGAAGCAAAAACTGAGATAGAGGTTAATACAGGACTTGAAGAGGATATTTCACTTGCAATCAATTCAAAGCATATTATAGATTTTTTGACTAATATTGAAAAAAGTAGTTTTACTTTAGGATATAATGATTCAACTCTTCCTTTTACGCTTGAGAGTGAAAATTTCCTAACAATAATAATGCCAATAATGATATAAGTTTATAACGGAGAAAAAATGGAAAGAAAATATAATGCATCAAATATAAAAGTTTTAAAAGGTCTTGAAGCAGTTAGAAAAAGACCGGGAATGTACATAGGTGATACCAATATAAACGGTCTTCATCATTTAGTTTATGAAGTAATTGATAACTCTATAGATGAAGCAATGGCAGGATACTGCAACTCTATAGAAGTAGTTTTAACAAAAGATGGAAGTGTAAAAATAACAGATAATGGAAGAGGAATCCCCACAGATATACACCCGACTGAAAATATTCCTGCTGCTACAGTTGTTTTAACTGTACTCCACGCAGGTGGAAAATTTGATAAAGATACATATAAAGTCAGTGGAGGTCTTCATGGTGTTGGGGTATCGGTTGTAAATGCACTCTCATCTAAACTTTTAATGAAAATATATAAAAACGGACAAATTCATACTCAAGAGTTTCAAAAAGGAATTCCTGTAAATGAACTTGAAATTATAGGAAAAACAAGAAAAAAAGGTACAACTATAGAATTTTGGCCAGATCAGGAAATATTTGAAACGGTCGAATTTAGCTATGATATTTTATCTAAAAGATTAAAAGAATTAGCATATTTAAATCCTACTGTAAAAATAACTCTTGCAGATGAAAATAATAACAAAAAAGAAACTTTTCATTTTGAAGGCGGAATCAGCCAATTTGTAAAAGATTTAAATAAAAAAAATACAATTACCAAGATTTTTCATTTTGATAATAAAGTAGATGATATTGAGATAGATATAGCTTTGCTTTATAATACCGGATACAGTGAAACTTTTTTATCTTTTGTCAATAACATAAAAACTATAGAAGGTGGTACACATGAGAGCGGTTTTAGAGCTGGACTGACAAGAGCTATAACAAATTACAAAAATAATAATGCGGCACAAAGAGAAAAAGATATAAAAATAAGTGGCGATGATGTAAAAGAAGGCCTTGTAGCTGTTATAAGTGTTAAAGTTCCAGATCCTCAGTTTGAAGGACAAACAAAAGGAAAACTTGGAAGTTCTTATGTAAAACCGTTAGTTCAAAAAACTACTTATGAAATGCTTGTTAAATATTTTGAAGAAAATCCTATTGAAGCAAAAGTTATCATGAATAAAGCTCTCTCAGCAGCAAGAGGCAGGGAAGCTGCTAAAAAAGCCAGAGACTTAACAAGAAGAAAAGATTCTATGAGTATAGGAACACTTCCTGGAAAACTGGCCGATTGTCAAAGTAAAGATGCTAGTATTAGTGAGCTTTATCTTGTGGAGGGAGATAGTGCCGGAGGTAGTGCAAAACAAGGAAGAGATAGAGTTTTTCAAGCAATCCTTCCGCTTAAAGGTAAGATTTTAAATGTTGAAAAAAGTAGAATTGATAAGATATTAAAATCAGATGAAATTAAAAATATGATAACAGCTCTTGGTTGTGGAATAGGTGAAGATTTTGATGCAGAAAAATTAAGATATCATAAGATAATTATTATGACAGATGCTGATGTGGATGGAAGTCATATACAAACCTTACTTTTAACTTTTCTTTTTAGATATCTAAGACATATTATAGAAGATGGTTATGTTTATATAGCTCAACCACCTCTTTATAGATATAAAAAAGGAAAAAAAGAGATATATTTAAAAGATAATCGAGCAATGAGTGAATTTTTAATAGAAAATGGAATATTAAATATGGAGATTGAGGGTATCGGTACTAAAGATGCAGTTGAATTTTTTAAAATTGTATCAGCTTATGATAATATTTTAAAAGAGTTGGAAAAGCGATTTTCTATGATTGAGATTATAAGATATATGATTGAAAATCCTGATATTATAAAAAATGATAATCACCAATTATTTCAGGTTATAGAAAAATATGTATATTCTCTTGGATATAATATTTTAAATTTCTCAGTTACAGATGAAGAAATACACCTTTTTATACAAACAAAAGATGGTTTAGAAGAACTTATTATAAATGATATTTTATTTACAAACCCTTTATATGAAGAGGCACTTTATATTTTTTCTAAAATAAAAGAAAGAGATAATGGAATATTTGGTGAAAGAGATTTGATAGATATTTTAAAAGAGATAGAAAAAAATGCTAAAAAAGGTGCTTATATACAAAGATATAAAGGTTTAGGAGAAATGAACCCCGAACAACTTTGGGAAACTACTATGGATCCAAGCAACAGACGACTTTTAAAGATAAATATTGATGATTTTGAAATAGCAAGCGAAACTTTTTCTCTTTTTATGGGTGATGAAGTAGAACCTAGAAGAAATTATATACAAGATCATGCTAAAGATGTTAAACATTTGGATGTTTGATGTTGTATTCGGAGATTAAGGAGAGGGAAAACAGATTTTTTCTCTCCTTAAAAATTGCGATACCTTTTGTATTTTTTCTTATATTTATATTTTTTCTTTTAACTACAAAAATCAATATAAGATCTCTTCTTGAAAATAATATAATTCCATTTTTAATAATTTTTTTTATTTATATATATTATATTTTATATCAAATATATATGGGATTTAAAACTTCTGTTATTGATAATATGACAAAAGCTTTCTCAAGAGAATATATGATAAAAATTATAAATACGATATTGAAAAAAGAGAATTTATTATTAGTAGGTTTTAAAATTAAAAATATTATTGATATCAATGAGAGATACGGATTTAAAAAAACTGACATAATACTAGAAAAATTTGTTCACAAGTTAAATGATTTTTTAGTTTTGAATGGTTTTAAAAATATAGCTATCGGACATGTAACAGGCGGAAATTTTATATTTTTAATAAAATGTGATGAAAAACAAATCAATCATATAATGAATCAATTTATAAATAATATTGAAAAAAATCAAATAGATAATATTTTTTTAAAATTGGTTTTTTCTTATGTTTATAGTAATTCTGAAGATAATGCTGAAGATTTATTGACATCTCTTTTTGAAAATATAAAATTAGATGGAATAAATAGAAGAAAAAAAAGAAGATTAAATATAAAAGTTAATGAATTTGAAAAATTAGTTGTGGATTTAATAGATAAAAAAGAGTTTGAATTCAGATTTCAACCAATATTAAATTATGAAAATAATAAGATAGAGATTTATGAAGTTTTGATAAGATTGAATTCTAAGAAATATGGAAAAATTTTACAAAATCAATTTATATCGGTTATAAATAGAATCGGTTATGAAATTATTTATGATGAAATTTTGATTGAAAAGTTATTTAAAATTTATTTGGATTCAAAAAGTAATGTAAAATTATCTATAAACCTATCGTCATATTCTATAAGAAATAATGAATTTATAAATAAGATAAAAAAATTAGCTAAACAAAATGGAATAAATCCTCAAAATTTTATATTTGAAATTAGTGGAAATAATAATTTAAATGATATTATAAGATTAAAAGAAAATATTGATATATTGAGAAAGTTAGGTTTTTTAATTGCAATAGATAATTTTGGAGCGGATAATACCTCTTTTAAATATATAAAAAATTTAAATATTGACATTATAAAATTTGATATTGAATATTCAAAAAAGAAGGATGAAAAGTTACAAAATATTTTACAAGCATCAGTTGATATGTTTAAAAAATTAAAAATTAAAACTGTTATAAAATTTGTAGAAAATGATAATAGTTTCAATAATTTTAAAAGTTTGGGAATTGATTTTGTACAAGGATATGTAGTAGGTAAGCCTGTTACAAAGATTAAATAAAGGAAAATTATATGAGATATGGAGAGAATGAGATAAAAGATTTTGATATAAATAAAAATGAAAATTTTTGGCCAAATAAAAATGGAAAAGAATATACTATCAAAATAACACTACCTGAATTTATGTGTAGATGTCCAAGGAGCGGTTATCCTGATTTTGCTACGATTTATTTGGAATATATACCAAATAAAAAGGTGGTGGAACTTAAGGCAATAAAACTTTATATAAATTCTTTTATGGATAGATATATAAGCCATGAAGACAGTATTAATGAAATATTTGATGCGCTACTTAAAAATTTAAAACCAAAAAGGATGAAGATAATAGGAGATTTTAATCCTAGAGGAAATGTTCATACTGTAATTGAGAGAGAATATGATGTTAAATCCAAAACTTATTGATTATTTCTTCACTGCTGCTTCAATCCAAAGGTGGAATGATTATCCTAGAATGATAGATCTTGTTGAACTTGATAAACAGGCTCATAAATTTATAATAGCTTATTTTTTAGCAAAATTTGAAAAGGATGTCGATTATAATGCTTTGATTGAGGGTGGAATTTTTGAATTTTTAAGAAGAGTTGTAGTTACTGATATAAGACCTGATGTGTTTCATAAAGCCTTAATGCAAAAAAAGAGTGAGATAAATTCTTGGGTTATTAAAAACTTAAAAGATTCTATAAAAGATATAGACAATGGTAATTTCTTAAAAAGATTTGAAGAGTATTTGATTAATGATAATTTATATAAAAAAGAGAGATTTATACTAAAAGCTGCGTCATATCTCTCTACAAAATGGGAATTTTCTATCATTTATCAAACAAGTTCTTTTTTAAGTGATATTGACAAAACTAAAATTGCAGTTGAAGAGGAGATAGAGGATTATTATGAACTTATCGGAGTTAGAAAGATAGCTTTAGGAAAAAAATTGGCTCATTTGGTTGATATAAGTGGTAGGCTCAGATTTCAAAAAAGATGGGCTCAAACTCCTCGTATTCCAAATACATCTGTTTTAGGACACATGCTCATAGTTGCTTTTTTAGGATATTTTTATTCATTGGATATAAAAGCTTGTGAAAAAAGAGTTGAAAATAACTTTTTTTGTGCCCTGTTTCATGACCTCCCTGAAGCTCTTACAAGAGATATAATCTCTCCTGTAAAGTATTCTGTCAGTGGGCTTGATGACATAATCAGTGAGTATGAGATAAGAAAAATAGAAGATGAAATACTACCTTTTGTTCCGCTGAAATTTAGAGAAGAGTTTAAATATATTTTAGGTTTATATGATGATAAAAAAGACGAATTTTCAAATAAAATAAAAATTGATACTATAAAAGAAGTCCAAAATATCAACGACTATAATGAAAATAGATTTAATGCTATTGATGGGAAAGCTTTAAAAGCATGTGATAGAGTGGCGGCTTTTATAGAGGCAACTTTATCTATCTCTTACGGAGTAAAATCAAAAGAATTAGTAAGAGGAAAAATAGAAATAATAAATAGATTAAAAGAAAATTCCATTATAAACAGTATTAATTTTTATAATTTTGCTTTAAATATAGAAAAGTATTTTAACGAAGATGTTTAAAGACTCCTCTTCAGATGGCTGCGGCACATGAAAAGTTAGGGTGCTCTGCTGCGTTCCCGCCCTGAAGCATTATCCTAAAAACCCATTGCACAGGTCTGAAGAAGAGCATTGAAAATACCTTGATATTCTCAATGCTAAAACGAATTATAGTGAAAAATAGTTGAATTTTAGATAAAATAGAAGTTTATGGCTTAAAGTAAATTAAGTTTTATCAAATATTTGAACAAGTATAATCTAAATATAAAAAATTTAATTTTTAAAGGAGAAATGTATGAGGATTTTTAAAAGCATAAAATTAATATTTATTATTACTTTACTTATCGGTATAAGTTTTAGTATTGCTAATGCGAAACAAAAAGTTTATCATTGGAAACTTGCAATGACTTGGTCAAAAAACCTACCCCCACTTAGCAGCACAGTTTATAAATTTGTTAATGATGTTAAGCTGATGAGTAATGGAAAGTTAATAATCAAAGTTTACTCTAAAAATCAAACTAAATCACCATTTGGAATATTTGATATGGTAAAAAATGATAAATATCAAATGGGCCATACTGCATCATATTATTATAAAAGTAAAGATCCAAGCACAGTCTTTTTTACGACTATCCCGT
>JALWUQ010000037.1:28357-66889 GCA_026993075.1 Campylobacteraceae bacterium
AATCAAACTAAATCACCATTTGGAATATTTGATATGGTAAAAAATGATAAATATCAAATGGGCCATACTGCATCATATTATTATAAAAGTAAAGATCCAAGCACAGTCTTTTTTACGACTATCCCGTTTGGTATGACTGCACCTGAACAATGGGGATGGTTTTATTATGGAAATGGCATGAAATATATGGAAAAAGTATATAACAAATATAATATTATGGCTTTTCCAGGAGGTGCAACAGGAAACCAAATGGGTGGATGGTTTAAAAAACCGATTAATTCATTGAAAGATTTTAAAGGTCTTAAGATGAGGATTCCGGGACTTGCGGGCGAAGTTATGTCAAAACTTGGAGTAAAAGTAACAAATATAGCTCCTGGAAAATTATATAATGCTCTTAAAAGTGGCAGAATTGATGCATTAGAATGGGTTGGGCCTGGTATGGATATAAGCATGGGTTTTCAAAAAATAGCAAAATATTATTATACCGGATGGCATGAGCCCGCAACATCTTTATCATATTTTATCAATAAAAAAGAGTGGGATAAGCTTCCATTGTATCTGAAAGCCATATTAAAAGATGCTATGAAAGCAAATGCATTTGATATGTATGTTCAAAATTATGATATGAATGCAAGAGCTTGGAAAAAGATAAAAACACAGTATCCTCAAATTCAAATTAGAACATTTTCAAGAACTATTTTAGGTGCTATGAAAAAAGCAGACGATGAAGTATTGGCGGAATATGCTTCAAAAGATCCAATATTCAAACAAATTCTTCAGGATCAAAGAAAATATTTAAAGATGGTAAGAGAATGGACAAAGATGTCTGATTTTCTATATCTAAAGTCAAATATGTATAATCAAGAGTAATTTTTAAAATAAATAAATAATTACGGAATGTACTTTTGAATAAAAAAACCATAGGACTATTTATACCTTGCTATATCAACGAGATATATCCGGATGTTGCTCTTTCAACCCTGAAATTGCTTGAACAATTTGACTATGAAGTTATATATCCGTTTAATCAAACTTGTTGTGGGCAACCTATGGCAAATACAGGGTGTTCAAGTGAGGCAAAAAAGCTTGCCCTTAGATTTGTAAAAATTTTTAAATCTTATGATTATATAGTAGCACCCAGTGCCAGTTGCGTTTCAATGGTAAAAAATCATTATAGTCAATATATAAATGATACCCCAGAATATAAACATATACAAAAAAATATATATGAGATTTGTGAATTTCTAACAGATATTGTAAAGGTAAAAAAACTTAATGTGAGCTTTCCTCATAAAGTAGGCTTCCATCAAAGTTGTCATGGACTAAGAGAATTAAAACTTGCACTCAGTAGTGAACTTAATTTTCCATATTATTCAAAACCTCTATATTTGTTAAAACTTGTTAAAGAGATAGAAATAGTAAAACTCAAAAGATCTGATGAGTGTTGTGGATTTGGCGGTACTTTTAGTATAAATGAGCCTGAAATCTCTGTGCAAATGGGAAAAGATAGGATAAAAGATCATCTTGATTGTGGTGCAGAGTATATAGTGGGTTATGATAGTTCTTGCCTTATGCATATGCAAGGTATTATAAAAAGAGAGAAATATAATATAAAAACTTTACATATTACGGAAATTCTTTCAGGAAGTATCAAATGAACCATGCACTTAAAGCAAAAGAATTTTTAAACAATACTTCTTTTGCTTCTTGGCAAGACAATGCTTTATGGTTTGTCAGACAAAAAAGAGATAATGCCATTAAAGAACTTAAAGAGTGGGAGAGTTTAAGAGAGCAAGCTGATAATATAAAAGCACATACTTTGTCCAATCTTGATATTTATCTCGAAGAATTTGAAAAAAATGCTATTAATAACGGGCTAAAAGTACATTGGGCGAAAGATGCGTTGGAGCATAATCAAATAGTATATAAGATTTTAAAAGAAAATAGTGCTAAAAAGGTAGTAAAAAGTAAATCAATGTTAACTGAAGAGTGTCATTTAAATCCTTTTTTAGAAAATGAAGGCATAGAGGTAATTGATACGGATTTAGGTGAGAGGATAATACAATTAAGAGGTGAAAAGCCAAGTCACATTGTACTTCCGGCAATCCATCTTAAAAAGGAACAAGTAGCTCAAACCTTTGAAAAGTTTTTACATACAAAAAAAGGAAACAGTGATCCCACATATCTTACAAAAAAGGCGAGAGTCCATTTAAGAGAAAAATTTTTAAATGCTGATGCTTCGATAACCGGAGTTAACTTTGCAGTTAGTGAAAGTGGTAGTTTTGTAGTATGTACCAATGAAGGTAATGCAGATATGGGGACATCTTTAACAAAGCTTCATATTGCTTGTATGGGTATTGAAAAAATTATTCCAAAAGTTGGACATTTAGGAGTCTTTATAAGGATGTTAGCAAGAAGTGCGACCGGTCAAAGTATAACAACTTATACTTCACACTATACTAAACCCGCAAAAGATACGCAAATACATATAGTCATAGTAGATAATGGAAGAAGTAAAATATTATCCCAAAAAGATTTTGTAAAATCATTACAGTGTATAAGATGTGGAGCTTGTATGAATACCTGCCCGATATACAGAAGAAGTGGCGGACATAGTTACTCTTATACGATCCCAGGACCCATAGGCTCACTCCTTGGCTCAAACAGGGATTTGAAATACAATGGCGACAGTGCTTTTGCATCCACACTTTGCGGCTCTTGTGTGGATATTTGTCCGGTAAAGATTGATATTACACATCAACTTTTATCTTACAGAAAAGATTTTGTAAAACAAGGATATTTAAGCTCTTCTAAAAAATATACTTTAAAAGTTGCTACATTTATTTTTTTATATCCTGTTTTGACAAAACTTGTATTTAAGACCGCAAAATTTTTTATGCCTTTAATTCCTAAAAAAATTTTATATTCAAAATATAATATTTGGGGAAGGGGGCGGGAAATGCCAACTTTAGCAAAAAAAAGTTTTAGCGATATTTATAAAAAGATGAAAAAATGAGTAAAAGCAGTATCTTAAATGCTATCAAAAATGCCAATACAAAAAAGGTAAAATTAAAAACTTTTGAGACAATTTTCACAACCTATGATGACAAGGAAAGTATTTTTAAAACAAATCTTAAAAAAGCCGGTGGTGAGGTTTTTGAAATTGAAAAAGAAGAGATAAACCAAAAGATAAATGAACTTTTTGGATCATCGAAAAAAATAGTATCTTTTGTTAAAGATTGTAAAATTAATACGATAGATAAAAATAGTCTTTATTCTCCAAAAGATTTAAAAAAAGCAGATATAGCAGTAGTAGAAGCAAGTTTTGGAGTTTGTGAAAATGGAGCACTCTGGTGTAATGGAAAAAGTGTTAAATTTAGATCAATTTATGTTATATGCGAAAATTTGATAATTTTATTAAATAAAAAAAATTTATTAAATAATATGAATGAAGCTTATAAAAAAGTTGATTTGAAAGAAAATAACTTTGGTATATTTATCTCAGGACCCTCAAAAACAGCAGATATTGAGCAAGCTTTGGTTGTCGGAGCTCATGGTGCAATTAAAACTTACATATTTTTATATTAGTATCTAAAAAGATTATCATACTTAAATATTTACCTTTATTTTATTGAAAAAAAGGCATAATCTAAAAGCATATACTTAAAAATAAATTATATTAAAAAGTTATTAAAATGTTTTTAGAGTATTATCATTTTAAAAGGAATATTCAAAATGGATTTGATATTTTTTATATATGGTCTTTCATTTTTTATGATGGGAGTCTTGATTCTTTATTCAATTCCAAAAGAAAGTAAATTTATATTTGCAGATAAAATCTGGATTTTGGGTATATTTGGAGTTATTCATGGTTTAAGCGAATGGATGGATTTGTATCGCTTTATTTATCCCGATTATCTTTTAAAATTAATCAAAATATTTTTTATGATTATTTCATATCTTTTTTTATTTGAGTTTTCAAGATATATAATTCAGCAAGTTCTATCTAAATCAAACAATAAATTAAAAATTGTTTTTAAAAGATATATCATATATCCAATCGCATTTTTATCAATATTTATCATTATAATAAATGATTTTACACCAAACGGTATATCAAATGCAGGGCGTTATGTATTTGGATTTTCTGGGTCATTTATCTTAGGTATAGGCTTATATTTTTATAGTAAAAAAATAGAGTTTTCAAAAGAGCAAAAATATTTACAAAGATATTTTAAAATTGCTGGTATATCAATGATATTTTATGCTTTTTTTGGAGGATTGATAGTCTCACCATCACAATTTTTTCCTGCTGATATAATAAATACCAAATGGTTTTTAAATATATTTGGTTTGCCGGTACAACTTTTTCGAGCTATATGTGCTATAACAATAGCAATCAGCAGTATAAAAATCTTACAGATTTTTCACCATGAAACAGAGGATAATATCTTTAAATTAGCTTTTTTTGATCAACTCACGACTCTTCCAAATAAACTTCTTTTTATAGATCGCTTAACAGAAGCTATAAAAAAATTTAAGCGATCCAAAAAGCCTTTTGTTATGATTTTTATAAATATTGATAATTTTAAATTTATAAATGAGGAAATAGGTTATTACAATGGCGATAAGATTCTTTACAAAGTAGCCAAAAGAGTAAAAACTTCTTTAAGAGAGCAAGATACTGTTGCAAGGTTTGGCGGCGATACATTTGCTTTGTTATTGATAGATACCGACAATGATGGTGCGGTAGTTTTAGGAAATAAACTGGTATATCTGTTTAATCAGCCATTTAAACTCAAAGAAGAAGCTATTAATATTACCGTTTCAATAGGCATGGCCCAATACCCATCTGATGGCACCAATCAGGACCAATTATTAAAAGCTGCTGATATTGCATTGTCAGAAGCAAAAAAATATCAGGGTGAAAATAATTTTTTATTTTTTAATAAAATTATGAAGAAGAGTATTGAGCATGAGATAGAGTTGGCACAAGCCTTGAGATATGCAATAAAGTTTGATGAATTGGAGCTTTATTTTCAGCCTCAGGTATCTTTGGATAAGAGAAAAGTTACAGGGGCAGAATCACTTTTAAGATGGAACTCAAAAAAATTCGGCAGAGTGTCTCCAGCAGAATTTATACCGATTGCAGAACGATACGGATATATATTTGAGATTGGTGAATGGGTTATAAAAAAAGCTGCAATGCAGATGAAAACTTGGATTGATGATGGTTTTGAACTTGATATTTTAGCAATAAATCTCTCTGCTGTTCAATTTAAACAGTATGATTTTGTTAATGTAGTGCAACAGATATTTAAAAAGTATAAAATACCTTTAAGTCATATTGAACTTGAAATAACAGAAGGGGTTTTGATGCAAGATACCAATATTGCTATTAGAATTTTAGATGATTTTCATAAATTGGGCATTAAAATATCTATTGATGATTTTGGAACAGGATACTCCTCCTTGGCATATTTAAAATATTTTAATATAGATAAATTAAAAATTGATCAATCTTTTGTGCGTGATTTAACAAAAAATAAAGAAGATAAGGCTATAATCAGAGCCATTATAGCCTTATCAAAATCATTGGATATAAATGTAATAGCAGAGGGAGCAGAAGATAAAGAACAGATAGAATTTCTGTATAAAAACGGTTGCAAAGAGATACAAGGATATTACTTTTCAAAGCCACTTCCTGCAACTGACTTTAAATCTTTTGTTGAAGATTTTAGTTTTCCCAACCTTCACCTAAATTAAATAGAGCTATAAGCTAAAATTGTAAAGAAATTGTAAAGAAATATAAATACAAAATTGATATTTTTGATATAAACTTTCATTAAATGAAAAAAAGGAGAGTTTATGCAAAAAACATATATTTGGCCAAAAATTACAAGAATTTCTCATATCCTTTTAATAGTTACTTTATTTCTTGCTTATGTTATTTCTGATGAAAAGAGTGTATTGAATTTTCATGTTGCTCTTGGAACAAGCTTGGGTATTTTATTTTTATTTAGAGTTATCTGGGGGTTTATAGGTCCTAAGTACTCAAAATTTAGTGATTTTACTTTTGATATAAATGAGTTAAAAGATTATACTTTAAATGTATTTGGTAAGAAAAAAGAATATTTAGGACACAATCCGGCATCAAGCTGGGCGATTATTGCTATGATAGTTTTAGCTTTTATATCTGTTATAACCGGTTTTTTAGCTTATGGTATACAAGATAATAAAGGAATTTTTGCATCATTTGGTACCCCTTTTTTAAAAAGTACCGGTATTTTTGGAGATATACACAGCTTTTTTGTGAATTTACTGGTATTTGTAGTGTTTGTCCATATAGCAGGAGTAATAATGGATAAAGTTTTTCACAAAGGCGATGCCCTTACATCTATGATTGACGGTTATAAAAAGGGAAAAGAAAAAAATATCAAGTTAAATATTATCCAAAAAGTTTTTTCTGTTGTTTGGATATTTTTTCCGATTTTTTTCATTGTTTATATATTGAGTGTACCTAATAATATATTTATAAAAAAAGCAAATTTAAAATCAAGTTATACAAAAAAAATATCAAAACTTGTTAATATAAGAGAAAAAAAGGTATTATCTAAAGATTTTATATCTTTGAAAAGGAGATTTCGAGAGTGAAAAAACATATAGTTTTGATTGAAGATGATTTGGACATGAAATCTTTATTGAGTGAATACCTTGTAAATTATAACTTTGAAGTAAGTGATTTTGATAAACCTATGCAAGGTTTGGAATTTATCAATCACAATAAATGTGATTTGGTTATTTTAGATTTAATGTTGCCTCAAATGGATGGTTTTGATGTATGTAAAAAAATAAGAGAAAATTCCAATATTCCTATCATTATATCCTCCGCTAGAGGCTATCTTGGAGATAAGGTGACAGGGTTTGAACTTGGAGCTGATGATTATCTTCCTAAACCTTATGAGCCTAAAGAGTTAATACTCAGGATAAATGCAATATTAAGAAGGATGACAAAAGAGAATAAAAAAATCGGTGATTTTGAAATCAATGAAGATAAAATGGAAATAAGTCTGGATAATTATTTGTTGGATTTTACAAAAGTAGAATATGAGATTTTACTTTTACTTTTAAAAAATAGTGATAAGGTATTATCAAGAGAATCAATTGCACAAAGCGTTAATTCATTAAATTATGATTCAAAAGAGAGGGTTATTGATATGCACATTAGTAATATAAGAAATAAAATAGGAGATACCCCTAAAAATCCAAAGTATATAAAATCAGTTTGGGGTGTCGGATATAAATTTATCGGCTAAAGAGGCAAAAGTGTCCGTATTTACAAAAGTTTCAATCCTTTTTATAATAAGTTTGTCCACAATGATATTTATAACAATTAAAACAAACTTGATAACTCAAGGAAAGATAGAATTAATTCAAAAACAAAGATATATACAAGCTTCTAAGGAATTGTTTAGATATTTAAGCCTTGGTGACAAGAAAATACTTAATGAAAAAATACATGAAATGGAATTCAAAAAAATATCCGATATTAAGAAATACTTAAGCAAAGCTACTGTCATATACAACTATAAATCCACTTTTGGAGATATTAAGATTTTAAAGAGAAAAGAAAAATATTTTTTATTTATGCAATATTTAAACGATAGAGTATTGATAAAAGATGCATCAGATAATGAAAATATAGAAGAACAAAGCCTCTTAAATTATTTGGTTTTGGGAGAAATACTCATTTTAATAGCTATATTTAGTATTATTATAAAGATTTTGTTACCACTTAAGAGTGTTTCGAGAAATTTGCAAAAAGTTGCAGATGGAGATTATTCTCAAAGAATAAATGTAAAAACCAAAGATGAGATAGGAACTCTTTGTCTAACATTTAATTTAATGGCATCAAATTTGGAAAAATTGATAAACTCAAGACAAAGACTTTTAAAAGATATTGGTCATGAGTTGAAGACTCCCATTTCAAAGTCAAAATTAGCATTGGAGTTTATTGATTCATCTAAATACAAAAATATACTGACAAAGGCGATAAATCAAATTGATATGATGACTAGTGAACTTTTGTATATGGAAAAACTAAATTCACATAATCCTTCTTTAAATACTACAACTTTTGAGGCAACAACTCTTCTGTCTGAGGCTTTGTCAAAAATGCTCATAGAAGACGAATCACTTGTAAAAGTAGATATAAAAGAGAATTTTAATATAAAAGGAGATTTAAATTATCTAAGTATTGCTCTAAAAAATTTAATAGATAATGCTTTAAAGTATTCTGCAAAAAAACCGATTTTTATCATGGTACAAAAGGATAAAATATTGGTACAAAGTTATGGCGAAAAACTTACAAAGCCACTTGAATACTATTGTGAGGAATTTACTCAAGATGATAGTTCAAGAGGAAGCAAAGGTTATGGGCTTGGTCTAAATATTGTAAAAACAATTCTTGATAATCATAATTTCAAATTAGATTACCACTACTATGCTTCCTCTAAAAATTCATTTGAAATACAGTTATAACCCAAGATATAACTGTCTGGGCCTTGCTATTTTTGTTTTTTTATCTTTTTTAAATTCTACCCATTGAGAAATCCATCCAACAGTTCTTCCTATCACAAATATAGCGGTAAACATATTTTTAGGAATCCCAAGAGCTGTTAAAATAACTCCCGAATAAAAATCAATATTTGGATAAAGGTTTCTTTTTATAAAATACTCATCATTTAAAGCTATATCTTCTATCTTATGAGCAATTTCTAGGAGCCTTGAGTCGAGATTTAATTCGTCTTTTAACTGATCTTGAAGTTTTTTTAGTATTCTTGCTCTTGGATCAAAGTTTTTATAAACTCTGTGTCCAAAACCCATAAGTCTAAAAGGATCATCTGGATCTTTTGCCTTTGCTATATATTTATCTACATTTTTAACATTACCAATAAGTTCAAGCTGAGCTATAACAGACTCGTTCGCCCCACCATGAGCTCTTCCCCATAAAGCATTTATACCAGCTGATATGGCACCGTAAGGATGAGCTCCGGTTGATGCAACCGTTCTTACTGTTGTTGTTGAAGCATTTTGCTCATGATCGGCATGTAAAGTAAAGATGGTATCAAGTGCTTTGACTTCTATATCACTAATCTTTGTATCTGCTTTTTCATTGATATTTCTATGCATTTTGCCACCTGGATATGCTCTTAGCATATATAAAAAGTTTTCTGTAAAGTATCTATCAATGTCTGGATAAATGATGGGAATACCAAGTCCTCTTCTGTAAGCTAAAGATGCTAAGGTAGGGATCTTTGCTATAATTCTTCCTGACATTTGGGCAAATTCAGATTCATTTGAAATATCGACATGGTCATAATAAAATGCAGAGAGTGCGCTTACAGCTGAAGAGAGCATTGCCATAGGATGTGCAGTTCTTGGAAAAGCGTTAAAAAGGCTTTGAAAGCCCTCATCAACAAATGCACGATGTCTTAATTCGTTATCAAATTCTATTGATTGCTCATGTGTAGGTAATTTGGAATTTAAAAGAAGATAACAGATATCAAGATATTTGTACTTTTCAGTCAATTCTTCTATTGGATAACCTTTGTATCTAAGCTCACCTTTTTCTCCATTTATAAATGTTATCTTTGAATTACAGCTTGCGGTTGAAGTAAAACCAGGGTCGTATGTAAACATCCCTGTATCTTTATAAAACGATCTGATATCCAGGACATTAGGACCTCTGGTGCCTTCTAAAACTGGGAATTCATAGACCTTGTCATCAATTTTTATTGTAGCAATTGATTTCATTTTATCTCCTTTTGTCATAAGGTAAAATTATATCATAATTATTTTTTCACTCCGTTTAAAATAGGTACAAAAAGACAATTATCGAGTTCATTTTTGATAATTTTATCATCCTTTTTTATAAATTTTGTAATTATATGTTTTTTGTCTTTTTCTATGGGAGCTACTAAAATACCACCATTTTTTAGTTGATTGAATATTTTCTTTGGTATTTCTTTGATTGAGGCGGAAAAGAGTATCCTGTCAAATGGGGCATAAGAACTCCAGCCATTTTGTCCATCATCACATCTTATATGAATATTGTTAATTTCCATCTTTTTAAATCTTATTTTTGCTTCTATTGATAACTTTTCAATTCTTTCAATCGTAAAAACTCTTCTTATTAATTTACTTAAAATTGCAGCTTGATACCCACTCCCGCACCCAATCTCCATAACAGAATCGACTTTATCGTTTATTTCTAAAAATTGTGTCATTTTTGCAACTGTTAAGGGCGAACTGATCCATTGACTTGAAGATAGAGGCAAGGCATCTAACTTATAAGCATAATGTTTAAATCCAACCGGAACAAAGGATTCTCTTTGTATTTGCGTAAAAACTTCAAAAATATGTTCTTCCAAAGGAAAGATTTTATCAATCTCTTCAGCCATTTTTTTGCATTTTTGAAACTGTATCTTTTTTTCTATCATTTTATTCCTATATCTATATATCTTCTCATTTTTTTTATCTCTTTTAAATTTATCTCTTTTAAAATTAAACTTTTTCTATCATTTTTATAGAATTTACCAAAAGGTGAAGAAAAAGAAGAATTTTTTGCCATATCTTCATTTGCACTGTTTGATACGATTACGAAGCACTGGTTTAGAAGCGATAAGGCATTGCTTAGGATTTGTAAATGTTTTTTTCTTGCTGTTGCCCATAAAGACGGTATTAAAACTATATCTGCACCTTGAATATGTTTCCAAAGCTCCACAAATCTAAGCTCAAAACATATAAGAATTGCATATTTTATACCATTTACTTTAAAAATTTTTATATCATTTTTTTTACCGGGGGTAAAATAACTATCCTCTTTGCCAAGTTTGAAAAGCTCATACTTGTCTCTTTGATATATAATTTTTTCATTTTGAATAAATTTTGCTCTGTTGTAAAAATTACCGTTTTCATACTCAATCATGCTTAAACAAAGAGTTTTGTTTTTTGTAAGTTTTAATAATTCTTTTTCTATCTTTCTGCTAAAATCGGCAGCTTTAAACATATTATCATAACAAAAATTACTAAGACAAAGCTCCGGAGCACAAATGATAGAATTCGTTGGAGCTTTTTTGACAAGAGATGAGAGTTTTTTAAAATTCTTTTCAAATGCAAAGTTATCATAAGAAAATTGTAAAGATACTAACTCTTTAAAAGTCGTCAAAAGTTAAACTTCCTTTTGAATAGTTTGCAACATTTCCCTCGAAAAAGTTAGTTTTTTGATTATTGAACTGGCTAAAATTATCTACCCATTTTATCGGATGTTTTGCATTGTACAGCTGCTTTAATCCAACCGCTTTTAGCCTTTCATTTGCCAAATACTTGATATATTCATCTATAATCTCATCCGTTAATCCCAAAATTTGACCGTTTGTTATGTATTGTCCCCAAGATACTTCAAGTTTTACAGCTTCTTCAAACATATGATAAACTTCATCAAGCAACTCTTTTGTAAAAAGTTCAGGCCTCTCTTTTTTGACGACATTTATCATGTTTTGAAATATCAAAAGATGAGTTACTTCATCCCTTTGGATAAATCTTATCATTTGAGCAGAACCAAGCATTTTGCCGCTTCTTGCCAATGTATAAAAAAAAGTAAAACCACTGTAAAAATATAATCCCTCTAAAATTTGATTGGCAAACATTGCTTTTACTATCTGGTTTTCCGTTGGATTTTCGGCCAACTTCTCATAAACACTTGCGATATAATCATTCTTGCCTTTTAGTTTTGCATCTTGCCTCCACATTTCATATATCTCATCTGTATTGCTTGAAATGCTATCCACCATAACAGCATAACTTTGTGAATGTAAAGCTTCCTCATAAGCCTGTCTAACAAGTATAAGGTTAATCTCTGGAGAAGTTATAAAGGGATTTACATTATCTATTAAGTTATTTGTTTGAAGTGAATCCATAAAAATAAGCTGAGACAAAGCTTTGTCATAAGAGACCTTTTCTTGGTCTGTGAGTTGTTTATAATCCCTGACATCAGTAGTCATGTCAACTTCTTTTGGAAACCAGGTATTATTTAGCATCATATCCCAAAGATTATAAGCCCATTGGTATTTTATCTTATTTAATTCAAATATTCCTGTAGGATTGCCGCCAAAGACCCTTCTTTCTCCTACACTCTCTTTTGAGTCTGGGTTGTATATCTTTTTTCTTTTAATCATATCCTTATCCTTTTATTTGAACCTTGTTTATTCCCTTTTGTATCTCTCCAATTATATAACCATCTGAATTTTCCAAAATTTTATCAACATTTTTCGGATTTGCTATGATAACCATACCAACTCCCATGTTGAAAGTTTGAAACATTTCCTTTTCTTCTACAAATTTTGACATATATTCAAAGATAGGGAGAGTTTTTATATCATTTTTTCTGATTATCGCTTGTAGATTTTTAGGTAAAGCTCTCGGTAAATTTTCTATTATACCGCCACCTGTTATATGGGCAAGTGAATTTATATAAGGTTTTAGTTTTGTAAAAGTTTTTACATATATCTTGGTAGGTTTTAAGAGCAGGTCAATGAGTTTTTCTCCGGCTATTTTATCATCAAATTTATGATTTAATTTTTCAAACAATAATTTTCTAACAAGTGAGTAACCGTTAGAATGAATACCTGAACTAGGTAGTGCTATCAACATATCACCCTCTTTGACTTTATTTACTCTGTCCAATTCGTCTTTCTCGGCAATTCCGACTGCAAAACCTGCTAAATCAAAATCATTTTTTGCATACATTCCAGGCATCTCAGCAGTTTCGCCGCCTATCAAAGCACATGTGCTTTGCAAACAACCCTCACTTATGCCTTTAACTACGGCAGTTGATTCGCTGGTTTTAAGTTTAGCTGTTGCATAATAGTCTAAAAAAAACATAGGTGTTGCAAAGTTGCATATAAGGTCATTTACACACATAGCAACCAAGTCAATTCCGACTGTATCAAACCTTTTGGCATCTATTGCAAGTTTGAGTTTTGTACCGACTCCGTCAGTCGCACCTAAAATAACCGGTTTTTTATATCCTGATGGTAGCTCGTAAGCTCCGGCAAAAGAGCCAATGCCACCTATGACATTTTTATCAAAAGTCGAAGTAACAAAAGGTTTTATCTCTTCAACAAATCTCGCACCTTCATCTATATCAACACCGGCATCTTTGTAACTTATTTTGCTCACTTATTAATCTCCATTACTTTTTCCAATCACAAGGAGGAAATATTTTTTTTAAAAACCATATAGAAGGACAGAAGTTTGTAAATGCCCACAAAAGAAGCATTAAAATAACAAAAATTTGTAAAATTACTGCTATTTGAAACATTTTGGTATCGCCATTGAACCCCAATGCAAAAAAAAGTAAAGTTATGCCAAGAACAACAGCCGTTAAGATTCTTTGTAATTTTTGGTAGCACATATCTTTTTCCTTTTTGAATATTGTCGTATTTTATCGATTATATGATAAAATATGGATAAAAGGAGAGTAATGGTTATAATTATTACCGGCGGTATCTGCACAGGAAAAAGTACAGTTTGCAAAATATTTGAAAAAAATGGCTATGAGATAATAGATGCTGATAAGATTACTCACAGGTTACTTGATGAAAACAAAGAATCTATCGGAAAATTATTTGGTAAAAAATATATTAAAAATAATAAAATAGACAGAAAAGGATTGGGGCAGTTAATTTTTTCTGATGCAGAGAAAAAAAAAGAGTTGGAAGATTTTTTGCACCCTAAAATAAGAAAAGAGATAAAAAAAGAGTCCAAGAAGTTACAAAGTATTCATAAAAAATATCTTATAGACATTCCTTTGTTTTTTGAAAGTAATAGCTATAAAGCAGATATGATTATAGTAGTTTACGCTCCTGAAAAGGTGCAATTAAACAGACTTATGAAAAGAGAGTGCATAAGAAAAGATGAAGCATTAAAGAGAATAATGTCCCAAATGGATATAGAAGAAAAAAGAAAATTAGCCGATTTGGTGATAGACAATTCAAAAGATTTAAATTTTTTACAAAATAATATAAAACTAATATTGCCAGATATAGGAGAAGATAATGCAAATTTCAAAATATAGTGCAAGTGGAAATGACTTTGTAATATTTCATACGTTTTTAGAAAAAAATAGAAGTAATTTAGCCAAAGAGTTGTGTCACAGACAAATCGGGGTTGGAGCAGACGGACTTATCGTGCTTTTGCCAAGCAATTCTTTTGAATATGATTTTAAGTGGCAATTTTACAATAGTGATGGCAGTGAGGCTGAAATGTGTGGCAATGGCAGCAGAGCAGCAGCTCATTATGCACTCAATAATGCCTTGGCTGAAGAAAATATGAAATTTTTAACTAAAGCAGGTATTATAGAAGCTACGGTTGAAAATGATACTGTTGAAGTCATGTTGACAGATTTGAAAATCATAGATAGTGATATCAATGATAAGGGTTATATTTGGGATTTTCTTGATACGGGAGTGCCTCATCTGGTGACTTTTGTTAAAGATTTAAATAGTTACTCAAAAGATTTGGCTAAAGAATTAAGACAAAAATATAATACCAATGTAAATTTTGCAATGGTAGAAAATCATCAAATTTTCGTAAGAACTTATGAAAGGGGAGTTGAGGACGAAACGCTGGCATGTGGTACGGGAATGGCAGCTTGTTTTTATATGGCAAGAGCTAAGAGTTATGTGGGAGATATAGCCAATGTATATCCAAAAAGTGGTGAAAGATTAACCCTATCTTATAAAAATAATAAAATTTATTTTAAAGGAAAAGTTGTAAAAGTTTTTGATATAATAAGAGATAAAATTTTATAACTGGAGAAAAAAAGTGAAAAGAATATTGATATCAATATTACTTTTATCATCGATATTATTTGCTGGAGGATTGCCTTCTTGGTATTATAAGATAAAAAATACCTCTTTGCAAAGAAATAAATTTGTAGAGATTATGCTACCAATGATAAAAAAAGCCAATAAAATAACACTAAAAAGAAGAGAGTTTGTGATCAACTTTTTTAATAAACTTGAAAAAAAAGGCTTTGGCGGTATTGATAAAAGTGATTTAAGAAGACTTGTTAGGATTTCAAAAATTTATAATATAAAAAATCTTTTCGATAAAGATGATTATCTTTTGAAGATTGATAAAGTTCCGGAATCTTTAGCATTAACTCAAGCTGCCATAGAGAGTGCATGGGGAAAGAGTAGATTTGCTATACAAGCTGACAATCTTTTTGGTCAGTGGACTTATGGAGCAAAAGGGATAATTCCTCAAGACAGAGCAGAAGGCAAAATCCATAAAATAAGAATTTTTAATTCTTTACAAGCTTCTGTTGACGCTTATGTAAATAATTTAAACAGCAATAGAGCTTATAAAAATTTTAGAATTCAAAGATATCAATCTAGAATTTTAGATGAAAAATTTAGTGGAGTAGATGCAGCACAAACTATGAAAAAATATTCTCAGCTTAGAGATAAATATGTACAAATGATTAGAAAATTTATGGTAAAACATAAATTTTTAAGATATGATACCGAAGAGGCAGACAAAGGTGAAGCACAATCTCTTTATGCTTTCAACTGAGGTAGGGCTTATATTCCTGCTTCTTTGATAGCCTCAGCTTGAAAATGAGTTATGAGAGGGTCTATTATCTCATCAAAAAGACCTCCTTGCATTATGGCGTCAAGTCTGTATAAGGTTAGTCCTATGCGGTGGTCTGTAATTCTGTTTTGTGGGTAATTATAAGTTCTTATCCTGCCACTTCTATCCCCTGTGCCTACTTGAGTTTTTCTATCTGCTCCCTCTTTTGCTGTTTGCTCTCTCATCTCAAGTTCATACAGTCTGGCTTTAAGAACTTTCATAGCTTTATCTTTATTTTTATGCTGAGACTTTTGATCTTGATTTGTTACTACTATGCCAGTTGGCAAATGGGTTATCCTGACGGCACTGTCAGTTGTATTGACCGATTGTCCGCCACAGCCGCTGCTTCTCATGACATCTATCTTTAAATCGTTTGAATTTATTTCTATCTCTATATCATCAACTTCGGGCATAATAGCTACTGTTATAGCTGAGGTGTGGACTCTTCCTTGTGATTCGGTTTCGGGTACCCTTTGGACTCTATGCGTACCGCCTTCATATTTTAGTCTGCTGTAAGCACCTTTTCCTTTTATGAGAGTTATCATCTCTTTAAAGCCACCGGCACTTCCTTCACTGCTTGAGATGATTTCTACACTCCAACCTCTGAGTTCTGCGTATCTAAGATAAGCTTTAAAAAGATCTTCCACAAAAAGTGCCGCTTCATCTCCACCGGTTCCAGCTCTAAGTTCAACATAAACATTTCTATCGTCATTTGGATCTTTTGGAAGAAGCAAAAGTCTTATTTCATCCTCGAGTTTTAACTTTTCAGGTTCCAGCTCTTTTAACTCTTCTTTGGCCAATTCACCAAGTTCATTATCATCAAGTAATTCTTTGTTTTCTTCTATGCTTTCACATGTTTGGATATATTTTTCAGTTTTTTCTTTTATGGGAGTTAAGTCTGACTGCTCTTTTGAAAGAGCAGTCATTTTTTTTATATCATTTGTTATCTCTTGCGAACTTAATAATTTTGTTATTTCATTGTATCTTTTAAGAAAAGGAGATAACTTTTCTTTTAGCATGATTTACAATATTCGCTTGGATTACGCAGCAGGTTTGTTTAGGGAATTAACCAAGTTATGAAGTCTGCTTACTTTTCTAGCAGCTGTATTCTTCTTTAAAATTCCTTTACTTACATATTTATGGATATTTTTATTGGCTTTTTTAAAAGCTTCAGTAGCTTCTTCAATATTTTCACTTGCTACTGCGGCTTCTACAGCTTTTGTTATATTTTTAATTCTAGTTTTATAGAACCTATTTCTCTCAGTTCTTTTTTTTGTTTGTCTGATTCTTTTTTCAGCAGACTTGTGATTTGCCATGAAACTTACCTTTATTAAAATTTTAGGAATGCATTATACAAAAAGTCAAATTAAAGACAACTTAAGGTTTTTTGATCTTATCTCTTGGAATAAATTTTAAAACAGTGGCATTTATACAAAATCTTTGCCTGCCTCCTGGAGCATCATCGAAAACATGTCCTAGATGAATCCCGCTTGTCTTGGCTATAACTTCCATTCTGTGCATTCCATAAGAGTTATCTTCTTTTTCTATAATTGCACCTTTTACTGCTTTGTAAAAGCTAAGCCATCCTGAGTGTGAATTAAACCTGTCTCTTGTGTCAAATAAAACTTCGCCTGAGAGTTTATCTACAAAGACGCCATCTGGAGTATTTTTAAATATATCATATTTTTTGCAAAACATACCGTCAGTCCCTTTGTTGAAAGCTACATTGTAAGCTTCACTGCCGACACCAAGTTCAAATTTGCCAAGAGCTTTGTAAAATTCTGTTTTATTCAAATACCCTCTGTGAGCAAAAACTTCCTTGCCATCTTTTATAAAGAGTATTGTGGGAGTAGCATTGAGTTTAGTTGTAATGTCGAAACCTTTTAACTTGTCACTATTTACAGTTCTAAGGGGAATGCTACCTTTGTAAGATGAAGTAACATCTTTTTTAAATTGTTCACAGTATGGACAAAACGGAGCATCTATAACAATTATCTCTTTACCACCAAGAGGCTTTATAAAACTCTGCTTATGAGGTGTTTCTTTTTTAAATTTTACACCTGTGGCATCATCGGGGCAGTATCCGTTTGGATTCTTTTTAAGATAGTTTTGGTGGTATTGCTCGGCATCGTAAAACTTGACAAGAGGTTTGATTTGTGTTGTGATTTTGCCATATCCTGCCGCGGACAATAATGCCTGATACTCTTTTTCAGTTTCCAAAGCTATCTTGTGTTGATTTTCATTTGTGTAAAATATGGCACTTCTGTAATTGTTGCCTATATCATTTCCCTGGCGATTTCCTTGAGTCGGGTCATGCATTTGCCAAAAACTTTTGATAAGCTCTTTTGCGGTAACTTTTGTATCATCAAATACAACTTTTACTGATTCTGCATAATTGACTATACCTTTTGGGGCATTGTTTCTATATTCTAAAACTTTATTATAGTCAGGATTAGGGTAATTTCCTCCAGCGTAACCGGCTTTTGTATCAAGCACGCCTGGAATTTGCTCAAAATGCTTTTCAACTCCCCAAAAACATCCTGCTGAGAAGACTATAGTCTGCTCTTTCGCTTGTAGTGACATAATGACTATCCCTAATATTAAAATTAATTTTTTCATCCTCTTTCCTTTTTGTATTTTATCTTGTTTTATATAAAAAACTGTTTTGATTTTATCACTACTTTGTAAAGTGTATGTGTAGCATTATCTTGACATAAATTTTTTAACCATGAAATAATGAAGAGGAAGCATGAGGATATTTTGTTTCACGCTTTTGAAATGACAAGATCAAGGGATTTTGGATCACTCCATTATCAATACAAATAGCACGCCTGATAGTCTCATTTTTTTGCCAATTGCCACGACCTTTTAGTACTGTTTGCATATAGGTAATCAAAGCAGCAGAAATAGACCTGGTTGCACTTTCCCAAAGGTAACTCGGGGTATGATCCACGGCGTAATAATCTATGGTTTTGTATTTAAACATCGGATGCTTAAATGTAGTTGGTTTTGCAAAAAAGAAGCCCATTCCCTCATCACAACTCACATCAATGATCAAACTATTTGGCTTTAGGCATGAACTCTCTTCTTCAAGTACATAGTTCATAGGATTTTGCGTTTTTTGCAAGGTTCCATTTACGATGATATCTGCTTCACTAATCAAATCAACAAGCGGTCTTATAGCTCCGTTGTGTTCTACTATCAACAAGCGTGCCTCATTTTTACCGCCTTCTATGATCTTAACATAGTGACAATCAAGAATTTCTTCACGCACCTCATGATCTGGTCTTTGGATGCAGATCGTGATATCTCTAAATCCATGTGCTTTTAGAGCATAAATTGCACCACGGCTGACTGCACCCAAACTAAAGATGATAGTCTTTCTCTGATTGCCGTAATGTCCATCTATCCCTTTAAGCTCTAAAGCATGAAGCACGGCACAATAACCTGCCATTTCGTTATTTTTATAAAAAGTATGGCGACCGATACAACCTTGGGGAGACCAAACAAACATATCCTCAAAAGCAATCAGTGTTAGCCTGCGATTGATTGCGGCTTGAGTAATATCTCGTTGTTGCACACAGTGTACATATCCCCACAATGTCCCACCTTCTTTAAGCTCCAATAGATCAGATAGTACAGGCTTTGTAATAAGAACATTGCCAATATCGGCGAATATCTCGTCTCTTGAGGCAATACCGCCACTTTGAGCTGCAATCTGGGCATCGCAGATACCAAATGGCTCTGCGTATCCTTCTTCAAAGATAAGCCCAGAGCGAATCTCTTTAGGCATGCGAGATAGATGCTCCGGATGGATCGGTAAACGCCTTTCATCCTCTTTTTTCGAAGTCCCAATGACCCCTATTTTGAATTTATTCATTTTATTTCCTTGTTTTTTTTATATGTAATTTTAAGTACAAATTTAGCTTAAGCCAATAGGGCTACTTTTTAGTTAATGAAAGACTTTGTGCTTGCAATATGTTATTTTATGTTTTTAGGAGATCGAAAAAACGATATTATAATACAGAGTAAGTATTTGGTATTGTATTCATTATAGCTAAATTTCCAATAATAGTGTAGGTATCACTAATATTTATAGATTAAAGTAGTTTCTTGGTGTATTTCTCAACACCCTATCTACGGTGTAAAAAACTTATCATCTTTATCATTTTATATTTTTTCTAATCTTTAAATTTAAAACCTTGTTGCTCAAAATATACTTTTATTTGCCTAAAATATATATTTTCATAGTATTTTGCAGTTTGCTCTTTATATGAAGCTAAATAATCCATGTGATTTTCATTCCTAAATTTTTTTAAATCTTTTTCGTATTGATCTACGCCTTCTTTTACTTTTTTATCATCATATACATCTTCAAAAACAAAACTTTCCATCGGAACTCTTGGTTTGAGTGGTGTTTCTTTAGCTTTTTTTGTTGCAACTCCAATGGTTGTGCCAACTATAGGAAAAGTTAAAGACGGAAGTTCTAAAAGTTTTATAAGCTCTCCTATATTTGCTCTTATGCCTCCTATCGCAGTTGTGCCGTATCCTAAGGCTTCGGCTGCAATTTGTAAGGAGCTTAGCATAATCCCCGCATCGACAACTCCTACGATAATACCTTCAGCTGATTGATGGATAACTTGCTTTTTGCCTATGCTAGAACATGCATAATTAGTTCTGTTGAAATCTATGACAAAAGTGACAAAAACATTTGCACTTTGAACCTGAGGTTGACCGCCGGATATCTTTGCTATTTGAGCAATTTTTTCTTTATTTCTTGTATAAATAAGTGAAATTTGTTGTCCATTAACTGAAGTAGGACATCTTTGTGCGCATTTAAAGATAGTTTGCAAGTCTTCATCGCTCACACTTTCTCCCGTAAAGTTTCTTATTGATTTTCTGGTTTCAAGTTGTTTTATTGTGATATTTTTCATTTTAACTCTCCTTTTTTGCTAATTATATCAGAAATTTATCGAGCATTAATTTTGTTAGATAATATGACATTATACCACCTTTTCATCACTTTGGATTATAAATTTTCGAATAAGCAAGATTTGAAATATCATTAAAGTACTATTGATTTATATTGCTTTAATCATAAATCAGATATGCTTTCATCTATGAAAGATGATTCTAGTTACATCTTTAGATTGCTTTGTATTGATAACTTCTTGTTGACAGTAAAATTCACCTAAAATTGACTTGTTATTAGATTTTCAACCACCTTAGAAATATGGTGTATTAAATAAAAAGGATTCTCAATGGCAGAATTATTAAATGGAACAGTTAAATGGTTTAACAGTGACAAAGGTTTCGGCTTTATCGAACAGGAAAATGGAGGCAAGGATGTATTTGTACATTTTCGTCAAATCAATAACGATGGCTATGACCGCGCTACACTAAATGAAGGTCAAAAAGTTACTTTTACGATTGGTGAAGGTCAAAAAGGCCCTCAAGCGGAAAATGTTACAGGCCTGTAGCCATTCTTTATGAGCAGATTTATTCTGCTCTGCACTCTTTACTTTAAACTCTCAAATTCAAACCCAATAATAATTTTTTACTTTTAAAATATTTTTTACAAAATAAAGGTAAAATATATATCATTTTGATAAAATATTAAAGGAGTTTTAAAATGCACATAACAAAAAGAGTAACTTTTATAGCAAAAAATGGAAGTGAGTCCAGACTAAAAGAGCTTTTAGAAGCTATGGTGATACCCTCAAAAGAAGAAAAAGGGTGTTTAAATTACAATATTTATCAATACAAAAGTAATCCAAGAAAATTTATGGCAGTAGAGACTTGGGAGAATGAAGAAGCACTAAACGGACACAAAAAATCTGCTCATTATGCAGTATATAAAAATGCATACGAACCATATACTGAAGATAAATATACTAATGAGCTGGATTATTTGGTAAAAATATGAACAATATCTTATACAAAGATGATTTGGATATTAGAGTTTATACTTCCAATCTTTTAGGAAGCGACGACACACTTGTACTTCACGGTGGAGGCAATACTTCTTTGAAAAAAGATGGCATACTCTATGTCAAAGGAAGTGGCTGGGATCTTTCTTCCATAAAAAGAGAAGGGTTTGCTCCTGTGAAACTTCAGTCTTTAAAAGAGTTGGCAAAACTTAAGAGTCTTAATGATAGCGATATGTTAAGGCTGCAAAGAGAGGCTATGACAGATAAAACTGCTCCAAATCCTTCAGTCGAAGCGATACTGCATGCTATCATCCCTTATAAATTTGTAGATCATACTCACGCTGATGCTATTGTTACTATATCAAACTCTTTAAAAGGTGAAGAACTTATAAAAAAGCTTTTTCCAAATTTTTTGATAGTTCCTTATGTGATGCCCGGATTTGTTTTGGCAAAGAAAGTTTATGAGATGAGTAAAGATTTAGACTGGGATAAAACAGAAGGTATCATACTTCACCATCATGGTATTTTTACATTTGATGATGATGCTAAAAAATCATACAATAAAATGACAAAAGCAGTAAAAAAGGCGGAAGATTTTTTGGATAAAAATGCAAAAATCAAGCTGCCTGAGATAAAACCCATAGATTTTGATATCAATACATTACAAGAAATTATCTCAAAAGAAAAAGGCTGCGAGGTGAGAGTAAAAGTAGACCAAAGCAAAGAGGCTTTATTTTATTCTACCCTGGAAGAAGAGAAGCTAAGAAGAGGAGTTTTAACTCCAGAGCATATTATAAGAACAAAAAGAGAACCATTGATATTGAAAAAAAATGATGATATACAAAAAAAGATTGATTCTTATAAAAAAGAGTATCAAGACTACTTCAACAGATTTAAAAAAGATGAAATTATGCTAAATCCTGCACCTAATTATACTGTGATAGAGGGCTTTGGGATAGTAACCTTTGGTAAAAATGAAAAAGAGGCAGATATAATAAAGGATATTATATCTCATACTGTTAAAGCGGTTTTAAGGGCTGATAGGCTTGGAGGCTACAAAAGCATTTCATTAAAAAACAGCTTTGAGATGGAGTACTGGGAGCTTGAGCAGGCAAAGCTTAAAAGAAAGTAAAAATGCAGAGGTTTTATAATATAAAAAAGATAAGAATATATCTTATTGCTAAGATTAGGAGTTTAGTTTGATTAATAAATGTTTATTTCCGGCTGCAGGCTATGGAACAAGGTTTTTACCGGCAACAAAAGCAATGCCAAAAGAGATGCTTCCGATTTTGACGAAACCACTTATCCAATATGGTGTAGAAGAAGCCATGGGAGCTGGCTGTAATGTTATGGCAATAATAACAGGAAGAGGAAAAAGAGCGATAACTGATCATTTTGATATCTCTTATGAGTTGGAACATCAAATAAAAGGAACTTCAAAAGATTCTCTTTTAAATGGCATTAGAAATATTATAAATAAATGCACATTTACATATACTAGACAAAATGAGATGAATGGTCTTGGAGATGCTATATACAAAGGCAAAGTGTTAGTTGGAGAGAAATACCCTTTTGCGGTTATATTGGCAGATGATCTTTGCATAAATCCAGATGGAGACGGTATCTTAACCCAGATGATAAAGTTATATGATAAATATAAATGTTGTATCGTGGCAATAATGGAAGTTCCAAATGAAGATGTACATAAATATGGTGTCATAGAGGGAAAAGAGCTTGAGAATGATATTTATATGGTTTCAAATATGGTGGAAAAACCAGATGTTCATAATGCCCCTAGTAATATGGCAGTTATCGGTAGATATATTTTAACTCCGGATATTTTTCCACTCATAAAATCAACAAAAGCAGGTAAAAATGCAGAAGTTCAAATCACTGATGCTCTTTGTAAAATGGCTGAAAAAGGTATGGTTATAGCATATAAATTTAAAGGAATGAGGTTTGATTGTGGCAGTATTGATGGTTTTGTCGAGGCTACAAATTATTTTTATAATTTAACAAATTCCAAATAATAAGATATATAACTGTAAAATGCAGATAGATGATATAAAGCTTTTATAAGGAGATACTCATGAAGTATTTAATGGCTATAGATGCAGGGACAGGGAGCATAAGGGTTGTTTTGTTTGATTTGGCGGGTAAACAGGTAGCATTTTCAAGTAGAGAATGGACCCACCTAAGCGAGGAGGGTATTTCATCAAGCATGAGGTTTGACTGTGATGCAAACTGGAAGCTAACCATCTCTTGTATAAAAGATATCACTTCAAAGATTGATCCTAAAGATATCATATCTCTTAGCTCTACAAGTATGAGAGAAGGTATCGTTTTGTATGACAAAGATGGCAAAGAGTTATGGGCGGTTGCAAATGTAGATGCAAGAGCCGGTGAAGAAGTAAAATATTTAAAAGAGCATTTTAATGGAATTGAAGAGCAATTTTATAAGATTTCCGGACAGACTTTTGCTCTTGGGGCATTGCCGAGACTCTTATGGCTTAAAAATCATAAAAAAGATATTTATGATAAAGTTGCTAAGATAACCATGATAAATGATTGGATACTTTACAAATTGAGTGGAGTTTTCTCAAGTGAGCCGAGCAATGCCGGAACCAGCGGGATCTTTTCTCTTAAAAAAAGAGATTGGGTGAGCAGTATGGCCAAAGAGACTGGGCTTAAAAATGACATTTTTCCGCCTTGTTTTGAGCCCGGAACTGTTTTGGGGAAAGTAAGCAAACTTGTCTCTAAAGAGTGCGGGCTTTCAACTTTTACAAAAGTAGTCGTAGGCGGAGGAGATGTGCAGCTTGGATCTGCGGGTCTTGGAGTGGTAGAAATGGGCGATGTAGCAGTGCTTGGAGGGAGTTTTTGGCAACAAATTGTCAATATCCGTGATGCTTTACCGCCAAAGGATATGAGCATAAGAGTAAATCCTCATGTGATAAAAGGACTTTCTCAGGCTGAAGGAATAACATTTTTCAGTGGGCTTATAATGAGGTGGTTTAGAGATGCTTTTTGTGATAAAGAAAAAGAGGAAGCGATAAAAAGGGGTATTGATGCTTATGCTGTATTGGAGGAAAAGGCAAAGAGTGTACCAGTTGGCTCAAATGGGATAATACCTATATTTTCAGATGTCATGAATTATAGCAAATGGTATCACGCAAGCCCAAGCTTTTTAAATCTCAGCATAGATCCATCTGTTTGCAATAAGGCATCAATGTTTAGAAGTCTTGAAGAAAATGCGGCCATAGTTTCAAGTTTAAATCTTGAAAAAATAAAAGAGTTTACAGGAGTTGATTTTAAAAGGATAATTTTTGCAGGAGGCGCCGGCAAAGGAGAACTTTGGTCACAAATACTCTCAGATGTAACTGGTTGTGAAGTTGTTGTGCCAAAAGTCAAAGAAGCTACTGCTTTAGGTGCTGCTATGGCTGCTGGTGTAGGAGCAGGAGTATATAAGGATTTAAAAACAGCAGCAAAAGAGATAGTAGTTTGGGAGAAAACTTTCAAGCCAAATTTGGAAAATAAAAAGATATATGATGATATAAAACAAAATTGGCAAAAGATATATAAAAAAGAGTTAAAGCTGGTGGATGAAGGTTTGACTAAATCGATGTGGAAAGCACCCGGAATAGAAAATAAAAAGACCACTATATAACCAAAAAGACCCTCCTGTTTTTCATGAATCAAAAAAACAAATAAATGGGGATAGGTGATAGTGATAGTACTTTAGGCTATCACTATCACCTATCTCTTAAGAGTTAGAAATGGAGTAAATCATGAAAACTGATTTGATAGATTGGGAAATACTTAGAAAAGAGATTCCTGCTTGTGAAATGTATACTTACCTGAATAATGCCGGACGGGGACCGGTGTCAAAAAATGCATCTATTGGGGGGATATCTTATTACGAAGAAGCACTAAAATACGGCAATGCGCATTGGGACAAATGGGCGGAAAAATCTGTGAAAATCCGTGAAAATGTTGCAAAACTAATCGGTGCAAATTCATGTGAAATAGCATTTCTGCCCAACTCATCGCTTGGTATGAATTATATAGCAAAAATACTTGATAATACCGGTGAAGTTCTTATGAGTAGCGGTGAGTTTCCATCATGTTCACTGCCTTGGATACAGTGTGGCTATAAAGTAAATTTTATAAATCCGCAGAAAAATGGTAAAATTTCAATAGATCAGTTTGCTTCAAATATCACACCTTCAGTTAAAATCATCGTTGTAAGTCATGTTCAATTTGCGACAGGATTTCGCCAAAACCTAGAGGAATTAGGAACTCTTTGTAAAAATTCCGGGATTCATTTGGTGGTAGATGCGAGTCAATCTGCCGGAGCATTTCCTATAAATGTATATTCTAGCAATATTGGTTTTTTGGTATTTACTGGATACAAATGGATTAATGCAGGATGTGGCATATCCACTTTGTTTATCAATAAAAAATTTCATGATTCAGCTAACTTTCCTGTAGTTGGCTGGCGAAGTGCAAAACAGCCATACGAGTTGATAAACGATAGATTAGATCTAGTTAACAATGCAAGTGCATTGGAGTTAGGGCACCCACAATTCCCAAATATCCTTGCCCTTGGTGGTGCAATAGAAACCCTTCAAAAAATCGGCATAGACAACATTGCTAAAAGAATCCATCACTTGACGGACTATCTTCATAAACAATTAAATAATCATAAAATCAAGATAATTTCTCCACTTAAACAAGATGAAAGGTCAGGCATAACATCTTTAGAGATGCCAAATGCAAGTGATGTTGTAAAAGAGCTAAGAAAAAATGATATTATCGTTGCAAAAAGAGGCGAAGGTATTCGTATTTCTCTACATTATTACAATAATCAAAATGATATAGATAGGTTTATAGAAATTTTAAAAACTCAAAAATTTATACTATCACCAGACCCTTAAGCCTTTCTTCTCTATCTATTCTCCTTGATATTCTAGACGCACCAACAAATGGGGATAGTGCGCTCTATCATCAGTCCCCATAAGCTTTAAAAAATTATCATCCCTACTGTAAGTAATAACAATCCTGCCATTGTGATATTAAATATTCGTACTTGTATAGGGTACATAAGAAGTCTCTTGATTTGCTTGCCGATTAAAGCCCACATAAGTATAGCAATAAAAATACTAAGCATTGAGAGTGCGACAGCGACCATTAGACTTATCCAGTAGTGCTTAGGGATTATATAAACATTGATCGTTGTTAGTGCTCCTATCCAAGCTTTAGGATTGATCCATTGAAATGCAACTGACTGCCAAAAATTAATCGGCGAAATATTATCCTGCGATAAGATCTCTTCATTAGTAGGTGTAGCGGCAATTTGCCATGCAAGATAAACGACATAGATGATACTAATATATTTTAATATCAAAAAAAGAGTAATGTACCTATCCATCAATGGGCGAAGCACCAATCCTATAAGCAAAAGCATTACAGGAAAACCAACTAATACTCCAAATAGATGAGGAAGTACTTTATAATATCTATGGTTAAAACCGATACTCATAGCAATGATATTGTTTGGACCAGGTGTCAATCCTATTATGGCAATAAATAGTGAAATTGCGATAAGCCAATTCCAATCCACAAAAATTCCTTTTTTAAACGATATTATAGCTTGTTTTGCAAAATTCCGCACAATATAAAATATGGTACAATATCACCAGCCTCCCCTCAAAGCCAAAGGAGAATAATGACGAATAAGCATTATGAGAGTATTGCAGAAGATTTTAATAAGGTATGGAGATTTTCAGATGAATATAAAATATGGGCTGTTGATAAAATAGGATATTATCTGGATTTAAAGAACAGTGATGTTTTTGTAGATATAGGTGGGGGTACAGGAACATTTACTAACATGATTGACAACAAATTTGAATTAAAAAAATCTTACTGTGTAGAGCCTGAATCTAAAATGTGTAAACTTGCAAAAGAATATTCTAACTTTGAAATAATTTGTTCAGATGTATTTGGATTTTTAGATAACTTGCAGTTTGCATACAATAAAATATTATTTAAAGAGGTCATACATCATATTAAAGATAGAAAAAAGTTATGGCACAATATTTACCATACAATAGAAGATAATGGTAGAATTTTAATATATACAAGACCAAGAAATAACAAATTTCCTTTGTTCCAAAAAGCCAAAAAAGAATTTTATAAAAATCAACCACTATACTCTGAGATGGTTTTAGAATTGGAAAAAAGTAAATTTAAGACCAGTGTTTCACTTGAAAGTTTCACATTCAAATTACCAAAAGATGAATGGTATAGTATGCTTAAGTCAAGATTCATGTCCGATTTAAGTGTTTTTACAGATGATGAAATAATTCAAGGTATTGATGAATTGGAAAAAGAAAATACATCAAATCAATTTATTATAGAAGATGAAATAGTATTTATCACAGCTTATAAATAAGTCTTTCCAAAATCATCAATAAAATTTTCTATGAGTCTATCCAATCCTTTGCTTCTTGAAGCTGATTGTAGTTAAAATTTTTAATTTCTGCATTTACAAAATGGCTTCCGATTTTTTCTCCCAAGTCTCCGACAAAAGAGTCAGTTACAAAGGCTAGTTTTTTTATATGTTTGTGATGTTCCTTTATGAATTCCATATGAGTTATAAACGCCCCAAATGATTTCCATCCAGGAAAATCTTTTGTATAGATGATAATACCATTTAATTTTCCATTTTCTTCAATAAACGGATCTATAAGTTCTTTTGCTTCTATAAAGTCATCCTTGCTCAAAGCTCCAAGTGGCTCAAAAATCACTGTTTTTGTTTTTCTGTCAAATGATATGTTTAAATTTGGATGAAGTACATTTTTCTTTAAAAGCCAAGCTTTAGCTTTTTCTATATCTTTATTGCTAAAAGTTTTAATTTCTCCTGGAATTGTAAAAGAAAAGCCTTTTGCAGCATCTATAATCCAGCTTATATCGCTAACTACAGCTATCTTTCCCCAAGCGGAGTAAAACATAAAACCAGTTTTTACATCATCTTTTAAAGCTGAAAAATCATAAGAATCAAAATCCTTGCCCACTTGATATAATACTTTGAGTTTACCATTTTCTTTGAATTTTGACTGCAATGCAGGAATAAGCGTCTTCTCATAATCTTCATCAACAACTTTACCACTGAGTTTAAAACCTATGGCACCATTTCCGATATCGTTAATAATCTGGATCATTTTACTACTCCTTCCATATCTGATTTGCATACATGATAGCACAAAAACAAAGAGGAAATCCATGGCCTTGTATTGGGCATAATCTTTATTCCCAATACCTGACCCACTCGCCGTCAGGCTATATCTCTTGTTGTCTCTTTGTTTTAGATATACTTGAGGATATTTTTGTTACAATCGTTTTCATAAAGGCTGAGTTTTATAAGGATTTAGCAGATATAGACAGGGGTTTTGTTATAAAAAATAGGAATAAAAATGCAACTATACAACCATCAATTTAAATCAAAAGAAGATTTGGAGCAGTTCATAGATAAGTATATTTATCAAGCTAAGTCTGTTTTAGTTCAAGTTTTTTGTGGTGATTTGAATACTCGAAATATCCAAAATGTCTTAGATATTTTAAAAGAAAAGTTGTCAAATGCTAAAGTTATAGGCTCTTCAACAACTGGTGAAATCATTGGGGGACATATATATGAAGATACTATTTCCCTATCTTTTTCTATTTTTAAAAAAACAGATATCCGCATAGCTTATTATCATAAAGCAGATTATGAAACGGGAAAAGATATAGCAAATAATTTTCTAGTTCCAAATACAAAGGCAATCATAGCTTTTAGTGAAACACTCAAACAAGATTCGGAGCTTTTTTTAGAGGGGTTTTGCTCAATTAACGATATCATACCGATAGCAGGTGGAAATGCTGGCGATAACTATAGGTTTAAAGAGACATTTGTCATCTTTGAAGATAAGATTTGCTTTGGTGGCTTGGTAGTTTGTGCATTAGATAGCGATGTATTAAATGCTCATACAAACTATTCGCTAGAGTGGAATACTATCGGCAGTGACATGACAATCACAAAGGCAGATGCAAATACAATTTATGAGATAGATTATATGCCAGTAGAAGAGGTGTATAGATACTATTTAGGTGATGAAATCACAGATAACTTTCCATCTAGCGTGATAGAGTTTCCTTTGGTTAAAGTTGAAGATGGCGTACAAGTAGCTAGGTCAGTTGTAACTAAAAATGAAAAAAATGGGTATATCTATGCAGGACATTTTAAAAACGGTGATAAAGTAAAGTTTGCCATAGGCAATATAGAGAGTATCCTCTCCAAATCAAACAATTTACACAACAACATCGCAAAAAATCCTATCGAAGCTACTTTTATATACTCTTGTTCTGTTAGAAAAATGTTTATAGGAGAGCAGTTAAATTATGAGTTTGGATTGATAGAGCAGATGGCACCAACAGCAGGATTTTTTACATATGGTGAATTTTACCATGGCAAGACAAAAAATCAACTCCTAAATATAACCACTACAACTTTGAGCCTATCTGAGTCAAATAAAGTTAAACGAAAAAAGATGTTGCCTCCTAAAAAGCACGATCGTACTATGTTAAATTCATTGGTAAATTTAGTAAATATATCCAACAAAAGACTAAATCAGTATAAAGATCTACTGGATATAAATTCGATTGTGTCAAAAGCTGATATAAAAGGAAATATAACTTATGTAAATGACAAGTTTTGTAAAATATCCGGATACACAAAAGAGGAGCTTATAGGTCAAAACCATAGTATTGTAAAACATCCAAATATGGATAAGGCAATATATAGAGATATGTGGAAGACGATAAGAGCTAAAAAAGTGTGGAAAGGCACCATCTTAAATCGTGCAAAAGATGGTAGTGACTACTATGTGAAGGGCATTATCATGCCAATTTTAGATGACCATGGCGAAGTGATGGAGTATATCTCAGCAAGAACTGATGTGAGTGAGCTTGTCAGAAAAGATAAAATCATAAAAGAGCAATATAAAGATACTCTGACAGGGCTTCAAAATAGAAATTCACTAAACCACAAACTTAGTATCAAAATAGATGAAAAAGCATCTTTGATACTCATAAATATAGATAGATTTTCAGATATAAATGACTACTTTGGTTATGAACAAGGTGACTTGGTTTTGAAAAAATTCGCATCATATATGCAAACAAAAGATATAGAAGCTTTTAGGATAAGTGGTGATGAATTTGCGATACTTTGTGAACACAGCTTGGATACAAAGACAAGAAATAGCATAATAAAAATGGTGATAGAATTAGAGAGTCATGAGTATCTATTTTCTGAAAACAATATATCTATATTTGTATCTTGTGGAGTTGCATACGGAAACAGACTTGAAATATACAAGCAGGCTCATATTGCTCTGAAAGAGTCAAAATCATCTAAAAAACAGATAGTTTTCTATAACGACAATCAAAGCTTAGAAAGACAGATAGAGGATAATATAAAGGTAATTACAAGCATAAAACAAGGTATAAAAGAGGATAGATTTGTACCTTTTTTTCAAGGAATTGTAGATAATAAAACTAAAAAAATCATAAAATATGAGTGTTTGATTCGCTTGAAACAAAAAGATGGCAAGATAGTAACTCCATTTTTCTTCTTAGAGCATGCAAAAAAAGCAAAACTCTATACAAAGCTTACAAAAATTATGATAGCAAAATCATTTCAAAAATTCGAAAAAGAGGATTGCGAGTTTTCGATAAATCTCTCTTTGCAAGATATCTTATCACATAAAGTTGTAAGTGTCTTAATAGAGTATCTTGAAAAATATAAGTGTGGGAGCAGAGTGATACTCGAGATAGTGGAATCTGAAGGTATTGAGGATTTTGATGAGTTGTTGGTTTTTATAAAACAGGTAAAGAGATATGGATGCAAGATAGCAATCGATGATTTTGGAACGGGGTACTCTAATTTTGTTTATTTGGCTAAATTAAATGCAGATTTTGTCAAGATAGATGGCTCACTAATCAAAGATATCAACAAAAACGAATCGCAACTTGCAACTGTTGAGAGTATTTTACACTTTACCAAAAAGATGAATATAAAGACTATAGCAGAGTTTGTAGAGGATAAAGATATATTTGATATTTTATGTGATTTAGGTGTCGATTTTTCACAAGGGTATCTATTTTCAAAGCCTTGTGAAGAGCTGTAAAACTTTTTAGTAATTCTTAAATATAAATGATAATAGCTTATACTGTAGCATCAGCTATATATAAACGGGGTCTGGAGGAATTTGTACCAATGAGTTTGGAGGTTATGATTTTCAGCGGTGTTTTAGTAGGCTAAATATATGGTAGACAATATCAATAAAAGGAATAATAAAAAATATGTTACCAATAAGTGAAATTTTTTACTCTTTGCAAGGAGAGGGTAAATATTGCGGAGCTCCTTCAATATTTGTAAGAGTTGGAGGATGTAATCTTAGGTGCAAATTTAACAATAAAAGATGTGATAGTTATTTTGCAGTTGAGAGTTATTATAAAAATAGTTGGAAAAAAACTTCCATGGATAAAATAAAAAAAGAGATTAGAAAATATAAAAAATATCATCCCTCACTTGTTTTAACAGGTGGTGAGCCTATGCTTTATTATAAAAATTTGTATGAATTGATTAAATGGTTTGATGGAGATATTACGATAGAAACAAATGCTACGGTGGATGTAGATTTTGAAAAATATCCTGATTTTAAAAATGTAATTTTTGCTATGAGCGTAAAGCTATCAAACTCAAAAGTGCCTTATCACAAACGAATAAAAAAAGATGTTATCAAAAAATATGTGAAATATGCGAAAAAATCTTTTTTTAAATTTGTTGTTGATAAAAAAACAGATAATAAAGAGATAAAAAAGATAACAAAAAATATTAATTTGCCTATATACTGTATGCCTCTTGGAGAAAATGAAAAAGAGTTGAAAAAAAATGCCAAATATGTTTTCTCTTTTTGTATGAAAAATGGCTATAATTACTCAGATAGAATTCATATTAGAATTTTTGATGATAAAAGAGGGGTTTGAATGATTATCAGAAAAGAATACAATTTTGAAAATGCTCATATAGTAAGAGAATGTTCTACTTTGAGATGTAGTCAAAATATACATGGTCATAGTTATAGAGTTGAGATTAAGATAGAATCAAACTTTTTGGATAATGCCGGAATGGTGCTTGATTTTGGTTTGATAAAAATATCTATAAAAGATATCATAGAAAGTTTTGACCATAGTATTACTTTATGGAGCAAAGATGATCAAGAATATATAAAATTTGCAAAAAAATTTAATCAAAGATATGTAGTTTTGCCTGTAAATCCCAGTGTAGAGCAATTTTGTAGAGTTTTTTTTCTCGCAGTTGATCGTATTTTAGAACAAACAAAGTTTATAAATGGAGAAAAAAATGTTAAACTTCACTCTATCATAGTCCACGAAACTGCTACAGGATATGCTGAATGTTTTAGAGAAGATGCTTATAATTTTAAAAATATGGGTGAAATTGATTTAAAAGATATAGAGTTTTCAAATGCTATCAAAAATGATTGGAAAGATAAAAATCTTTGGAGAAAAATCTTGAATAATGGGATTTTTATAAATCCAAAATCAGTATAAGAAAAAATTATAAGGGTCAGGTGATAGTAATAGTATAAAATACTGTTACCTGACCACAAAAGCCTAAGTGGGTTTTCCTCCTACTGACTCTTCTTTTCTCTTAGGAGTTGATTTAGTATCTTAAAGAGCTCGCTGGAGTTTTTCTCCCAATCTTTGGCAAGAGTTAAAATCTCATCAGCTTTTTCTATGGTTTGATTTGTTTTTATATATTTAAGCATCTCTTTTATGATATGGTGTACATTTTTGTGTGGATTGGCAATAGTTGGGTAAGAAGGAAGTTTTCCATACTCTTTTACTATCTCACTACTAGTATACCATTTTCCAAATCTACAACTGTTTTCATCATCAAACTGAGTGTTACCGTTTTCTTTATATATGGCTTGGTAACCTTTTGATTTAAATATCATATGATCTATTTTTACAAGCGTCAAATAAAGCTCATTTGCTATATCTTCATTTTTCTTTTTGGTTATTCTTGAGCTTTCTATGAGACTATCCAAGGTGTGTGTAAATTCATTTAATTTTTCAGTTGATTCAGTTGTGATATGCTCGGTCTTTTCATTGCTTTCAAGCATTTCGTTGGAGTTTTGTTTGAGTATATTGATGTTGGCTTCAACTTCTCCTGTCGCTTTTTGGGTTCTCTCAGCCAGTTTTCTTACCTCATCGGCAACTACTGCAAAGCCTCTTCCATGTTCTCCTGCTCTTGCTGCTTCGATGGCAGCATTTAGAGCTAAAAGATTAGTTTGGTCTGATATATCTTTGATAAGAGATATTACATTGCTTATCTCTTCAACATTTTGATTTACCTGTTCTGAGCTCTCTTTTGCTCCATGCATCATTTCTGCTATAGTATTTATATTTTCTACTATATCATTGACACTTGTTTGTACATCACTTACAGTCTTTTCAGCCTCTTCATTTATACTGTTTATCTCATTTATGCTCTCTATATTGCCTGTAAGTGAATCTTGAAGATCTGAGGCGTCATGAGTAGAGCCATCTATAAGAGTATCCGCCAAAGAGGTAAAGAGTTTGCTTTTTTCAAGATTTGCTCTTGCCTCTTTTTCTGCTGCACTTGCTATCTTGGCTTCCTTTTCAGCCTCGTTTGCTATCTCTTCAACTTTTTCAATAAATTGATTAAAATTATGTATAGCTTTTCCTATCTCATCATTTGATTTTATGTCAATTCTCATAGAAAGATCTGCATCTCCCTCGGCTAACTCTTGACTTACTTTTGCCAAGTTATTGATAGGCTTGATTACAATCTTGTTCAATGTAAAGAGTATGATTAAAAGAATAAGAAGATCAAGTATGCCTATGAGCATGATTTGCTCTTTTAGTTTTGAAATATTTTTATCGATAAGTTTATTGATATATTTACTTTTGATCCCCATTAAAGCATAGCCTATAGTTTTTCCATCAAACCTTTTTAGTGGGTATGCTTTTGTAAAATATCGGCTATCTATTACATATTTATCATTGATAGCTTTGCTAAGACTGAAACTATTTGATAAAATATAGTCTAAAAATGCTTTATCTATATGCTTTGTACTTGATAGCGGATAACCCTCTTTTTTATATTTTATCTTTTTCACCATAGATGCAAAATTTTTATCTAAAAAATATAAAAAATCTACCTTGTTTTTTTTCAATGCTTTTCCAAAGTTATTTATACCTCCACTAAAATCAAGCAAAGCTATAAGTTTTCCATTATTGTTTATAGGAAAAATACTTCTTAGTCTTAATCCTTTTGGAGATTCTTCAAAAGTAGTAATAGGCTTTTTTGTTTGCAAAACCTGCTTGTAAGATTTAAGCTCAACTTTCTCCCCAAAGCTATCAGGCTTCCAAGACTTTATGATAGATTTTAAATCTTTTGAAATTATTTGTACATTTACTTTCTTAAAAGGAGTATTTTTTTTGTAAAGCTTACCGATGCCTGCCAAAAGAGTCTTTAGAGACTCTCTGTTATTATTTAAAATATCATCTTTTAGTTGATTATTTCTAGCCAAAAGCATTGCATTTGTCATCCAAACATTCTTTTTTGATGCAATTTGTCCATCTAACATCATAACTTTCAGATCTCTTGCTTTGCTAGTATATATTTCTTCTTTTAGATTATTTATACCAATAAATTCTCTAAAAGCAAATACTAAAAAACCAAGTAGTATAACTGCTATGATAGGTATCTGCATTTTTTTATTAATAGATAGATTTTTGTACATTTTTACCCTTTTTTATTTACTATTTAGTTTATCTTTGCTTTTTATATTTACTGTAACCATATTTTTCAAATATACCGATACCTTTTTTTGAACTAAGAAATTTTAAAAAATCCATAGCCGAATGGTTTAAGTTTCCCTTTTTTGATATGGCATATCCTTGAATAATAGGTGGATAAAGAGTTTTATCCGCTAAAATATGCGTTATCTTTTTTTTATCAAACATTGCAAGAAATGATGTCGGTATAAAGCCTATATTGTGACTCCACAATACTTTATCTACAACCAATCCTACATCATTGACATATTTTACTTTACTTTTTATTTTATTATATATCCCTATTTTCTTCAAAAATGCTATGGTAGCTTTTCCATAAGGAGCATACTTGGTATTTGGGATAATAATAGATAATGAAAAGTTTTTTTGCAAGTCATATACACTGCTGATAGAGTTTTTTGGTGCAACCAAGACTAAAAAACCTCTGATATACGGGTTTGCAGGCAAGAGAGCCAATCCTTTTTTATATAACTTTTGTGGATAACTCATATCTGCTGACAAAAAAATATCATAGTCGTTGCCATTTAGTATTTGTTTATAAAGATATCCTGAAGATCCATACTCTATATGTACACTGTCATTTGGATATTGCTGATAAAAAGCTTTTATCATATCTATAAAAACATACTCAAGATTGCTTGAAGCATAGATTTTTGCATAATTCTCTGCCATTAAACAAGTTGTACTGAAAAAAATAGATAAAATTAAAATAAATAACTTTTTCACACCAAGTCCTTACACAAAGTATAGTATATATAAATTTAAGTAAAATAAAGATAAAATCTACTTATGAGTGCAAAAAATAAATTTATCAATAAGATTGCATTTTATGTTATCTTGGCATGGACTCTTTTGATAGCTGTTATCATGAGCATATATGTCAGACAAAACTATACTTATGCGCTCTCTCTTGCTATAAGTGAAGCCAGGACAAGCACAAGAAAAGATTTAGCTTATAGAAGCTGGGTAGCTTCACACGGGGGAGTTTATGTGCCCATTACAAAAGATACCCCACCCAATCCATACCTTGCCCATATAAAAAACAGGGATGTCATTACAAATGCCGGACAACATTTAACCCTGATGAACCCGGCCTATACACTTGCTCAAATGATGCAAGATTACTCCAAACTTTATGGAGTAAAAACACATATCACGAGTCTGACACTTTTAGATCCTGACAATGCACCTGATACTTGGGAGAAAAAGGCTTTAAAAAAGATAGAAAAAACTAGAAAACCTGTCATAGAAAAAGCAGAGATAAAGGGCAAACCTTACATAAGATACATGAACCCACTCGTAGCCAAAAAATCATGCTTAAAGTGTCACGCTTTTCAAGGATATAAAGTCGGAGAGATAAGAGGTGGAGTTTCAGTAGCTGTACCTTTGAAAGATTTTTATAAAAATGCCTTTGAGCAGTCGATAACTGATGTGCTCACTATTGCTATCATATATTTTCTTGGATTGTTTGCTATATTGTATGGCAAAAAGATAGCCATCAAAACACTGAATGAAAAGATAAAAGATTATGAACAGCATATTTATTCACTTGTAAGCATGATTGAAAAAAGAGACAGTTATACCGCAGGTCATACAAAAAGGGTTGCACACTACAGTGTACTTATAGCAAAAGAGATGGGCTTTAAAAATGAGAAACTTGAAGATTTAAATAGAGCCAGTATGTTACATGATATCGGTAAGATAGTAATACCTGATTCTGTTTTGCTAAAACCCGGCAAACTAAATCCGTTGGAATATGATATCATCAAAGAGCATGTTGAAGTTAGCTATGAACTTTTAAAAGATATTGATATTTATAAAAATATTGCCAAAATAGTAAGATACCACCATGAAAGATATGATGGTTCAGGATATCCTTTTGGTTTAAAAGGTGACAAGATACCTTTACCTTCACAGATAATGGCAGTAGCAGATGCATTTGATGCCATGACAACAAATAGAATTTATAAAACTAAAAAGAGTATAAAAGAGGCTATAAAAGAGTTACAGAGTTTAAGTGGAAAACAGTTTCATCCGCAAGTTGTAAATGTGGCCATACAAGTTTTAAGTAATATTAAAGTAGATAAGAATGTAACACAATTACCAAAAACAAAAATGGAAAAAGAGAGATTTGCATACTATTTTAAAGACAGGGTTACAGAGGCATTTAATAAAGACTATCTTGAATTTGCACTCTTGTATAATCATACCAATGAGTTTGATTATGATTATCTCTATAAAGTTAACCTGCACAATTTTACGCAGTACAATAAAAAATATAGCTGGGAGAGTGGAGATATTTTACTGATGAAGTTTGCCCATACACTTATAAAAATATACCATAATGGCTTGATATTTAGAATACATGGGGATGACTTTATGATAGCTTCAAGAGAAAAACTTGATTTTGATAAAGATATGAAAGTATTGGAGCAAGTTTTAAAAGATACCGGAGTAACACTATCTTGCAAATATTATGATATGCAAGAACACAACATAACAAATATCATAGATATTAAAAACTTGGATTGATTCACTCAGGGTCTGGTGATAGCATAAGTAATAAGCAAGGCAAGGTAAAACTGTCTAATTTGCCTTACAATCTAATATAGTGAAGATAGGTGATTTCAAAGTTGAATTTAGTTAATTATTATTTGGTGAATTATAAGAAAAAGTAGAAAATTATACACCTATTTTTTTGATTAAATCTAATTATTCTATAAAATCATTGATATGCCACAAATATTATTCTATTTTTGTGATAACATGTATGTAAATCAAACATCAAGGGAGTAATAAAATGATTGAGATTTAAGGGTCTGATGATAGTAATAGTATAAGGTGCTATCACTATCACCTATAAAAGAAGTTGGTATATAACTCATTACTCTATCGCAAACTCTACTGCTTTTTCGGCATGGATTTGTGTAGTATCGAAAAGTTTTATCTC
>JALWUQ010000038.1 GCA_026993075.1 Campylobacteraceae bacterium
TTATAGCCTGAATATTAAAATTTTTCAAATTTTCACTCAAACTTTGTGCAAAATATATCTCACTTTCAAAGTGTCCTATCTCTATCAAGCTTAAATTATTCTCCATAGCTTCATAAGCTTGATGATATTTTATATCACCGCTTAAAAAGCAATCTGCTTTAACTTCTCCTATCAGTTCTGCACCACTTCCGGTGGTAATAGCTGCAATTTTTATAAACTTTTTTGTTTTTACAAATTTTGTAAAAGGCAGGCTTAAATCGCCTTTAATTTTTTTAAAAAAACTATCAAAAATATCTGAAACTTCAAAATAACATATAAATTCATCACATTTTACAATTTTATATCCCAAAACTTTTTCTACAACAAATCTGTTTAAGTGCGCTTTGTCATAGTTTGTATGTAGAGAAATCAATGATATATTTTTTTGTATCATTTTTTTTATAATATTTGAGGGATATATATCATAATTTATAGTTTTCAATCCACTAAAAATCAACGGATGATGGGTAATAAGCAAAGAATTTTCATTTAAGTTTTCTATCAGGTTGCTATCTACATCCAAACTAAGATAGATTGTTTCAAATTTATTTTTCAATGAGCCTATGATAAGCCCGCTGTTATCCCATTTTTCTTGTGTATCAAAAGGTGCTATCTTGTCTAAGATATTATATATTTCTTTTATTTCCACTTATTTCCACCCATTTTTCAGCACTTCCCTTTGCCAATTCTCTAATTTTTAATATATAATTTTGTCTGCTTGTTACCGATATAGCTTTTCTTGCATCAAGAATATTGAAAGTATGTGAAGCTATCAAACATTGATCATAAGCCGGAAGCGGTAAGTCATGCTCTAAGCATCTTTTGCACTCTTTGCTAGCACTTTCAAACTGAGCAAAAAGCATATCAACATCAGCAACTTCAAAGTTGTATTTGCTAAATTCATATTCACCTTCTTTGTGAACATCACCATAAGTAGTTATGCCATTTTTGTTTTCACTCCAAACTATATCAAAAACACTGTCTTTTTCTTGCAAGTACATAGCAAGTCTTTCAACTCCATAAGTTATCTCAACAGATACAAGGTGGCAGGCAATACCTCCAACTTGTTGAAAATAGGTAAATTGTGTAACTTCCATACCATCAATCCAAACTTCCCAACCAAGTCCCCATGCTCCTAAGGTCGGACTTTCCCAGTTATCCTCAACAAACCTTACATCATGTTTTTTTAAATCAAATCCTAAAAATTCCAAGCTTTTAAGATATAACTCTTGTATATTCTCAGGGCTTGGTTTGATGATAACTTGAAACTGATAATAACTTCCGAGTCTGTTAGGGTTTTCTCCATATCTACCATCGGTTGGACGACGAGACGGTGCAACATAAGCAGCACTCCAGGGTTTGCTCCCAAGACTTCTTAAAAAAGTTGCACTATGAAAAGTGCCTGCACCTGCAGGTATATCGTAAGGTTGGACTATATTGCAACCCTGATTTGCCCAATACTCTTGAAGTTTCAATAACATTTCACTAAAATTCAGCACTCTCATCCTTTTAAATTTAACTCTTTATTTATCTTGTTTTTATCAAATCCACATATCCATCTACTACCTATCATAACCACAGGAACGCCTCTGCAACCATGCTTTTCACAATCTTTCGCAGCAGTTTTATCTCTACTTATATCAATAGTTCTAAATCTTATACTTTGCTTTTTAAAGTAATTTTTAGCAGTTGTACACCAATGACACCCAGGAGCTGTAAAAAGTACAACCCTTTTTTGCTGTTTTGTCTCTGCCATTTTTACCTCCTTTTTAATTTATTTTTTATAATTGGAAACAGCTTTATTCCACATCATTTTATATTTTCGTCTGCAAAATTCCAACTCTTTTTGAGAAATTTTTAATTGCTCATTTAAACTTTCAACTGTTATCCTATCCTCATCATAGAGTGTTTGCATTGACAAAAGAGCTTCTTTTAAGAATGTATTTTCACTTTTTAAAGCTTCTACGGTCTCATCTTTACCATCAAGAACTTCTTTATGAAGCTGCAAAATAGTGCCTATGGTTTTTTCAACAAAATCAGCACCAAGCGCTAATCCTGCTACATTTTCCAATGATTTACTTTCTTTTGGCATAACTGCAACTGCACCTTTACTAGCTTCGATATATAAAATGCCATTTTCCTCTTTTGTGGTCAAAACTTTTCTTTTTATCATATTGTTTACTACATCTTTATCCAAATCCACCAATGTACAAAACTCATCAAATTTTAACCAATTTTGCATACTTGACCTTTTATAAAAATTTTTCTATCTCTTTTGAATTTATTTCCACTTTTTTAGCCTTTAAAATCCTGTCTTCTTGAAGTTTTGCCCTTAAATCCTCATCTTCCAAAGCTAAAATCTGCATAGATAAATACGCAGCATTTATAGCACCTGCTTTACCCATAGCCAAAGTGGCAACTGGCATACCAGCAGGCATTTGAACAGTACTTAAAAGTGCATCAAGCCCATCAAGCGCACCACCTTTTAAAGGTACCCCAATAACAGGTTTCGTTGTTATTGCAGCTATGGCTCCTCCAAGATGAGCAGCCATGCCAGCACCGGCAATAAATACTTTTGCGCCTCTGAGTTCGGCATTGTTAACATAGTCATGAGTTCTTTGAGGACTTCTGTGAGCTGATGATATGATAATCTCATAAGGTACATAAAATTTTTCAAGTACATTAACACACTCTTTCATGATATCATAATCACTTTTGCTACCTATTATTATAGATATAAATTTCATATTTTCAGATTTCCTTTATTTTTTTTCTAAAAAAACTATATACTGGTAACTTACACGGAAGCTTGATTGGATTTGTATTCCCACTGTGTATGGCTTCATAAGTTTTTTTATTTTTTGATTCTATTTTTTTTAATTTTATATAAAATACATCATCTTTTTCATAAATGCTTCCTGTTTCATTTTCGCACTTTATTATTTTAGAATCAATCGGTGCAACTATTTCGTATTCTACTTCAGGCTCTACTTTATCCTTTGCCATAAAAAATTCACCATCTTCGGTAACTAAAGCATATACTTGATGAGTTCCCTCACTTATGGATTCTTGTATATTCTGAGAATTTATTTTTTGATGAGGTCTGTTTACAAGGTAGCCGTCATTGAAACCTCTGTGTTTGGTACTTAAGAGTTCATTTTCATATTTTTTAGGGTCAAATTTGCCATTATAAAAATCATTGATTGCCATTTTATATGCTCTTGTAGATATGGCTACATAATACGGACTTTTGGTTCGCCCCTCTATCTTCAAAGAGTCCACAACTTTACTTTTTAAAATCTCATCAACATAAGAGGAGAGATTTAAATCTTTGGCATTCATGATATGAGTGCCGTTTTCATCTTCTTCGATTTTTAAAAGTGCCCCATTGTCTTCATTTTTAGCATATAAAGTGTAAGGAAACCTACAATCATTTGCACAACTCCCCCGATTTGGCACCCTACCGCTTTGTAAAGAACTTATAAGGCATCTGCCGCTGTATGCAAAGCACATGGAGCCATGTACAAAAATCTCAAATTCCATATCAGGTATATGTTTTTTTATTTCTTTTAAATCTTTAAGGCTAATTTCTCTGGCAACAATTATCCTTTTTACTCCCATTTCACTGTAAACCAAAGCATCTAAATAATTCATAACATTTGCCTGAGTCGAAAGGTGTATCGGGATATGCGGAGCAATCTTGTTTGCAAGTCTTACAACCCCTGGAGTTGAAATTATAAAAGCATCCGGATTCATTTTAGTCATTTTTTCGATATGTTTTTTTAAAAGAGGAATTTGAGAATTAAAAGGAAATCCATTTATTGTAACATATATTTTTTTACCTTTTTTATGAGTGTAAAGTACCGCTTCTTCAAAACTTTCATAGCTGAATTCTTTAGAGCTTCTAATCCTGAGTGAAAAATGACTGACACCTCCATATACAGCATCAGCTCCATACTCAAGAGCAATCTTAAGTTTTTCAAAATTACCAGCAGGAGATAGAAGCTCTACTTTTTTATCCATATTTTTACTTATTACTTCTTGCCCAAAGATTCTATCAAAGCTTCTATATCATCATTACTTACTACATCCTCTGTTGAGGTGTCTCCATCTATATGTACGGCAGAGCCTACTCTTTTAGTGTCATCTTTTTTAGCTGAAAAAAGTGAATTCATATAGCTTGCAAGAGTTCTTATGACATTGATAACTCTTTCTATTTTTTGTCTGTGAATATCTTGGTACTGCATTATATCCATAATCATCATTATTTCATCACTCGACATTTGAGCATTTGATATAAGATTTTCTATATCACTTAATGCTTTTTTATTATCTTTTAAACTTTTCTTAAAGATATTGATATCTGGAAATTTATCGACCATTTTATCGAAAATATCAATATTTTTTTTGATAACAAGAGATACATCATTGGCATCATTTTCAACTTTCATTATAAAATCGCTTATAACCTCAAGCTTATCAAAAATTTCTGTTGCTTTAACTTCGGAATCTTTTGTTACATCATCAAGTTGCTCTACAACTTTATGGTCTTCTGTTGGAGGAGGCGGAGGCCAGGAATCTTTTCCGTCTAGTTTGTAATCATGTGTTTGTTCAGTTTTTGTCTCAGTATTTTCAGGTGCCTGAGCGTCATCTGTCTCATCTTCATCTAATCCTCCGGCCATAAGTGCATCAAGTTCTTCTTGTGTCATATGTTTCTCCTAAAAAGAGTTAATTTAAATATTGGTACAATTATATTATAATTTCCATTAAAATAAAATTTTTAGGAATAATAATGATAGTTGATTTGCACAATCACACAAAACTCTGTAACCATGCACAGGGTGAAAGCTTTGAATATGTACAAAAGGCAATAGAAAATGGTACAAAATATTTTGGCTTCAGTGACCATGCACCTATGAGCTTTGATAAAGAGTACAGGATGAGTTTTGAGCAAATGAGCAAATATGAGGATATAGTAAATAAGCTTAAAGAAGAATATAAGTATGAAATAAATATTTTATTGGGATATGAGGTTGATTTTTTACCTGGATATATTGATGAAAGAGTTTTGAATGCAAAAGTAGATTATCTTATAGGTTCTGTGCATTTTATAGATAAATGGGGCTTTGATAATCCTGAATTTATAGGAAAATATAAAAATGTTGATATTGACAAAATATGGCAGGATTATTTTGATGCGATAGAGCAAATGGCAAAAAGTGGTAAATTTGATATAATAGGGCATATTGATCTTATTAAAATATTTAATTTTCTACCGAAAAAAAATATAAAAGATATTGCAAAAAATGCTATAAAAGCTATAAAAAAAGCCGATATGACGATTGAACTTAACAGTGCTGGATATCGAAAACCCTGTAAAGAAGCATATCCTTCTGTAGATTTGATGGAGTTAATTGCACAAAATAACATAACTATAACTTTTGGATCAGATGCCCATAAACCTGAACAAGTTGGTTACAAATCAAAGCAGATAGAAGAGCTTGCAAAAAGTTATGGCTATAAAAAATGTTCATACTTTGTGAACAGAGAAAAAAAAATGATTAATTTTTAATCACTATTTTAAACTATTTACTATATAAAACATGATAATATATATAAATTTTTTTAAGGAGTTTGTATGGGAAAATTTGTAAGCAGTATAGTTAAATTCTATGAATTTTGTGAAGAAAATGAAGTCAAATTTA
>JALWUQ010000039.1:0-51226 GCA_026993075.1 Campylobacteraceae bacterium
ATTTTATTTAATATTTCCGTTTTGATGATGCATATATCAAGATTTGCCGAAGAGATTATACTTTGGAGCAGCAGTGAGTTCGGGTTTGTTGAGCTTAGTGATGAGTATTCAACAAGTAGCTCTATAATGCCTCAAAAGAAAAATCCGGATGTTCCGGAGCTTTTAAGAGGGAAAACGGGTAGAGTATATGGCAATCTTATCTCACTTTTGACTGTTTTAAAAGGCTTACCATTAGCTTACAATAAAGACTTGCAAGAAGACAAAGAGGGTGTTTTTGATAGCATTAAGACAGCTGAAATTTCTATAAAGATATTGACAAAAGCTATTGAGAGCATGAGTGTGAAAAAGAAAAATATGTTAAAAGCTACCAAAAAGGGGCATTTAAGTGCCACTGATTTAGCTGATTATTTGACAACTAAATGTGGATATGCTTTTAGAGATGCTTATAGACTAACCGGAGAGATAGTCGGATATGCCGATGGAGTAGGTAAAGATATGAGTGAGCTTGATATAAAAGAGTTACAAAGTTTTGAACCTAAAATTCAAAATGATGTGATTGAAATACTTCAACTTGAAAATTCAATGAATGCGAGAAATTCAGAGGGAGGAACTTCTGTAAGTTCAACAAAAAAACAGTTAGAATACTTTCAAAGATGGTTAGAAAAAAATAACACTACCTTGTAAACCAAGAATTTAGTAAGCCTTGGTTTACGATGTTATACTTATCACTATAAATAATTCTTACTTTCATTAGGGGCAAGCTGTGGCCAGATAAGTCTTGTACCTCCGAGAATATGAAAATGCAAATGCATGACTTCTTGCCCGCCATCTTCTCCATTATTTACAACAAGCCTGTATCCTCTTGTATCAAGTTCAAGTTTCTTTGTCAATTCTTGAATAAAAATTGTCATTTTTGCCATCATCTCAGGTGTTGTATCTTGAAATTTTTCAACATGTTCTTTTGGGATGACCAGGATATGAATGGGAGCTTTTGGGTTTATATCATGAAAAGCTAAAAATTCATCATTTTCATAAACTTTATTGGATGGAATTTCGCCTTTGACAATTTTACAAAATATACACATGAATTATCCTTTTTTTTCTTATTATATCCAAAAATTTTAGATTTTATATCTGCTTTTTTTACTTTTTTTGTAAATAAACCTTTGTTTGCTCCCAATATACCATAGTTTAAAAGGTATTTTAGGTAGTTTTTTTAATTAAGCCATTTTCCTCTATTTTAACGAAGTTAAGCTAATATAATACAAAAAATTTTAGATTTACTAAAATTTAATATACATTGTTGTAAAATAATCGCCCTAATACGAATATTAAGGTAAATTATTTGAATGACTATAAAGACAAAATAAAATCTACCATAGATTTAGATGAGCTTGAGAAGCTTAGGATTGAAATCTTTGGTAAAAAGGGTGTTTTGGCTTCTTCTTTTATAAAGTTAAAAACTTTGGCAAATGAAGAAAAAAAAGAGTTTGCAAGTAAGCTCAATATTTTAAAAAAAGAGTTAAGTGACCTTTTGCAAGAAAAAAAAGAGTTTCTTGAGAGAAAAAGAGTGCAAAAAGTTATGCAAAAAGATGGTGTTGATGTTACTCTTTTTGATGCGGCTTGTGAGAGCGGAGCTTTACACCCGGTTCAAGCAACTATGGATAAAATCATAAATTACTTTTTAAATATGAATTTTGAAATTCAAGAAGGACCATTGGTTGAGGATGATTTTCATAACTTTGAAGCTTTAAACCTTCCAAAATACCATCCGGCAAGAGATATGCAAGATACTTTTTATTTTAAAGATTCAAAACTCTTAAGAACTCATACTTCGCCTGTCCAGATACGCACAATGCTCAAAAAAAAGCCACCTATTAGAGTTATAAGCCCCGGTGCTGTTTTTAGAAGAGATTTAGACCTTACGCATACTCCTCAATTTCATCAAGTTGAGGGACTTGTGGTGGAAGAAGGAGATAAAGTTTCATTTGCAAATTTAAAATTTATTCTTGAAGATTTTTTAACTCATATCTTTGGAGATGTTAAAGTTAGATTTAGACCGAGCTTTTTTCCTTTCACAGAGCCTAGTGCTGAAGTGGATATAAGTTGTATATTTTGCAAGGGTGAGGGATGTAGGGTTTGTTCGCATACTGGATGGATTGAGATATTAGGTTGTGGGATGGTGGATCCAAATGTTTTTAGTGCTGTTGGCTATGAAAATGTCAGCGGATATGCTTTTGGACTTGGTATAGAAAGAGTTGCGATGCTACTTCACCAAATACCGGATTTAAGATCACTTTATGAAGGAGATTTGAGATTGTTGGAGCAGTTTAAATGATAATAACAAGAAATTGGTTAAATGAATGGATGGACATATCAAGTTTTACAAGTGAAAAAATTTGTGAAACTTTAAATGCAATAGGCTTGGAAGTTGATAGCTTAACAAAGATAAGAATCCCTGAAAAAGTTGTTGTCGGTTTTGTAAAAGAGTGTATTCCTCACCCCAATGCGGATAAACTCTCTATATGTCAAGTTGATATTGGAGATACACTTACGCAGATAGTGTGTGGTGCTAAGAATGTAAAAGCAGGGCAATTTGTACCCGTAGCTATAATTGGTTGTGCTTTAAATGATAACTTTAAGATAAAAAAAGCAAAATTAAGAGGAGTTGAGTCAAACGGGATGATATGTTCCTCAAAAGAGATAGGCTTGCCAGAATTAAATGACGGAATATTAGAGCTTGATGAGAGTATAGGCAAACTTATAATCGGTAAAGAACTTTGTGAATATAGTGAATTAAATGATGATATAATAGATATAGAATTAACCGCTAATAGAGGTGACTGTCTTAGTGTATTTGGTGTTGCAAGAGACTTGAGTGCTGCACTTGAACAAGAGTTGCGCTATATAGAAGACATTAAAGATGAAGAAGGAAGTCTTGGAATAGGAAGGATATTGTCTTTAAAAGTAGAAAATGGATGTTCCTCATCTTTATTGTATAAAATTTTTACAAAAGATATTCTTGAAAAACCTCTTCTTTTAGAATTGAGACTCTCATTTGTTAATAAAAAAGTAAATAATATATATGATATATATAAAACTTATACTACCCACTCAACAGGCGTAATCGTTAAATTATATTCATGTGATAAGATTATAAGTGAAGAAAATAAAAAATGTGAAATAATTTTGCAAAAAGATAAAAATGGCGCAGAGCTTATAAAAATCAGAGATAAAATATCATATATAGGTTTAGATGAGAATGAAGAATTTAAGCCAGATGAAGATGATAAAACAATTATATTTGAAGAGAGTTATATAAATCCTTTTGAGCTTTCAAAGGTTGGAAAATTTATTGATTCAAAATCTGACGCTACTTTTTATCATTGTAGCAGAGGAAGTGAGCCAAATCTCCAATTTGGATCAAAGTTTTTCAAAACAATACTAAATAAGTATTCAAAAGTACAGTGGTATAACGGTTCTGAAGTTATTGATAATTTACCAGAAGAAGCGATTGTAAATATTTATCAAAATAAAATAAATGATTTAATTGGTATGGATATTGATAAAAACAATATTATAAAAATCTTGAAAAATCTTGGTTTTGCAATAAATGTTAAAGATGAGTCTGATTTGATAAGTGTAAAAGTACCTTTGCATAGGCATGATATTGTTAATGAGCAAGATATAACAGAAGAGATAGTAAGAATGGTTGGAATAGATAATATCAAATCAAAACCATTGGTATTTATAGAATCAAATAATCATAATGAAGCATTGAATAATTACAACAAGAGACTTTATTTTAGAAAAAAAGCATCATCAGACGGTTTTTTTGAAATTGTAAATTATATATTTACTGACAGTAAAAAAGTAGAATTATTAAATTTACAAAGTCTTGAGAATTTAAAAGAGTTGGTAAATCCTGTAACAAATGAGCTGAATACCTTAAGAAGTTCTTTGCTTATCGGACTCCTTGAGACTGCAAGCAGGAATATCAAATATGGTAAGAAAAGTATAAGATTATTTGAGATGGGAAGTATTTTTGACCTAAACAGAAAAGAGAGTTTTGCATTTTCTCTTCTTTTTTCAGGAGAAACGCAAAGGGCTTCTATCAGAAATAACGGAAAACCAGACATTATAAGTTTTTTTAATTTTTCTCAAAAAATTTCTTCAATTATCGGAAAGTTTGAAATTCAAAAAAGCCAAAATAAAAAAAGCTTTTTGTCTCCTTATGAATCAGGGGAAATTATAAAAGATGGTGAAATTATAGGAAATATAGGAAGGCTGCATCTTGATATTGAAAATGATTATGCACTACCTGCAACATATTTTTGTGAGATAGATTTTGATAAATTGGTTTTTGCAGATGTCGTTGTAAAAGAATATTCCAAGTATCCATCTACCGAACGGGATTTTAGTTTTTTAGTTCCAAAAAATATCACATACAAAGATATAAAAAATATTATTTCTGAGCTTAAGCCAAAAGAGATAATTGGATTTTATCCAATTGATATATATGAAAATAAAGAATTTAAAGATAATGTAAGTTTGACAATTAGATTTATTATGCAATCAAATGAAAAAACGCTAAACGATGAAGATATTACAAAATACAGTACTGTTATTTTAGATGGACTTAAAGCAAAAGGTATAATTCTTAGATGAATTTACTTACGATAAAAAAAGCTAATGAGTTTGATATTACTATTGATAATATAGCAAGTGACAAGTCTATATCACATAGGTGTGCAATATTTTCACTTTTAAGTGATAAGCCTTCATATATCACTAACTATCTTCAAGCTGAAGATACTTTAAATACTTTAAAAATAATACAAAATCTTGGTGCAAAAGTTGATGTAAAAAATAATATTATAACAATCATACCACCAAAAAGTATAATAGAACCTATAACTAGCCTGGATTGTGGAAATTCTGGAACCGCAATGAGACTAATGTGTGGTTTTTTAGCTCAACAAGATGGCTTCTTTGTACTCGAAGGAGATAAGTACCTCTCAAGCAGACCAATGAAGAGGGTTACTGAGCCTTTAAAAAAAATAGGCGCCATGATAGATGGAAGAGAAGGTGGCAATCTTGCTCCAGTTGCAATCAGAGGCAATACTTTAAAAGGTTTTAACTATACAAGCCCAATAGCCTCGGCACAAGTAAAAAGTGCTATGATATTATCTGTTTTGCATGCTAAAGAGAAATCTTATTATTACGAACCCTTTTTAAGCAGGGATCACACCGAGAGAATACTAAATGCAATGGGTGCAAAAATAAAAAATATCAATAAAGCAAATAAAAAATGTATTGAGATATGTCCTGTAAATAAACCTTTAAAACCACTTGATATAGAAGTTCCAGCAGACCCTTCCAGTGCATTTTTCTTTGCTGTTGCTACTGTCATATCAAAAAATTCAAAAATAGTATTAAAAAATATATTATTAAACCCTACTCGTATAGAAGCTTTTGAAGTTTTAAAGAAAATGGGTGCAGATATCAAATATATCATAAAAAATAGTAAATATGAAACAGTAGGTGATATAATAGTAAAAAGCTCAAGCTTAAAAGGTGTGAATATAAAAGATAATATTGCCTGGCTTATAGATGAGCTTCCGGCTTTGTCAATTGCTATGAGCGTTGCTGAAGGTGTTAGTACAGTTACAAATGCAAAAGAATTAAGAGTCAAAGAGAGCGATAGGATAAAAAGTGTTGTGGCAAATCTAAAAGCATGCGGAGTTGATGCAAAAGAGCTTGAGGATGGATATGTTATAAATGGCTCTACAATAAAAAATGCACTTATTGACAGCTTCGGTGACCACAGAATAGCTATGAGTTTTGCAATAGCTGGAGTGATAGAAGGTATGAGTATAACTGATATTGAGTGTATAAAGACATCTTTTCCAAACTTTTTAGAACTTTTAAGTAAAATCACAAAGGTAGAAAATGCAAATTAAATTGGCACAGAATTATGGATTTTGTTTTGGAGTAAAAAGAGCCATAAAGATAGCTGAAGAATCACCCAACAGTACAACTATTGGACCTTTAATACACAACAATGAAGAAATAAATAGGTTAAAAAATTCATTTAATGTTGATACAATACATGATTATTCAAAGGCTAAAAATATAAAAAAGGCTATTATAAGAACTCATGGCATAACAAAAGATAATTTAAAAGATTTAAAAAATAATAATATTGATATAGTTGATGCAACTTGTCCGTTTGTCTCAAAACCACAAAAAATCTGTGAGCAAATGAGTGCAAAAGGATATCAAATCATTATATTTGGAGATATTAAACATCCAGAAGTTCAGGGTGTTATGAGTTATTCAAAAAATGGTGCAACTGTTATTTTGGATAAAGAAGAATTAAAAAATACTGCATTTCAGAGTAAAGTAGCAGTAATATCTCAGACAACAAGAAAATTTTCAGAATTTTTGGATATTGTTAATTTTATAATACCAAAATGTAAGGAAACAAGAGTTTTTAATACAATTTGTAATGCTACATTTGAAAATCAAGAAGCCATAAGAGTTCTTTCTTTGGAGTGTGATGTTATGATCATAATAGGTGGGAAAAACTCTTCTAATACTAAGCAGCTTTATGCTATTTCAAAATCAAATTGTTTTGACAGTTATCTGATAGAAAATGAGCAGGAATTAGAAAAAAAATGGTTTGAAAATAAAAATATTTGTGGCATAAGTGCCGGTGCTTCTACTCCTGATTGGATTATTCAAAAGGTTATGAGGAAAATAAAAGAATTATAATGATATAATAAAGGGAGATTTTAAGTTTTAAACTCAGGATTAACTGTAATCTTAAATTTAGAGCTTAAGAGGCTAAAAATTTTACATAAGGAAGTGTGATGGCAGAGGTGAACGATAAAGTTCAAGCAAACCGGGAGGTTGGCGAAAGTGAAGAAAATTTGGAAGATTTTGCAACAATGTTGGAAGAGTCTTTTAAAAAAGAGACTAGTGGTGAAAATATAGTTGACGGTGTAATTGTTGATATCAATGAAAATATAGCACTTGTAGATGTCGGCAAGAAAAGTGAGGGAGTGTTAAATATCTCTGAAATTACTGATTTTGACGGTAATTTACAATATAAAGTCGGAGACTCCATAAAAGTTATAATTACCGGCTTTAGAAATGAACGACCGAGTGTATCTCATAGAAAAGCTCTTAAAAAAGAAAAGGTAAAAGAATTTATCAAAAATTATAGCGAAGATAGTGATCTAATTATAGAGGGTAAAGTCGTGGGTAAAAATAGAGGAGGTTTTATTGTCGATAATGAACAATCAATAGAATTTTTCTTACCAAGATCACAAGCTGCCTACAGAGATGCAAATGCACTTGTCGGAAAAAATATCAAGGCAAAAGTTATAAAAGTTGATAAAGATACTGAGTCAATTATAATATCAAGAAAAAAATACCTTGATGATGAAAGAAAAAAGAAAAAAGAATTGATAGATAATTTATTAGAAACCAATGAGATTATAGAAGGTGTTATCAAAAAAATAACAACTTATGGAATGTTTGTTGATATAGGCGGAGTTGACGGACTTGTTCATTACAGTGAAATAAGCTACAAAGGACCTGTAAATCCCGCAAGTTTATATAAAGAGGGTGAAAGTGTGGCTGTAAAGGCTATAAAATATGATAAAGAGAAGAGACATTTATCGCTTTCTATAAAAGCTGTACAAAGTGACCCATGGGAAGGTATAGATGAACAACTTGAAGTTGGAGATGTTATAAAAGTTATAGTTAGCAATATAGAGCCTTATGGCGTTTTTGTTGATATTGGAAATGATATAGAAGGCTTTTTGCATATAAGTGAAATCTCATGGGATAAAAATATAAAAAATCCTAAAGAATATATTCAAATTGGCGAAGAAATAGATGTCGAGGTTATCGAAATAGACCCAAATAGCAGAAGGCTCAGAGTTAGTCTTAAAAATTTAAAAACAAAACCTTTTGAAGAATTTTTACAAAATTATAAAACAGGAGATATTGTAAAAGGTATTATTACAACGATTACAAATTTTGGTGCTTTTGTAAAAATTGACGCGGTTGAAGGATTGCTTCATAACGAAGATACATCTTGGAATAGAAATGATAAATGTAAAGATTTATATACAGTTGGTGATGAAGTTGAAGTTAAAATTACCAAAATAGACAGAGATAATGAAAAAATATCTTTAAGTATAAAAGAATTATTGGAAAATCCAGTTCAAAAATATGCTAAAAATCATAAGGTTGGAGAGATTATTGAGGGAACAATACGAGATATGAAGGATTTTGGTATATTCGTTGAGCTTGAAGATAATGTTGATGCACTTATAAGAAAAGAGGATTTGGGAGATATTTCTTATGATGATTTGAAAATTGGAGATAAAATTGAATCAGTGATAGATTTCATAGATGGTCGCAAAAATAGAATAAGACTTTCAGTTAGAAAACTTTCTAAAATGAAAGAAAAGGCAATGTTAAATGAAATAAACAAGGATGACAAAATGACACTTGGAGATATCATACAAGATCAATTAAAATAAAGTATAATTTTAGAATTCACAAATGAATAAGGAGCCACAAGGTGAGTAAAAAGATTTTATTTTCTATTTTTGCCTTGCTGTCTCTTTTTGTTATTGTTTTATTGGTTATTTTGCTGAGTAATACAAATAATATTCCAAATACTCTAACAAGGCATAAAAATAGTTCTGCTCTTTCGTCTAATTCAAAAATTAAGAATTATACTTGGGCAAAAAAACTTTCAGACTACAAGCAAAGGGATTTTATGATGCCTGTTACAGACTTGTTTATCTCAATAAAATTTAAAACAAATAATAAAAAAGTATTTAAAAAGAAAAAAAAGTATTTTAGATTGATAATTTCCAATCTTGATAATTATTCACTTTTTTGTATTTTACAGGTTTTTGAAAATAAAAAAATTCCTTTTGTTATACAAAAAAGCTATAATAATTCTAAAATATATATGAATGCTGATAAAATGATTGATTTAAGTAGCATCTCAAAAGAGTTAATGAAATATAATATAAAATCTAAGATAAAACTTGTTGAGAAATGAGTTTATTTTATTGAAAGGTAAAATTATGAGTGTAAATAAAGTTATTGTATGTGATACTATACACCAAAAGGGTATAAAACAGTTAGAATCTGAAGAGGATATTGAAGTTTTTAATGCAGCTGACTTGCCAAAAGATGAATTATTGGAGCATCTTGGAGGGTTTGATATAGCTATAACAAGAAGTTCAACTCCTGTAAATAAACTTTTTTTGGAAAAGGCAAGTAGCTTAAAAGCTTTGGTAAGGGCTGGCGTAGGTGTTGATAATGTTGATATGCAAGAGTGTAGTAAAAGAGGCATAATAGTAATGAATGTTCCTACTGCAAATACAATAGCAGCAGTGGAAATGACTATGGCACATCTTTTGGCATCAGCAAGATCTTTTACAAATGCAAATAATGACTTAAAATTAAATAGAGTTTGGAAAAGAGAGAGTTGGTATGGTATTGAATTGTGTGAAAAAAAACTTGGAATTATCGGTTTTGGCAATATTGGTAGTAGAGTAGCCAAAAGAGCCAAAGCATTTGGTATGGATATTGTTGCGTATGATCCATATATAAAACCGAAAAAAGCTATTGATATGGGGGTAAAATATACAGAAAATTTAGATGATATTTTGGCTTGCGATTTTATAACTATACATACTCCAAAAAATAATGAGACTATCAATATTATTTCTGATAGTGAGATTAATAAAATGAAAAATGGTGTCAGATTGGTTAATTGTGCCAGAGGTGGGCTATATAATGAAGATGCTCTGTATAAAAATGTAAAAAGTGGAAAAATTGCATATTTGGGCATGGATGTCTTTGTAAAAGAGCCTGCTGTGAATGATAAATTACTTGATTTGGAGAATATCTCAGTAACACCACATTTAGGTGCAAACACTCATGAATCACAAGAAAAAATTGCGACTCAAGCCGCGAGTCAGGCTATAAGTGCAGCTAGAGGGAGTAGCTATCCAAATGCTCTTAATTTACCTATTGATGAAAGCAAAGTCCCATCTTTTGTAAAACCTTATTTAGAACTAGTTCAAAAAATGGGATCTTTTGCTTCACAGGTTAATAAAGCTTCCATAGATACAATAAAGATTGTTACAGAAGGTGATATTTCGGAATATCTCGAATCTATGTTGACATTTGCAATAGTTGGAGCATTAAAAGGCTCTATGGGTGAGCATATAAATTATGTAAATGCTGAATTTGTTGCTAAAGAAAAGAATATAAAAACTATTACAGAAGTTACAAATACCAGTAGTGCGTTTAAAAACAGTATAGATTTATATCTTAGTACCGATAAAGGTACTACTGAGATAAAAGGAACTGTTTTTGGTGATGATGTTCAAAGAATAGTCCGTTTTGACGGATTTAATTTAGATATTGAGCCAAAAGGAAAAATGGTTATCTTTAAAAATACAGATGTACCCGGAGTTATAGGAGATATAGGAACAATTTTATCAAGAAATGGTATCAATATAGCTGATTTTAGACTAGGCAGAGACAATAAAAATCATGCACTTTCTGTTATATTGGTTGATAATAATATTTCAAAAGAGGTCTTGCAGGAATTAGGTAAGCTTGCAACTTGTCTTGGAGTTTCTTATGCTGTTATATAAAAATATCATTTTTATATAACAATTTCTTATGTTAAAAATTTTATCAGTATATTTTTGGTATAATATCTGACTTTTTATTTTGGAGTTGTAAATGTACAGAATTATTTGGCTTTTTTTATTGCCTGTTTTTTTGCTTGGGGCAGATTTTGGAGCTTTGAAGAACTTAACTCTTAGTGATGCTGAGAATATTGTTAAAAAAGATAACTTAGAGATAAGTATAGCAAAATTTAATGCACGGATGAGGGCAATGGATGTGAAAGTTGCCAAAGGGTATAATTACGGCAAATTAGATCTTACTCAGATATTTGTAAGATCTAATGATGCTCTTAGTGTATTTGGTGCAAAACTTATGAGTAGAGAAGCTACATTTGGAGATTTTGGATTTAGACAATTTTTATCTCCTCCTCCCGGCACTACAGATATTTTAAAAGTTCAACCGACTGATTTAAACTATCCGGGATATAGAAATCTGTTTCAAACAAAACTTATGTATAAAGTTCCTATTTATACAGGTGGAAAACTGACTCAGTACAGAAAAATTGCACAAGAGATGGTGATTTTAAGCAAGCTTAATTCTCAAAAAGTTATTTCAAAAGTTTTATTTCAAACAAAAAAAACTTTTTTTAATATCACTTTACTGGATAATTATATAATAAATTTGAATATTATACTTAAAAATATGAATATTTTAGAAAATACAGTAAAGAGCATGATAGAAGTGGGATATGCAAAGCATGTCGATTTACTCGAAGTTCTTGCGAAAAAATCAAATGTACTTAGAATGCTAAATCAGGCAAAAGTTAATAGAAAACTTGCCTATGAGTTTTTATCTTTTTTACTAAATAAAAATGTATATTCGATAGTACATGTTGATATAAAAAAAATTACAATGAATATAAGCAAAGCGTTTATTATCTCTAAAAACCTAGATATAAAAATGGCAAAAGTTGGGTTAAAAGTAAGTAAAATGAATATAAAACTAAAAAAATCAGCATTTTTACCCCAAATTGGAGCCTTTGGAGCATTTTCATCTGCAGATAAAACTTTTGTAGGTAATTTTAGAAAGCATGATGCTTATACTATCGGTGTTCAGTTTAAATGGAATTTGTTTAATGGTGGAATCGATAAGAGTAATCTTGAAAAGGCTAGAGTAAAAAGTATGAAGATTGCAGAACAATTAGAGCTTGCTAAAAAAGGAATTGCTTTAAAAATTGATAAGATAAAGACTCAAATAGAGAGTATCCAATTTGATATAAATAGTTTAAATGAAGAGCTAAAACTCTCTCGTGCAATTTATAAAAACTATTTAGGAAGATATAAAGAGAAATTAATTTCAATAAATGATGTTATTATAAAACAATCCCAAGAAATTGAGAAAGTTTTAAAACTTGAAAAAGCCAAGACAAAAAGAAATAAAAAAGTTTTTGAATTGGAAAAAATTGCTAATGGAGATATAAAATGAGATTAAAATCAAAAAATATTTTTAAGATTATCATTGTCATGATGCTGTGTGCATTAAGTGCCGAAGCTGTTGATTTGACTCTTACAGGAAGTGTTATGTCAGATAATAGAAAAATAATAACGAGTAGATATATGGGTTTTGTTATAAAAGTTGGACCAAGTGAAGGAGAAAGTGTAAAAAAAGGTACTCTGCTTTACGAAATCGATTCAAAAGAGATTGATAGTGCAAAGACACAAGTTGAGCTTGCTATTGAACAGGCAAAGCTGGCTTTGTCTATGTATATAAATCAATATCAAAATGTAAAATTAAATCTTAGCAGATATAAAAGACTTTATAAGCAGGATATGGTTTCTAAGTATCAGGTTGAAAATCTCCAATTAGCAGCTAAAAATCTAAGAGACTCAGTGAATATTGCTAAAAAACAGGTTGAGCAAGCTCAGGCAAAATTAAAAGAGGTTGATAATCAATATAAATATCTTAGGATAAAAGCACCAAATAATTCAGTTGTTGTAGCAAGAAACATAAAAGTTGGTGAAATGGCAATGCCTGGCATGCCAGCTTACATATTGTCCGATTTAAGTGATTTAAGAATTGTAACGCAAATATCTGAAGATAATTTGAAATATATAAAATTAGGAAAAAAAGTTATGATTAATATACCATCTGCTGGATTAAAAGAGGTAGGTACAGTTTCTGCAATTGTACCAAGTTCAAACCCTTTAACTCACTCTTTTCAAATCAAAATAAAATTTAACAAGAAGAATAAAGAGATATATCCCGGAATGTACGCAACTGTAACAGTGAGGTAAGCATGGAAAATAAAAATAAAAATAAAGATTTTAAAGTCAATGACATTGCCGGCAAACTTGCAAAATATTTTTTGCACAGCCCCTTAACTCCAATATTAGCGGTTTTTATTTTGGCACTTGGATATCTTTCTTTAGTGGTGACTCCAAGAGAAGAAGATCCTCAAATAAGCATAAGTGGCGGCTCTGTTATTGTTGCCCTGCCGGGTGCAACTCCTAAAGAGATTGAAAATGTTATTGTTAATCCGCTTGAGAGAAAATTAAAAGAAATTAAGGGAATAGATCATATTTATGGTGTCAGCATGAATAATGTAGGTGTTGTTAATGTAATGTATAAAATAGGTCAAAACAGGGAAATATCAAATCTTAAACTATATGATAAGGTAATGCAAAATATGGATAAACTTCCAAAAGGTGCAATGCAGCCGTTTGTAAAACCTTTTGATATTGATATAGATATTCCCATTGTTACTATTGCATTTTATCCAAAAGATAAAAAGGTAACAAATACTATTATCTATAAAACCGTAAGAGATATACAGCAAAGAATGAATGCAATCAAAAATGTTGCCAAAACATCCTTAAAAGGAGTACATAAAGAACAGTATAATATAAAAGTTAATCTCTATAAGCTTAGTGGATATCATATTTCATTGGCTCAGATAGCAAATGCCTTAAAATCATTGGCTTATGATGTACCAAATATAAAAGATAGAACAAAAAATGGTAAATTGGTAGTTTTTGGTATAAAAAATGCTATTGAAAATGCCAATGATATTAAAAATATAATAATTGCTAAGTATTTGGGCTCTCCTGTATATCTAAGAGATGTGGCAACTGTAAAACGAGGTACTAATTTCCAAGACAAGAGAAATGCTGATATTATATTTAGAAAAAAAGATGGTAAATTCAGTAAAAGTATAGATCAAGTTACTTTGACTATTTCAAAATTGAAAGGAACAAATGCGGTTGTTGTAGCCAAAGCAGTACAAAAAGAGTTAAAAACTTTTCAAAAAACTTTAAATAAGCAAGGAATTGGCTATATACTTACTAGAAATTATGGAAAAAGAGCAGATGATGCTGTAAATGAACTTGTTTTTCATCTTTTGATTTCTATAGTGATTATAGCAGTTCTTCTAATATTTGTACTTGGATGGAGAGAGTCGATAATTGTTACTTTTACGGTTCCAGCTATTTTTGCTATAACCTTGTTTATTGCTTACTTAACGGGTCAGACAATCAATAGAATAACTCTGTTTGCCTTTTTGTTAAGTCTGGGCTTATTAGTAGATGCAGCAATTATAGTTATAGAAAATATTCATAGACATTTGCACTCACATGACTCAGTTGATAAAGATTTGGATGAAATTTTGATTGAAGCTACGGATGAAATAGGTCCTCCTACAAATATTGCAACATTTGCTATCATTTTAACAATGATTCCAATGGCTTTTGTTGGACAAATGATGGGGCAGTTTATGAAGCCGATACCCGAAAATGTACCTGTTGCTTTAGTGGCATCTTTAGTTATTGCATATATTTTTACCCCATACCTTTCAAGGTTACTGCTTAAAAAACCAAAGCTGCATCATCATCACCATCATTTTGACAAAAAGCAAAGTGAAAATGGAGATAAACAATGAAATTATTTGAAAAATTAATTTATTCTATACTTAGCAGTAAGATTAAAAAAACAGTTGTATTTGTATTGATTTTTGCTTCATTGATAGGGACTATCATGATGCTTCCGACTAAAATGGTTTTAGCAAAAATGCTGCCTGGAAAAAGTGCAAATACTTACTCCATATATGTAAATACACCAACTGGAAGTTCAGTCGAGCAGACCAAAAGTATAACACAATGCGTGAGTGGTATTTTAAGACATGAAAAATATATTACAAATATGGAAGTTTATTTAGGCCAGGGTGCACCACTTAACTATGCAGGACTTGTAAAAGGTTCAGCATTTAAAAGAGGTGAAAATGTTGCAGAGATGGTTATTAACCTGAGTGATAAACATAAAAGAGAGGAAAAATCTTATGACATGGTTCATAGATTAAGGCCGGTTATACAAAAAAAATGTCAAAACCTGATACCGGGTACTCATATCAAAATGATTCAGATGCCAGCAGGTCCTCCTACTCTTGCCTCCATAGTTGTTGAGCTTTACAATCATAATATACACGATGATAGAAAAATGGCAAAAAGAATAGCCAAAGTTTTGAAAAGTACAAAAGGATTGGTTGATGTTGATATCATGGAGGATGATATTTATAACAGATTTAGCATAATCATAAATAAAAACAAAGTTTTAAGATCCGGTCTGTCAATAAAACAGATAAATAAAATACTCTATCTCGCTTTTCAAGGTGTAGAAGTTACAGTTAAAAATAGCCCTGATACACCTGATCAGATCCCTCTTTTTGAAGTTTTAAGCGGAAAGACAAAGAAACTTAAAAAATTTAGTAAAAACGAATTGCTTGCAAAGCTAAGTTCATTAAAACTTATGAATAAAAGAGGCATGATGATACCTCTTAGTGAAGTAGTTTCTATAAAAGAGGTAAAAAGTAAACCTAGTATAATGCAAAAAGATTTAAGAAGAATGACAAATATCACTGCTGAGACCGACGAAGTTTCACAAGTTTATCCTTTGATTGATGCAAGAGATAAAATAATCAAAGAATTTTCTAAAGATTATTATATCAAAAAAGAGAGTATTGCTAATTTTACACATATGTTTGATTTGCATTTGACAAATAAAAAAACTGGCGAAAGATTTGATTTGGTTTGGAATGGAGAGATGAAAGTTACACTTGACACTTTTAGAGATTTGGGACTCGCATTTATAGCTGCACTTGTTTTGATATTTTTATTATTGGTTGTTTACTATGAAAGTTTTAGAATAAGCGGTATAATCTTATTTGGTAGTTTTTTATCCATTATAGGTGTAATTTTTGGCCACTGGGTAATGAATCTTTTTACTAGAGATACATTTTATCTAACGGCAACTTCATTAATAGGATTTATTGCCCTTATGGGTATAAGTTCGAGAAATTCACTTTTACTGATAGATTTTGCAAAATCGTTAATGAAAAAAGGTATCGAAAAAAGAGAGGCTATAGCGGTTGCTACTGCAACAAGAGCAAAGCCTATCATGCTAACGGCGGCAGCGATTATATTAGCGAGTATTTTACTCGCAGGCGATCCTATATTTGGCGGCTTAGGGGTTGCTCTTATATTTGGTACTATTGCAGCGGTTATAGTATCGTTAATATTTGTTCCGATTTTGATGGATAATACAAAAGCAATTTAGGAGAAAAAATGGCAACATATTCAATGGGTGATTTAAGAAAAGGTTTAAAAATAGAATTAAATAATGTACCATATAAAATAGTAGATTATCAACATGTAAAGCCTGGGAAAGGGGCAGCATTTGTAAGAGTAAAAATGAAATCTTTTGTTAACGGTAAAGTAATTGATAAAACATTTCATGCCGGAGATAAATGCGAATCACCTGATCTTGAAGATAAGACAATGCAATATCTTTATAATGATGGAGAAATGTTGCATTTTATGGATACAACTACTTATGAGCAGATTGCATTAAGTGAAGATCAAGTAGGTGATGCAAATCAATGGTTGATTGATGGGATGAATGTAGATATACTTTTTTATAATGGAAATGCCATTGGTGTTGAAGTAGCTTCAGTAGTGGAGCTTAAGATAGTACAAACTCCACCAAATTTTAAAGGTGATTCACAAGGTGGTAAGAAGCCAGCCACTCTTGAAAGCGGTGCGGTAGTACAAATACCATATCATATACTTGAGGGTGATACCATAAGAGTGGATACTACAAAAGGAGAGTATCTAAGTAAAGTTGAGACAAAAGATAAGTAAAAGTATAAAATCACTAAAAGGAGAGACCATGGCAAAGGTATTGGTTCCGTTGGCAAATGGATTTGAAGAGATTGAAGCTATGAGTATTATTGATATTTTAAGTAGAAGCGGGGTTGATGTTGTTGTTGCAGGACTTGAAAAAAGAGAAGTTGAGGGTGCAAATACCGGTATGAAATTTATAGCTCATACTGTGCTTGATGAAGTTGATGTAAAAAAGCTTGATATGATAGTTTTACCGGGAGGTTTACCAGGAGCTGAATACTTGGCTAAAAGTGAGAAAGTAAAAAGTATCATTAAAGAACTCTCAGATAAAAATAAACCAATCGGTGCTATTTGTGCAGCACCCTGGGCATTAAAAGAAGCAGGTATCCTTGAGGGGAAAAAACATACAAACTATCCCGGTTTTGAAAGTCATACGGGAATTAAAGGGTATATCGATACTCAAAAAGTTGTAAAAGATGGCAATATTATAACTTCAAGAGGTCCCGGTACTGCTATTTGTTTTGCTTTGGAGATTGTAAAAATGCTTCAAGGAGATGATGCATATAACCAGTTAAAAGAGGGATTATTGGTTGATTTTTGTTAATTAATTTTTTAGCTAAAGTTTAGAATGAAAATCTTGAATATTTCGTTTTTGCTAATAGGCAAAGCTTTAACGATGAATTTTCAAAGATTTATATCTTTGAAAAGGAGATTTTAGGATGAATAATATAAATATTGACTATGAAGTTATAACAATAATCTTTATAGTTATCATTTGCTTTGCTGCTCTTGGTTTTTGGATACGAAATATTTTTAAAATACACCTGAGTGATAAATTAAATGAAGTTGAAAAAGAATTAAATGAAAAAAAAGAGTTAGTAGCTCAAATACCGTTCTTAAATGACAATATTAAAAATTTAAAATATGAAAAAAACTTATTAAATGATACTCTAAACAGTTTAAAAGATAAATTATCTCAAAAAGAAGTTATTATTGCTGAAAATGAAAAAGACAAACAAAGCTACCTATTGAGCATAAATGAAAAAGAAAATACTCTACAAAAACTAAAAGTTGAAAATCGTGAATTAAATAATAATATAGATATTTTGAAAGATAAAATATCAGATTTTAAAATAGCAGTTGAAAAAACAGATAATAAAAACAGGCAATTAAATGAACAATTAAGTTATTTTAAAAATGAAATACATGAAATAAAAACTATTAATGATGAGCTAATAAAAGAAAAAAATATACTTATACAAGAAAAATCAAAGTTTGAGGCAAATTTACTTTCTTTAAGAGAAAATAATAAAAAACTTCAAGATGATTTTGACAATCAAAGTAAAAAGTTAGAATTAAAACTAAATGAAATTATGCAACAAACAATAGATAGCAAAATTAAAAAATTTGATGAAACATCTATGAAGTCGCTTGATAATATTTTAAAGCCGTTTAAAAATAATATAGATTCGTTTCAAAGGCAAATTAGAGATTCTCAAGAAAATAGTACAAAAAAATTTGCAGAACTTTCAAAAGAGATTGAAATGGTTGCTAAAGCCGGTATAAATATATCAAATGAAGCACAAAATTTAACACAAGCATTAAAAGGGAAAAAACAAGCCCAGGGCAGTTGGGGTGAAATGATACTTGATAGTGTGCTTGAATATTCAGGTCTTTTAAAAGGTGTTCATTATGATAAACAAGAGAGTTACAGAGATGAAAAAAAGGAATTAAAAAGGCCTGATGTGATTGTGAAATTGCCGCAAAATAGGACTATTATAATAGATTCTAAAGTTTCTTTAAATGATTATGATAATTATATAAAAGCTGAAAGTGATGAGAAAAAAATATTTTATGCAAAAAATATTTCAACAGCTTTTAAAAATCATATAGATATACTCAATTCAAAGGATTATGCTCATTACAAAATAGGAACTTTACAATATATCTTTATGTTTGTTCCGATTGAGGGTGCATTTGCAACGGCTGTTCAAAATGACCCTGGATTGTACGAATATGCCCTTAGAAAACATATAGCCATCGTTACGCCATCAACTCTTACAATTTCACTTAGAACTATATATCTTTATTGGCAAAGCGAGCAGTCAACTTCTTTGGCGGTAAAGCTATTTGATGAAGCAGGTAAACTTTATGATAAAATGGTTGGATTTAGTGATAGTTTTAGAAAGATAGGAAATCAAATCCAAACGCTGCAAAATAGCTTTGAAACAGCAAATACACAGCTTGCTAAAGGTAATGGTAATGTTTTAAAACGAGTGGAAAATTTAAAAAAATTAGGGGCAAAAACTACAAAATCATTAAAAAATTCAAAAGTAGATTATGAAGATTTTGATGAAGAAAATATAGAAGTTAAAATGCTTACTTAATCGGCTTTTTTATATCATTTTTGTATAATATTGTAAAATATTACAGGGGAAACTATGAGCCAAGTTCAATTCACTCATCTTCATCTACATACAGAATACTCACTTCTTGATGGTGCAAATAAAATAAAGCTTTTGGCTAAAACATTGAAAAAGCAAGGTGTTAAAAGTGTTGCTATAACTGATCACGGTAACATGTTTGGTGCACTTGATTTTTATAAAACCATGAATGCTGAAGGTATAAAGCCTATAATTGGAATGGAAGCATATATTCACAACAGTGAAGATATATCCAATAAAAGCACAAGGCAAAGGTTTCATCTTTGTTTGTTTGCTAAAAATGAGATAGGTTATAAAAACCTTATGTATCTAAGTTCTCAAAGTTATATTAATGGATTTTATTATTATCCTCGTATCAATAAAAAATTACTTAAAGAGCATAGTGAAGGGCTTATTTGTTCATCTGCTTGTCTTCAAGGCGAGGTAAACTGGCAATTAAATACAAATAGCGAAAAAAATAAAAAATTTGGCGCAAAGGGTTATGAAAAAGCAAAAGAAATAGCACTTGAATATAAAGAGATATTTGGCGATGATTTTTATCTTGAATTAATGAGACATGGTATAAATGATCAATTATATATAGATGAACAAGTTATAAAACTTTCACTTGAGAGTGGTATCAAGATAATAGCTACAAATGATACTCACTATTTAAGGCAAGAAGAAGCTGATGCGCATGAGGCTTTTATGTGTATAGCTATGAATAAAGAGTTTGATGATCCTAAAAGACTTAGGCATTCAGTTCATGAGTTTTATCTTAAATCTCCCGAAGAAATGAGTAAACTATTTAGCGATATACCTGAAGCCATAGAAAATACTGCTGAAATAGTAGAAAAATGTAACTTAAAGCTTCATTTGGGTAATCCGACTCCCCCTAAATTTAAATTTACACAAGAGTATGCAAAAGCAGAGGGTCTTGACTTTCATAATGATGATGAATATTTTACATATAAGTGCTGGCAAGGATTGCAAGAGAGATTTAAATATGTGCCAAAAAAGGAGCATCAAAGATACAAAGACAGACTTAAAGTTGAGATTGATATCATAAATTCTATGAAATTTCCAGGATATATGCTTATAGTTTGGGATTTTATAAGAGAAGCAAAAAAAAGAGGAGTCCCTGTAGGTCCCGGGCGAGGTTCGGCAGCTGGAAGCTTGGTAGCTTTTTCTCTTTTTATAACTGATATAGATCCTATGAAATACAATCTACTTTTTGAGAGATTTTTAAACCCTGAAAGAGTAAGTATGCCTGATATTGATGTTGATTTTTGTCAGGCGAGGCGAGGGGAGATCATAAACTATGTTGTTGAAAAATATGGTAGGTATAATGTAGCTCAAGTTATAACATTTGGTAAACTTTTAGCAAAAGGAGTTATAAGAGATACAGCAAGAGTTCTTGGAATGCCTTACAGTGAAGCTGATAAAATGGCCAAATTGATTCCTGATGAGCTCGGTATAACACTGGAAAAAGCTTATAAAAAGGAGCCTAAGCTAAAAGAGCTTGTGGAAAATGATTCATCAGCAGCGAGAGTTTGGAAGTTTGCACTTTCTCTGGAAGGATTAAATAGAAATGCAGGCATGCATGCAGCCGGTGTAGTTCTTAGCAATGAAGAGTTATGGAATAAAACTCCTTTATACAAACCATCAGGCGAAGAAACTTTGATAACTCAATATTCATTGAAATATCTTGAAGATGTGGATTTGATAAAATTTGACTTTTTGGGACTTAAAACTTTAACTGTTATTGATAATGCACTAAAACTCATAAAAAAAAGATATAACAAGGATATAAATTTTTCTACAATAGACATGGATGATGAAAAGGTTTATAAGCTTATACAAAGTGGTAATACTTTGGGTCTTTTTCAGATAGAATCAAGTGGAATGAAACAGTTGAACGAGCGACTTCAGCCTACTACTTTTGAAGACATTATAGCTGTTTTAGCACTTTACAGGCCAGGTCCTATGGAGAGTGGGATGCTTGATGATTTTGTTGAAAGAAAGCATGGAAGAGCTCCCATACTTTATGCATTTCCTGAACTTGAACCGATACTTAAGCCTACTTACGGTGTCATAGTTTACCAAGAACAAGTTATGCAAATAGTTCAAACCATTGGAGGATTTTCTCTTGGTGGGGCGGATGTGGTAAGACGGGCGATGGGTAAAAAGATAAAATCTGAAATGGATAGACTAAAAGATGAATTTGCAAATGGCGCAGTTAAAAAGGGATTTGATAGAAAAAAATCAGAAGAACTTTTTGATTTGATTGTTAAATTTGCAGGATACGGATTTAACAAGTCTCACTCGGCTGCTTATGCTATGATAACATTTCAGACGAGCTACTTAAAGGCTTATTTCCCACAAGAGTTTATGGCGGCACTTTTAACAAGCGAACAAGATAATACCGATAAAATTGTTAAATATGTAGATGAAGTTAAAAGACTCGGTATAAAACTTTCTCCTCCTGATGTGAAAAAGAGTTTTGTGGAATTTTCAGCTATAAAAGAGGATGGCGAAGAGGTTGTACTTTTTGGACTTGGTGCTATAAAAGGTGTTGGTAAAACCGCTATAAAAAGTATTATCGAAGCAAGAGAAGAGAAGCAATTTGAAAGCTTGAATGATTTTATCTCAAGAGTAGATACCGGTAAAGTCAATAAAAAAGTTTTAGAATCTCTCATAAAATCAGGAAGCTTTGACAGTTTTAAATACTCAAGAAGAGCATTGCTTGATAATATTGAAAATATTGTAAATGCCGGAGCTGAATGTGCAAGAGCTAAAAAAATGGCAGAAAATTCTCTCTTTGGAGACAGTAAAGAGATGGTGACTGCAAGATTAGAGATAGAAAATCTTACAGAGTTTAATCCAAGAGATATATTAGATCTTGAAAAAGAGACTATGGGCTTTTACATATCTGGTCATCCACTTGATAGTTACAGAGAAGAGATAGGTAAAATCCCGCATGTACTCTCAAGCGAGATTGATACCATTGCCGATGGTTCTAAAGCTCTGTTTATAGGAAAAGTTGAAGATGTTACCACTAAGATAAGTAAAAAAGGTAATAAATTCGGTATTTTAAATATTATGGATTTTCATGGCAATATAGAGATTACCGTATTTGAAAAAATGTTAAATAAGATTGAAAGTATGGATTTAAATGATCCTATGGCTTTTAAAGTTCAAGTAAATAAAGATGAAAGATTTACAAGAATAAGAGTTTTAAAACTTATGAGCCTTGAAGAGTCAAAAAAGGAAAATATACATGTAAAAATAGTAGAAAAACCAAAAGAGCCTATCTTTATAAAAATAAAACTTTCCCATGAGCTTGATATATTAAATAGGCTTTATAATATAATAAGAAATAATCAAGGAAACAGAGAGTTGAGACTTGTCATTAGTTCAAAAAGGCAAGATGTAATACTAAATCTAAGTGACAGGGTTAGTGAATCTATTATAAATGAATTATCAAAAATTACTGAAATTGAAGAGGTCGCTTAGAGAATGATATTGAATCCTTTTTTATTATCTAAAAGCACAATATCTGCATTATGTGCTTTTATGATTTCCAAAGAAAGGGCTAAGCCTAAGCCATGACCTTTAGTTTTTGTTGTTTTAAATGGCTCATAAAGTATATTTTTATTTTCTATTTGTGGCGCTGAGTCCAATATCTCAAAGATATTTTTTGTGCTTTCTTGTTTAAAACTTAATGTTATAAAACCATTTTCATTTTCATCATCCTCGATGGCATCAATAGCATTGAAAATAAAGTTCTGTAAAACTATAGATAAAAGATCAAAATCAGCTTCAATCATAATTCTGGGAAAATCAAAATCAATTTTTATATTTTTTGAATAACTATAGTATGATATTGCCAAATTTAAATCATCAACCAAAGAATCAATAAAAAATTTACTTTTATTTATACTTACACCCTTTGTAAAAAGTAAGGTTGCTTTTATAATTCGCTCAACCCTCCAAATAGCTTTTCTAATCTCAGAAACCAAAGGCTTATTTTTTTCTTCTACTTTTTTATAAAGAGTTGATGCGATAAGAGATACTGAGCCAATTGGATTTCTTATTTCATGTGAGAGGTGAGCAGCTATTTGACCCATTGAAGCTAATCTTTCACTTCTTTTTTCCTGGGTTATATCAGTAGCACTAATAATTTTTTTACCATAGGCACTATTTATTTTGATGAGATAGTAAATATTGTTATACTCTATTTCATAATTTTTTTTATTAATATCAAGATGATTTATAAGTCCTTTACTCTTTTTTGCCTCTGAATTTTGTAAAAAAATATCGCCGCTATCTTCTATAACCCATATTGCATTTGGCAAAGATTCTACTATTTGTTTTAAAAAATTTTGAAGATTATTATATGAATTACTTAACTCTTTGTACTCTTTCTCTACCGCGTAAGTTTGTTCTATAAGTCCCTCTAAAGTTTGTTTAAAAAATTCTTTTTCTTTTGTATCCAAGCTTTCAAGCATTTTTTTATCAATCATCATTTAGCCTTTTAAAATCTTTTATATCAAAAAGCATCACATTTTCAAGATCCTTCTTATATAGTGAATTGCTAAAACCGTTTTTGGAAAATAGAGCAAATTTTATAATATCGTAATTTAGATTTTTAGCCTTATATTCCAATTTTCTTAACACATTTTTACATATTTTTTGATTTGTCCATTTACATTCTCCTATGATAAATTTATGGTTTATATCTCTTGCTAAAAGATCAAGTTCTATAGTTTTATCCCAATATCCACCACTTTCAATGATGCTTAAACCATATCTTTTATCTTTTAGAAGTTCATTTGAAAGTTCTTCAAAAGTCAAGCTCACGAATTTGTCAAAATTTTTCTCTAAATTTCCAATAGTACTTTTGTATATTCCTTTTTCAAGTTCATTTTCAAAAGGAGATATAAAAGTATACCAAAATCTATAGATATTTTTTATAAATTTTATCTTATCTTCAGCAACATATCCTCTTAACTCTTTTTTTAATAATTTATATATTGTTTTATCCGGTAGTTTTTCTCTTGTTGCCTCTTTTTTTATAATTTCTAATTCATAAAGTTTTTTATAGATGGCTCTACCTCTGTTTTGCGATATATTTTTGTTTGTTCTGTATAAGGCATACTGTTTTCTGTCTCCTAAGGCGATTTTATGTAATATCGTATTTACTTCATTTTGTGATTTTAAGTCATCATAAAGCTTAAAATATTTTCTTAATCTAAGGTGATTGTCAATAATATTTACTCTAATACTTTCAAAAATATTTTCTTTTATATCTATCGTCTCAAGCTTAAACCCGTCAAAAACCGCGAAATTTTCTATTTGTTCTTTTATATTGAGATATGGAAATAATATATTAAATTTCTTAAAATTATTTTTTATATTTTGCATAGAGTATTTTACTGTAAAAATATTAAACTTTCGATAGAATTTAACAAGTGATGCAACAATACAAGGAGTTTGAAAAGAGTTTATCATTTAAAAGGAGAATTGAAGATGATGTATCTAAGTGGAAAATATCGTGAGTTTTACGAAGTCATTACTAGTGTATTACCAAAAAAAAGAGTATTTACGGATGCTTTGCATACTTTGACTTATGGAAGTGATGCATCATTTTACAGGATGATTCCTAAAATTATTATATTTGTAAAAAAATCAAATGAAGTTCAAGAAATATTAAAGATATCAAATATGTTGAATATTCCTATTGTTTTTAGAGCCGCCGGTACTTCACTTTCCGGATAAGCTATAAGTGATAGTGTTTTAATTGTAACTTCAAGGGGTTGGAAAGATATAAGAGTAGGAAACAAGGCTGCGACTATAACGCTTTTATCTTCTGTTACAGGAGATAGTGCAAATATGGCTTTAAGTAAATTTTGCAAAAAGATAGGACCTGATCCTGCATCCATAAAATCATGTATGATTGGAGGAATAGTGGCCAATAACGCAAGCGGTATGTGTTGTGGAGTAGATCAAAATTCATACAAAACGCTTAAAAATATGAAAATTATACTGCAAGACGGGACAAGATTGGATACATCCAATGAAGTAAGCAGAAATAAATTTTTAAAAACTCATCATCAATTTTGTGAAAAATTGCTTCGTTTAAGAGATAAGATTTTAAAAGATGAAAAACTAGTTAAACTTATCAAAAGAAAATATAAAATAAAAAATACTTGCGGATACAGTATAAATGCATTGATTGATTTTGATAATCCTGCTGATATACTTTTGCATCTGATGATAGGGAGTGAGGGAACTCTTGGCTTTATTGAAGAAGTTACTTACGATACAGTCGAGGATCTTCCTTTTAAGGCTATCTCTTTAATGCTCTTTAAAGATATAAAAACTGCTGCAAATGCCGTACAAAGACTCAAAAAAATTCCTCGAAGTGAAGTTCCTGCGGCTGAACTTATGAATAGGGCATCTTTAAGAAGCATCCAAAACAAACAAGGTTTGGAATTTTTAAAAAGTTTGGATGAAAAAGTGGCTGCTTTATTGGTAGAGACAAGATCAACTCAAAAATCAGACTTACAACTGCAAATGAATAAAATTATAAATATTTTAAAAGGCTTACCAACAATCAAACCTATAGTTTTTAGTGATGATGTAAAAATCTACCAGAAATACTGGAATATAAGAAAAGGATTGTTTCCTTAAATCGGAGCTATGAGAAAACAAGGCACCACTGCTGTTATAGAAGATATTGCTTTTCCTATGGAAAAACTTGATGTTGCCACTTTAAAGCTTCAAGCATTGTTTAAAAAGTATGATTATGATGAAGCTATCATTTTTGGACATGCACTTGATAGCAACTTGCATTTTGTTTTTACACAGGATTTTTCTATCCCGCAAGAGGTTTTAAGATATAAAAATTTTATACAAGAAGTTACAGATATGGTGGCGGTTAATTATAAAGGAAGCTTGAAAGCAGAACATGGGACAGGGAGAAATATGGCTCTTTTTGTTGAGCTTGAATGGGCTAAAAAAGCATACGATATTATGAAAAAAATAAAAGATATATTTGATTCTAAATATCTTTTAAATCCGGGTGTTTTGATAAATAATGATAAAGATATATATCTTAAAAATCTAAAACCGCTATATCCTACAAATCCTTTGGTTGATAAGTGTATAGAGTGTGGCTTTTGTGAGCCTGTCTGTCCTTCAAATGCTTTAACTCTTACTCCAAGACAAAGGATAGTTGCTAACAGAGAGATGAGTAGATTTGCTCACATAAGTAAATACAGCAATACACTTGAAATATTGCAAAAACTGTATAAGTATGATGGCAAGCAAACATGTGCTACTTGTTCACTTTGCTCGACAAGTTGTCCAGTTGAGATATATGTTGCAAATCTGACAAAAGAGTTAAGAGAAAAAAATATAGGAAAATTTTCTAAAAATATAGCAAATCATTATAGTGCCACTTTGAATATAGCTAAATTTGCTCTTGATATAAATTCATTGACCGGTTTTGTATTTGGTGAGAGAATTATGCAAAAAAGTATGGATTTTTTAAGGAAAGCGACACATGGCAAAGTTCCAAAATATTCTTTATATATCCCAAAAAGATCACATTTTTCAGCCAATAAATTTTTAAAAAACAGAGGTGGTGAAAAAGTAGTATATTTTACATCTTGTATATGTAGAACTTTTGGCAATCAAAAAGAAAGTGATGAGAAGCTTGAGCTTTATGAAGTGATAAATACATTGATAAACAGAGCCGGTTATGAGATAATTATCCCTAAAAATATAGAAAATCTTTGCTGTGGAACTCCTTTTAGCTCAAAAGGTTATAAAGAGGAAGCAAATTTGCAATTGAAAAATCTTGAAAATGCTCTTTTTGATGCAAGCGAGGGAGGGGAGTTTCCTATACTTTGTGAAACTTCTCCTTGTGTAAAAGCTATGATGCAAGGGTTTAAAAGTAAATTAAAAGTATATGAGCCTATAGAATTTACCTTAAAATTTCTTTCTCCCAAATTGAAGTTTAAAAAGATTTCTGAGAGTATCGCCATCCACTCAACTTGCTCCACTGTAAAAATGGGTTTAAAAGAGAAGTTTTTTGAATTAGCAAAAATGTGCAGTGATGATGTTATAATTCCAAAAGATGTAACATGTTGTGGCTTTGCCGATGACATAAGTATAACTCAATATTTTATTTAGTAGAGAAATGTACAAGAGCAAATAGAGCTTAATATAACTTGACCTTACTTGCTATGTGCTAAAATAAGTAAGATCGGTTATTAAGTTTTAAAGCTGTCAATTTACACTAATTTAATGCAATTATTTTATAAATTCAACCACTTTATCAAAAGGAAGTCTTAATTTTTTTGGCTGAGGATTTAGTCTGTATCCAAAAGGAAGTACCATTGCAACTTGAAATTTCTTTGTATCAAGCTTTAAAATTTCCTCAACTTTTTCTTTTTCAAATCCCTCCATAGGGCAAGAATCTATCCCTATAAAAGCAGCACCACTCATCATATTTGCTGCTGCTATGTATGTTTGTCTTGCAGTCCAACAATATATATTTTCATCACTACTTAATGTTTTTTTCAAATGGCTGGCATATCGTTGCATATACATCTGAAGTGATTTTTTTGGCATATTTCGTCTTTTAAATCTTTTTTCAACTTCACCTGATTCTATTTTAACACTTTCAATCCCTGCTAAAACAATCACAAGGTGTGAACAAGAAGTAATTTGCACTTGATCCCAACATGCCGGTCTAAGTTTTGCTTTCAATTCATCATTTGTAATAACTAAAAATTTCCAAGCTTCCATGCCAAATGATGATGGAGATTTTCTTCCAATTTCAAGTATATAGTGCATATCCTCGTCAGATATCTTTTTAGTCTCATCAAAAACTTTGCAAGCATGTCTAAAATCCATCGCATCCATAAATTTGTTTTGCATTTTTATTCCTTTTATTTTAAATTGATTTGAAAATTATAACTGTAGTAAACTTTAATATCCCTTACAATATTTTAGGTAAGTAATATAAAATAAAGTTTAATATGCTATAATATTACTTACAAGGATTAATATGTATTTTATAAATGAGAAAGAGTACACATGCCCCGTATCCATAACACTTGATATCTTTAATGACAGATGGAAATTATCTGTTATTTGGTATCTTTTAAAAAGTAAAAAAAGATTTAAAGAATTAAGTGATGACATTAGTGAAATAAGTCAAAAAACGCTTACTGTCAAACTAAAAGAATTAGAAGAAAAAAACATAATTCATAGAGAAGTTTTTGCTCAAGTACCCCCTAAAGTTGTTTATTCTTTGACGTCAATCGGACAAAAACTAAAACCAGTATTAATGAATATGTATGAATGGGGAGAGGAGTATGTCAAGGAGAATGGAGAATTAGTTAAAAACTGACCTTACGCACTTTTTTCTCGAAAAGTCCTACTTTTCGTAAGCTTCAAAGAGTTGTAGGGACTTTGAGTTTCTGCCACAATAGAAAGCTTTGCTCATTATAGTGCGTAAGGTCAGTTAAAATAAGATATAATACCAAATGGAATATTTAGGATACTTTGGAGTAGCACTGTTTTTTTCTTCACTACTGTCGATGGCTGGCACTGGGGCAGCAGCAGCAATTATCCCATCACTCGGGATGCTTGGCATTGGTTTCAATCTATCAAAAGCGTCTGGATTATTTGCTGGATTATGTACCTCAACAACTTCTACGGCTTTAAATTTAAAACACAAAATTATAGATATCAGATTTTCTCTCCCCATAGCAGTTGGAATGCTTCTTTTCTCACCTCTTGGTGCACAGTTTTCGCGTTATCTTGATGTCAATGTTGTCAAAAGTATCTTTATCATATTTTTAATCTTCAGTGGCTCGATGATGATGTTTGCAAAAAAAGAGTTGAATGTAAATATAGAAAAAGTATGGATCTTCGCACTTATAGGAGTTGGTGTAGGGTTTATGGCAGGTATGTTAGGATTAGGCGGTGGTAATATATTACTTCCTGTGCTGATTCTTTTAGGTATTGATGCAAAAAAAGCAGCAGTAACTGCTAGTTTCGCCATACCACTCTCCGCAACTGTATCATTTATAAGTTATATGACTTTTGTGCATATAGATTGGCTTTTGATAACAGCAGTATCTTTGGGTGCTGTTATAGGAGGTATAATCGGAAATTCTATGATGTATTTTAAATTATCTTCAGATCACATTAGAAAACTTGTTGCTTTTATATTGTATATTCTGGCAATCAAAATGAGTTATGATCTTTTTTGAGTAGATATTGACTAAAAATACTATTACTTATTACAAATTTGAAACCAAAAGATAAAAAACAGGTAGTGTCATAAAAGAAAAAAGAATACCATAGCCTACTATGGCATTTGTTAGTCTTGGAGAAAGGTTTGCTATATTTGCCATGATGCCGGCTGTTATCATAGGTCCCATTCCGGCTTCTAAAATACTGACTTTTACTATATTATTCATATCTGTAAAAATCAAACAAATTATCAGTGCAATTAACGGAGCAAATACTGTTTTCATAAGAATAGCTATAAAAAGTGGTTTTCTTTCATCTTTTGGAACTTTTAGGTGGAGTTGAAATCCTACTGAAAGTAGTGCAAAAGGAACAAGAGTTTTACTTAAGTTTTGAAGTAAAAAGATGATTATACTATTATACTCGATACCTTTTATGATAAATGCTATGAGTAGAGATAAAAAAGGAGGAAATAATATAATTTTTTTGATGATTTCTTTAAGATTAAATATGCTGTTTTGCGAATATAAAGCAACAACAACGGAACCATAGGTAGAAAGTATTAAAAAAGAGCCCAACTGATCATAAATAAGTGCATACGAAACATATTTTTCTCCGAAAAAAAGCTGGATGAATGGTACTCCTAAAAAGGAAGTATTGCCAAGTATACCAACTAAAAGCAAACTTCCTATTTCTTCTTTTTTTAAATTATATTTTTTAGCGATTAATATGATAGCAATGGATGTGATAAATGTTATAATCCATGGCAAAACAATCGGTGCTAAAGTATCGTTTGATATATGCAGATATGGTATCTTAAGTAATATTAGTGACGGCAAAGAGATATAAATTATGAGAATATTTAAAGTTTTTGCAAAATTAAACCGCCCAAACTTTACAAATTTTAAAACAAATCCAAGGGTGAAAGAAATAAATATTATAAGTATATTAGCCATATTTTTTATAAAGGCATGGAGGAAGAATCCGCCATGTCAAATATCTAATAATTCACCGCTGATAGTGTCATTTTCGGTATCATCAAGTCTGGGTTGAGGCAGAATGAGATTTAGTATGATTCCTACTATCGCACCAAGTCCTATACCGCTAAATCCAACACCACCAAAGTTAAAGCTCATCCCTCCTATAGCAAAAACAAGTATAATTGAAAGTATTATCATGTTTCTAGGACAGGATAGATTGGTTTTTGAGTTTGCCAAAGTTGCCATTCCGACTGAAGCTATGATGCCAAAAAGAAGTAACAATATTCCACCCATTACAGGAACAGGGATAGTTTGTAAAAAGCCGCCCAATTTTCCAAAAAACGCTAAAACTATAGCAAATATGGCTGCCCAAGTCATAATAGCAGGATTGTAAGATTTGGTTATAGTCACAGCACCTGTTACTTCTGAGTAAGTTGTATTTGGAGGGCCTCCTAAAAAAGCAGCCGCGCTTGTGGCTAAACCGTCGCCTAAAAGTGTATTTTGTAATCCCGGATTTTTTAGATAATCCTCCTTTGCAACATGAGAAATTGCCAGTATATCGCCTACATGCTCAACCGCAGGGGCTATGGCAATAGGTAAGATATATATGATAGCTTCCCAGTTTAATTTTGGAAATACAAAATCAGGAACTGCAAAAAGAGGGGCTTTTGAGAGTGTATGAAAATCAATAATTCCAAAAAATAAAGATGTTATATATCCTACTGTAACACCTATTAGTATCGGTAAAAGTCTTATCATACCTTTTCCAAGCAGAGTTGCTAATATCGTAGCGATAAGTGAAATCATGGATATTATAATAGCTGTATTAAAAGGAATAAGCTGTATTTTTCCATCTCCTGTGTGTCCGGTTGCCATGTGAACAGCCACAGGAGCCAAGATAAGACCAATGGTCATGATAACTGGTCCAACAACAATAGGAGGTAAAAGTTTGTGTATGAAAGCACTTCCTTTTATTCTAATAAGAATACTAAGAACTACATAAACAATTCCAGCAGCAGCCAATCCGCTTAAAGTTCCAGCTACTCCCCACTTTTGAACGCCATATATGATAGGTGCTATAAAAGCAAAAGAAGAGGCTAAAAATATTGGTGGAACATTTTTTCTATTTATGATTTGAAATATCAAAGTTCCAAGTCCTGCTGTAAAAAGAGCGACATTACTGTTTAATCCGGTAAGAATAGGAACTAAAACCAATGCCCCAAATGCAACAAATAAAAATTGCAAACCTACAACCCAATCTTTTAGTTTAAAATGATAGTCAGTCGGCTTCAAAGAGATCTCCTCAAAATAATTTTAAATTTTAAGATTATACAATAATGAATATTATATTTTTATCAATATGTAAACGATTTTTAGAGATAATGACTCTATTATAATTTGGAGTTGTAAAAATGAATGCACATATTTTAAATCACCCGTTAATAGATCATAAAATGGCACTTTTAAGAGATGAAAAAAGAAGGATGCCTGAATTTAAAATGTTATTGGATGAGATAGGCTTTTTGATGGTATATGAAGTAACAAAAAACTTAAATCTTGAGGAGACGGTTATAAAAACCCCAGTAGCTGCAACAAAAGCCAAAAAATTGGAAAATCATCCTATATTGGTAACTATTTTAAGAGCTGGGCTTGGGCTTCTTGATCCGTTTATGAAACTTATGCCAAACTCTAAAGTGGGATTTTTAGGGATGGATAGAGATGAGGTAACTTTACAGCCGAGGAGTTATTATGATAAAATTCCAATGCAGGCACTTAAAAATAAAGTTTTATTGATTGACCCGATGCTTGCTACCGGTGGTTCAGCACTTAATGCCATAGACTTTTTGGTAGAAAAAGGAGTTAAAGATATAACTTTTATATGTTTAGTCGCAGCACCAGAGGGTATAAAAGCTATAAATGATAAATATCCTTATATTGAGATATATGTAGCCGCACTTGATGATAGATTGAATGATAAAGGCTATATAGTACCAGGGCTTGGTGATGCCGGAGATAGGATATTTGGTACTGAGGATAATGAAAACTTATAGGAGATATAATGTTGGAACAAATGGATAAAGAGTATGTTATGCATACTTACGGAAGAAATTATGTCAATTTTAAACATGGAAAAAATGCAACTTTATATGATGAAAATAATAAAGATTATATAGACTTTACAAGTGGTATAGGTGTAGTAAGTATCGGACACAGCAATGATGTTCTCTCAAACGCGATATGTACACAAGCTAAAAATATTATACACATTTCAAACCTGTTTTTGATAGAGCCACAGGCTAAACTTGCCAAAAAAATGGTAGAACTTTGTGGGTTTGATATGAGAGTTTTTTTTGCAAACAGTGGAGCTGAAGCAAATGAAGGAGCTATAAAAATAGCAAGAAAATATGGAGAAGTTGAGGGTGAGCCTAAAAGATACAAAATCATTACTTTAGAAAATTCTTTTCACGGAAGAACTATAACTGCATTAAAAGCAACCGGACAAGAAAAAATGCATAACTTTTTCGGTCCATTTCCAGATGGCTTTGTGTATGCAAAGGATATGGATGAAGTGCTTGGACTTTGTGATGATAAATGTGTAGCTGTTATGCTGGAGCTTGTTCAAGGCGAGGGAGGAGTTGAACCGCAAGATAAAGAAAAAATACAATATCTATCTAAGTGTTTGAAAGAAAAAGATATTTTGCTTATAGTTGATGAGGTGCAAACAGGTATTTACAGAACCGGTGAATTTTTTGCTTCAAATTTATATGAGATAGAGCCAGATATTATAACTGTTGCAAAAGGGTTAGCTGGTGGAGTTCCAATCGGAGCTGTTATGACTAATCTAAAAGATATTTTTTCTCCAGGAGACCATGGAAGCACATTTGGTGGCAACTACCTTTCAAGTGCTGCAGCAAATGCTGTTTTGAAAATTTTGGAAAATGATAAAACAAGTGGTAAGCTTGATGAGAGAATGCTTTATTTTAGTGATAAATTAAATAAATTTGCAAAAAATCATAAAGAGTTTATAGATAAAGTAGTTGGACTTGGACTTATGAGAGGACTTAGAATAAACAGTAGTGATAACTTGACAAAAATAATCAATAAAAGCTTTCAAGAAGGAGTTTTACTTTTAAAAGCAGGACGAAATACTTTAAGATTTTTACCACCACTTACTATAAGTCAAGAAGAGATTGATTTGGGATTTGAAAGACTTGAGAATGCTTTTAAAAATATTTCTTAGTATTGCCGTTAGCACTGTATTTTTGAATGCAGCTCAATATGATATATTGTCAAAAACAAAAAGAGGTATTATAGAAAACGAAAAAAAGCAAAATAAAAAAAATAGTGATATTCTAAAATTTGACTGGATTAATCCAATAACCGGATCTTACTCTCATACTATTAGCACACAAACTTCACCAAGTCAAACTATTGACAATCTTTCTATATCTTTAAATCAACCTATTTTTAGAAGCGGAGGGATATATTATGCTATAAAGTATGCAAATGCGAATAGAGAATTTCTTAAATTTGCAACTTCTTTGAGTGAAAAATCACTTTTATTTAATGCTTATACAATACTTTTGAATTTAAAAAATCTTAATTTAAGTATAAAAAAACAAAAATTATTGATCAAGAATGCAGTGATAAATATAACTGTAAAAAAAGAACAATACCTCAAAGGTTTAATCGACAGTAGTTTTTTAGATAATGCAATATTCAATAAAAATTCCCTTGATATTGGACTTTTAAATATGCAATCTTCTAAAGTTGATTTGGAAAAACAATTTAAAGTGATAAGCTCACTTAATTATAAAACTATAAAGCTGCCACATTTAAAACTACTAAATTTATCTAAATTTTTGAAATCCAACTTAGTTCTTAAAGACTCAATGGCCAATATAAAACAGACAAATTATCTTAAAAAAATGACTATATCAAAGTATTTACCAACTGTTTCGCTTTTTGCTAACTATAATAGCAGCAGAATCAGTTATATAGGAACTGTTCATGATAGTTACAAGCAATATGGTATAAATATATCTATGCCTTTATTTGATATAAACAGAGGTAAAAATATACAATTACAAAAGTTGAAATACTTAAAATCAAAACTTGAAATGATTGATAAAAAACATCAAGAAAAAGAGTTGTATAAATCAATAGTTGAAAAAATTAAAATATATCATAAAAAGATAGCATTGGCAAAGAAACAAGAACACCTTTATGCTTCGTTGCTTAGTAGCACAAAAGATTTATACAAAGCAGGTGAAAAAACTGTATATGATGTGGATACCATGCAAAATTCATTAAGAAGCACAAAGATTGATAAATATATTTATCAAAATGATATTGATTTATTGTTACTTAGCTTATATGCACATCTTGATGATAAACAAAAATTATGATTTTTATACTCTTGCTGATAGGCAAAGCTTTAGTGAGAGGAATTTTCAAAGATTTTACATCTTGATGATAAACAAAAATTATGATTTTTATACTCTTGCTGATAGGCAAAGCTTTAGTGAGAGGAATTTTCAAAGATTTTACATCTTTGAAAAGGAGAAATAAATATGAAGCTTAGTGAATTTATGGAAAAATGGCTTTACGATAAAGATGGGTATTATGCACAATACAAAGAGATAGGTAAAAAAGGAGATTTTTATACATCAGTCAGTAGTAGTATGTTTTTTGGAGGAAGTATTGCAAAAAAGCTTCTTAAAACTATAAAAGAAGGTTTTTTAACTGAAAATTCAACTGTTTTGGAGATAGGTGCTCATAAAGGATATCTTTTAGCTGATATTGTTCAGTTTATATTTACTCTTGAACCGAAACTTATACAAACTTTAAAATTTGCCATTTTAGAGCCACAACCCAAACTTCAAGAAATTCAAAAAAGATATTTAAGAGAGTCATTTGATGATATGATAAAGTTTGACTTTTTTTCATCCTTTGATGAGATATCTTTAGAGTCTTCTTTTGTGGTTGCAAATGAGATATTTGATGCGTTTGCTTGTGAGGTTGTAAAAGATGATAAAATGCTTTATATAAATGATGATTTAAGTCCTTATTTTGATAAGCTTTCACCATTTATAAAAAATTTATCAAAAAGATATAGTATTAAAAATGGTGAGATAAGTGTTGGATATGAAGAATTTGCAAAAAATTTATCTAAAAGTATAAAGAGATTTGAATTTATTGCATTTGATTATGGAGAAAAAGAAGCAAGAAGTGATTTTTCTCTTAGAGTTTACGATAAACACAAAGTTTATCCTTTTTTTTCACTCACAAAATTTGCAAAAGATGATAAACTTATGCATAATGGAATTGATTTAAAGTCACTGTACAAAAAAAGCGATATAACATACGATGTACACTTTACCCACTTGATAGATGCTTTTAAAAATGCAGATATAAGAAATACAGAATATATGACTCAAATGAAAGCATTGGTGGAGTTTGGACTTATAGAATTGCTTGAACTGTTAAAACAAAATAGCAGTGAAAAAACCTATTTAAATGAACTAAATAAAGTTAAGATGCTTATAGATCCAGCCTTTTTGGGAGAGAGATTTAAGTGTATAATTTTTAGAAAATGATCTCTCCCTTTTAGCCAACTTTCTAAAAATAATTGATTTTTTACTAAAACATTGTGTTAGCTTATCTTGGATATAATGATAAAATTTTTTAAGGATAGTGTAATGATTCGATTTTTAATTATTTTGATTTTGCCTATTATAGCATTTGCATCGCAAGTGCAGTACTTAAGGTGGGATGGAAACTCATATCTTCAATTTTTACAGGAAAATCATTTACCTTTAAAACAATTATATTATAACTTAAGTGGCGATAATCAACGAGCTATAGCTGAAATACAAAAAGGAACCCATTATCAAGTTTTAAAAGACTCTAATGGTACTGTAGAGCAGGTGTTGATACCTGTAAGTGATGAGCTTCAGATACATATAGTTAAAAACAATGTACATTCAACCTTTAAATTGATACCTATCATAAGTACAACAAAACAAGAAGGCTTTGTTCTACATATCAATAATTCACCATATTATGACATTTTAAAAGATACAAATTCCAGAAGTTTAGCTTCAATATTTCTTGATAGTTTTAAAAAATCTATAAACTTTAAAAGAGATATTCACAAAGGCGATAAAGTTGTAATGATTTATGATCAAAAGTATCGTTTCGGTCATGTTTTTTCTATGCCAAAGCTTTTAGCAGCAATGGTACAAACAGGTAAAACTAAACATTATGTATATAATTTTCATGGAAGATATTATGACGGTAGAGGACACCAACTACAAGGATTTATCTTTATAAGACCGGTAAAAGGTGGCTGGATTAGTTCAACTTTCTCACTTAGAAGATGGCAACCTATTTTACATATTTACAGACCACATTTTGGTGTTGATTATGCTGTAGTGATAGGAACCCCTATACATGCGGCAGCATCTGGAAAGATTATTTATGCCGGATGGATAAGAGGATATGGAAATGTTATAAAAATATCAAATGGCGACGGATATGTAACTTTATATGCTCATCAAAAACGCTTTAAAAGAGGCATTAGAGTAGGTAAATATGTAAAACAGGGGCAGACTATAGGCTATGTAGGCGTCACGGGACTTTCTACTGGGCCTCATTTGCATTTTGGAGTTTACAGATATGGCAGAGCTATCAATCCAGAGCTTGTTGTGCAAAAAGCAACAAAAAGGCTTTGGGGAAAAGCAAAAAAATCTTTTATTGCTTATAAAGAAAAAATGGATAAAAATATAGATAGATATATTCTTAAAAATACACCTCCTCCTGTTATAAAACCATTTCAATCAATGTGCAAGTTAAATATCTCAAAACTTAACCCCATGGAATCTTATCATCAACAAATACAACAAAGGATAAAAATGCATTAGTTAGTGATAGAGCAGATGAAATTGTTTGTCACTTTTTATTAATGCAATAGCTATGGCATATTTTTTTTCATGGGTTATTGAGAGCGAAGTTTCGGTGATTGAGTATTTATCAATGATTTGTTTTGGAAGAGTGAAGTAGGGGGCATTTTGTTTTGTTTTATGAATTTGTATATCATGAAAAGAAAGCTCTTTTCCAATTCCAGTTCCAAGAGCTTTTGAGATGGCTTCTTTGCTTGCAAAAAAACCAGCTATTGTATGTATCTTTTTTTTTGAAAGATTTATCTCATTTTGATTTAAAAATCTCTCAAGTGCTTTATCTTTAAATTTTTTATAAAATCCCTCAAATCTTTCAATATCAACTATATCAATTCCAACCATCTACTGAACAACAAATTCTGTAAAATATATATTTTTTATACTTCCATCCGCTAAAACACTGTTTATTCTGTCCACAAGCTCATCTTTTAGTTTCTCTTTTCCTCTGCCTGTGCTAACTTCCTGATATGTTTTAGATGTTAGAGTTCGTATAACTATATCGCGTATCAAAGGCTTTTTCTTATCAAGCTCAGCTGTTAGTTTGGCATCACTGAGTTCTAAATCCATCTTTACTTTTAAAAATCTTGATCCATTTTGACTCAGTAAATTTACTATAAATTGATCAAGCGGATATACAGGTCCTATTTGGGTTAAATCAGAATTCCTGCTTATAACTCTATTTTGAGTATTAGTTTGGGCCTGAGCTTGTGGTGTATTGTTTATTTGTGATTGAGTATTGTCTGAAAGTAAAAAATAAGCAGCTATGCCACCTCCTACTAAAATTAGTACCAAAAGTATAATTATAATAATTAATACTAATTTTGATCCTGATTTTTTTGGTTCTTCGTCAACTTTTTTTTCTTCAGCCATAAAATTCCTTTACTTGATATATACAGTTATATCGGATGTTTTATAAATTATTTTAGTTTATTAAATTAGTCAATAGAGCATTTATCTATATTTAACTCTTTAATTATTGATTCAAAAAAAGCTCCCGATTCTTTATCGTAGTCATCATGAAATTCTAAGATAAAAACACCTTCATCATTATTATCATCATCATGCTCAATCATAATATCTGGAGAAACTTCAAAATGCTTAATCGCTTTTGTTACAACACTATTTATTTCTTTGCTCTGCTCTTCATTAAAATACTTAATTTCAAGCATAGCATATCTTTCTTCCATCTCATGATAAGCTCTCATACAAGCTTTTTTCTTACCCATTTTTAACCTTTGTTATTAATTGACCTTATTGCAAAATAAATCATAAAAAAATTATATCAAAATAATTTAAAATAAGCTATAAAGTTATCTTTAATTATATGGTTAAAGTATATTTGCATAAGATTTACATCCAGTCAATCAGTTTTGAAACTTCATTTACTTCATAGCATTTTAGTTCGCTGATATTGCTTGTAGGCTTTTTAGGTACTACTGCTTTTTTAAAATTTTGCATTTTTGCTTCTTTGAGTCTTAAGTCAAGATTGAAAATATCTCTAATATTACCTATAAGAGTAATTTCTCCTAAAAAGATTGTGTCTTTGCTAAGTGGTCTATTGTTAAAACTGCTAAGTATTGCAGCCACCACAGCAAGATCACATGCGGTCTCATTTATTTTAATGCCTCCTGAAATATTTATAAAAACATCATAATGATTAAACGGAAGTTCTATCTTTTTTTCTAGTAATGCTAAAAGCATGTTAAGTCTATTCAATTCAAAGCCGGTTGCACTTCTTTTTGGGTTGGGAAAGTTGCTTTCGCTTACTAAAGCCTGAATTTCAAGTATAATAGGTCTTGTTCCCTCCATCGCAACTGTTATAGCTGAGCCAGGTGATGAATTTTCTCTTGTAAAAAATTTTTTAGAGATATTGCTTGCACTTATTAAACCTTTTTGGCTCATTTCAAATATTCCAATTTCACTAGTTGATCCAAATCTGTTTTTAAAACCTCTTAAAAGTCTTAATTCTTTTGATGCGTCTCCTTCAAAATACAAAACAGTATCAACCATATGTTCTAATATCCTAGGACCAGCTATTGTGCCATCTTTTGTGATATGTCCTATGATAAAAATGGCGATATTTTTCTCTTTTGCATATCTCATAAGTTCAAAAGTAATTTCTCTTACTTGAGATACACTTCCAGGTGCTGCGGTCAATTTTTCAGAATATATTGTCTGTATCGAATCTACTATGATAACAGCATAATCACTATTATGGCATTCAGCCAAGATATTTTCCATTTTTATTTCTGTTAGCAAAAATATATCTGAGTGGTTGACTTCCAATCTGTTTGCTCTTAGCTTTAATTGTGATTTTGATTCTTCTCCACTTATGTAAAGTACTTTTTTTCCTGAGTTTGCCAAATTTCCAGCTATCTTTAATAGAAGTGTAGATTTGCCTACTCCGGGGCTTCCGCCAATAAGCACCAAACTTCCAGGGACTATACCGCCGCCAAGCACTAAATCTAACTCTTTTGAATGAGATGAATATCTCTGTATTACATCTTCTTTAATTTTTGCTAATGATTGAGCTTTTTCATAGTTTGCCGTAGCACTACCCATCTGTTTCAAAACTTCTATTTGTGTTTTATTAAGCTCAATTATTTGTTCCCAAGTACCACAATTTGGACATTTACCCATCCATTTTGATGTTTGATATCCACAAGCTTGACATTCAAAAAGTTGTTTTGATTTAGCCATCTGTTTCGCTTAAGTAAAATGAATCAAGCAAGCTGTCTATATATTCTTCGGCATCAAATTTTACCAAATCATCCTCTTTCTCTCCTACTCCAATATAAAGTATTGGAAGTTTTAATTCATTTGCAATACTAAAGAGTGCTCCTCCTTTTGCTGTACCGTCTAATTTTGTTATTATAATGGCATCTATACCTACTATCTCTTTAAAAGCTTTTGCTTGAGAAATTGCAGAGTTTCCTTGCGTACCGTCTAAGATCAAAATCTTTCTGTGAGGAGTTCCACTTTTTGCTTTATCGCAAATTCTAACTATTTTTTTTATCTCATTTGAGAGATTTGTTTGGTTATGAAGTCTTCCGGCGGTATCTACTAAAACATTATCAAAATTTTTTGCAATAGCTGATTTAATGGTATCAAAGGCTACAGCTGAAGGGTCATGACCTTGTTTTGTTGCAACTATTGGAATGTCAAGTTTTATAGCCCATCTTCTAAGTTGTTCAACTGCGGCAGCCCTAAAGGTATCGGCTGCTCCTAAAATAACTTTTTTATTTTCATTTTTGTATAATTTTGCCAATTTGGCGATAGTTGTTGTCTTTCCAGCTCCGTTTACTCCAAGTATTAACTCAACAAAAGGTTTTTGCTCTATATTTTTTATATTTGTATTTTCAATAAAAAAAGATAACAAGACTCTTTTTAAATCACTTCGTTCGATGAGATTTGAAGGTGGCAGATAGTATAAAACTTTTTCTACTACCTCGTATGTTACATCAGCTTCAAGTAAAATATCTTCTATTTCATCTTTTGGAATTTTCTCTTTTTTTTCTGGTGCAATATTTTTGATAGCATCAATAGTTTTGCCTAAAGATTTTTTTATAAAGCTAAACACTATTTTATAACCTTTTTTAAATCAGAATTTATCATTTCTTCGGGAATAGCCCCAAGATAGTGAGTGACAATATCCCCTTTTTTATTGTACAAAATCATAAATGGAATATTTTGAACTTCTCCCATCATTGATGAAAGTTTATAATTGTTTGGGCCGTTTGTTATGATGTAATTTATGGAGTTATATTTTATGAAGCTTTTGATTTCACTGTCTGGTTTATTATTTTCTAATAAAATAGATATGATTTGTAATTTATTTTTATATTTTTTTTGTAAATTCACAAGATGCGGTATTTCGGCTTTACAGGGAGGACACCAAGTAGCAAAAAAATCCAATAAAATTACTTTATTTTTTACTCCTTTTATTTTTAAATTATTACCATTTTTTATAAGTGTCAATTCATTACCATCAACTGTATGAAGCGTTATTTGATTTGCATTATTAAGTTTAGTTTGTTTGACTACGGTTGAGTTTTTTGCTTTTTTTGTGTTATTAGTATTATTTTTATGGTTTTCACAGCCGCTAAAAACTAAAATACTCATCAATATAATAATAAATGAAATTTGTTTCATTGGTAACCTTATGTGTAAAATATTTCGATATTATACCAATATAAAATAAAAAATGACCAAAGGATATGAATTATGTTTGTAAAAAAGAAAGTTTTTAGACAAGAATGCAAAAAGAAACTTGAAAAAAGTGCTAAAATTGCAAAAATATACAAAGATAAGAAAGTTCAAAATAAGCTTTATGAGATTATAAAAAGTATAAAAGTTCAAAATATCTTATTGTATATACCTATGGGTTTTGAAGTAAATATAAATGATTTTATAAAAAAAATGCGTAAATTATGTAACATATTTGTGCCATTTATGGAAGGTGTCAGTTTTAAAATTGTAAAATACAGACTGCCATTGAAAAAGAAAAGATTTTCTATAAAAGAGCCAAATAATTCTTTTTTTAAAAATAAAAGAATTGATATAGCTATAGTTCCTGTTTTAGGAGTTGGTGCGAACTATAAAAGAGTTGGTTTTGGCAAAGGCATGTATGATAGATTTTTTGCGAATCTTGAGTATAAGCCGATAATAATTTTTGTTCAGATTGAAAAATGTTTTAATAAAAAAGTTATCACAAGCACATACGACATACAATCTGATTTTTATGTAACTCCTGAAAAAATTTATATTACAAGGGGAAAGCAGTATGTTAATAGAGATTTCTATAGCCGCCGCAAGTGTACTCATAGGAGGAGTAGTAGGCGCATTAATACAAAAGCAGTTAGAAACTTCAAAATTTGAGGTTTATGAAGCAGGAGCAAAAGCAAAAGCAAAAGCGATTGAACATGAAGCAGAAATCATACTTAGAAATGCAACTTTGCAAGCAAAAGATTTGGAGTTGGAAGCGAAAAATAAATTTGAAGAGCAAAACATAAACTTAAAAAAAGAGTATGAGCTTAAAATGGTTCAACTTGAGAAAAAAGATGAAACTCTAAATGAATTATTTAAAGATGAATTGAAAAATATAACTAAAGAAAAAGATGAAATCAAAAATATCAAAAAAGAGGTAGAGCAAAAAGTATTAGAAGTTAAAGATCTCAAACAAGAGTATAAAGCAAAAATTGCGGAAGCATTATCGGTTCTTGAGCAATCAGCCGGTCTAACTGAAAAAGAAGCAAAAAATATTGTACTTAAAAAAGTTGAGGAGAAATCTCGTGATGAAATAGCTCATATAGTTAGAAAATATGAAGAGCAGGCTAAGCAAGAAGGAAAGAAAAAAGCCAATTTTATTTTAGCTCAAGCTACTACGAGATTTGCCGGTGATTTTGCTGCAGAAAGGCTTATCAATGTGGTCAATCTTCCAAATGATGACTTAAAAGGAAGGATTATTGGTAAAGAGGGAAGAAATATAAAAACTCTTGAAATGCTTTTAGGAGTCGATGTTATCATAGATGATACACCTCAAGCCATCATATTAAGTAGTTTCAATCTTTACAGAAGAGCAATAGCTACTAAAGTTATAGAATTATTGGTTGAAGACGGTAGGATTCAGCCAGCAAGAATAGAAGATATTTACAAAAAAGTTAAAGCTGAATTTGAACAAAATTTATTGGAAGAGGGGCAAGATATTGTTATAGATATGGGACTCAATAAAATACATCCGGAAATAGTGAAACTTATAGGGAGATTAAAATTTCGTGCAAGTTATGGACAAAATGCACTTGGACATTCTCTTGAAGTTGCACATTTAGCCGGTATTATCGCAGCAGAACTTGGAGGAGATGAAAAACTTGCTAAAAGAGCAGGGCTGCTCCATGATATCGGTAAAGCATTAACTCACGATTTTGCGGGCAGCCATGTGGATTTAGGCGGGGATTTGTGCAAAAGATATAAAGAGCATTCTGTTGTGATAAATGCCATATATGCCCACCACGGACATGAAGAACCAAAAAGTATAGAAGCAGCAGCGGTTTGCGCAGCAGATACTTTAAGTGCGGCAAGACCTGGAGCTCGAAGAGAAGTGCTTGAGAGCTTCTTAAAAAGAGTTCAAGAGATAGAAGAGATAGCAACTTCTAAAAACGGTATAAAACAAGCCTATGCTATAAATGCCGGAAGAGAAGTGAGAGTTATTGCCAATGCAAAACTTGTAAATGACGATGAAGCTGTCTTGATATCTAAAGAGATAGCAAAAGAGATAGAAGAAAAAGTACAATATCCTGGTGAAATAAAAGTAAATGTTATAAGAGAGTTAAGAGCTGTTGGGTATGCAAGGTAAATTAAAACTATTTACCTATTACCTTACCTATTTGTTTGATTTGTTTATCGCTTAGTCTAGAAGCAAATCCTTTCATTATAGAATTTGATTTTGATTTTTTAAAGCTTTCTAATGCTTTTATAATCTCTTTTTTGCTCATATTTCTTACTATCTTAGACCTGCCCAATGCTCTTTTTTCAAAATTTTTTCCATGGCAATTCTTGCAAACGGAAATGATTGAGGAAAAAGAGGGTGCACAAAGCACAACTAAAGTAAAAGAAATTTTAGATATTGACTCTATGAAAAAGACTCTACTAACAGCCACCTGATGGCTCCATTCCAACAAGATAATCACTAATACTTAAAATTTTTCCTTTTTTTGTGATAATGACTTTATCTTTTCCGGTATCTGTTTTTACAATGACTTGGTATTTTTTTGATTTAATTTTCTTTATAGACAAAATTTTTATTTTCGCTTGGCCATACTGTTTTATAATACTTGATTTTATAACAGGAGGTACTTGAATATTATCTTTTGCCAACAAAGCACTTGAGCTAATCAGTAAAGTAGTTAAAATAAAAATATTTATAAATCTTTTAAACACAATAAACTCCTCAAAATTTTATCAACACCCGTTTCCAACATTATCGCTAAAGGAAAGATCGTTAACAATGCTGTAGATTTTTCCTTTTTTATCTATTGTTACCTTATCATGCTCTTGGTTAAATTTTATTTTTACAAGATATTTTCCGGTTTTTAATTTTTTAATTGAAATAAAAGAGATTTTTTTATTTTTATACTGTTTCATAATACTTGATTTTATGATTTTAGGGATAGATAACTCTTTAGCAAAGACAGAATTTAAACTCATCAAAAAAAGTATTATAAAAATCTTTTTCATAAAATCTTTTAACATAGTAAATCTTTCTATTATAGTGTGCCTACTAAAAGAAAAGAAGGATAACTTTTAGCAGGCACTGAAAAATCTAAGCTTTAACTAACCCTACAAATGAATCATAGAAAACTGCTGAACCGCCTACTAAATCCTCAAGTGTAGAATTTTTTAAAGCCGTATCAACTTTCATTGACGCATTCGGACATAGTCCGCTTTCTCTTGCTTTCTCACCTTTTATGACTTTACCATCGATCATAACATCTCTAGCGCCATAAGCCCAGTGGCCAAAACTCCAGGAAACATTTATAACTCCAGGTCTTAGTCCCTCAACAACTTCAACTTTTCCTATCATAGGTTTAGTTTTACCATTTCCCAAATCCCAATTTCCGCTTGGATTATCAGCAGAAACAATTTTTGCTTTATCTCCATTTTTAAAGCCCATACTAAGTGCTGTTTGGCTATTTAGCACAATAGTATTTTCAGGCATTACAGCTTGTAACCAATAATCAACAGCTTGAGTTCTTGATTGACCACCTGTTATTGGTTTATAAGTTATAAGACGAAGTGGATAAGCAGAACTTCCAGTAACCGGTTTTCCACCATAATCAACCGCAGGATGATACTTACTTATTCCACTAAATTTCTTACCTGTAAAAGAGTGTCTAGTAGTTCCAACCGGCTCACTATAGAAGTTAAACTGTTTTCCAAATTTATGTAAAATATAAACACTATTTTCTACATTTTTAGTATAATTTGAATAATCTTCACCTCTAACACCACGATTTAGCAAATAGACTACCTTTTTAAACCAATTCTTACCATTTGCATCTATACAGGCTTTTTCCCATTTTGCTATATCAAATGTAGCTGGAGTCATATGTCTTCTTGCTTTTTTAAATATAGCCATCTCTTTATCATCAGCTTCAGGCAAATCATCACCTTTGTGATCTCCTGCAGCCATATTTGCAGCCATTTTGAGAAACCAATCTTCCACTCTTTTAAGTGGTTTTCCACCTTCAAAAACATTATCCCCATATCCTGGAAGCTTTAACTTTTCAGCAAATGCCAATAACATTGATTCATATCCTGCATGCTGTTTCTCACCAAATATTTGAACAGTCTCAGTTAAAGGCTCAATTGTAGGTTGTCTCATTTTTGACATTTTTGTAACTGCCACTACTGTAGTGTGTGGTGTCCCCCATCTTTCCCAGATTGCATAATCAGGAAAAATATAATCAGCATACATGCTGCTTTCACCAATGGTTACATCATTTGCAACATAAAGAGGAGTCTTATTTAAATCAAGTATTGTCTCCATTGACATATGTGCTGCCGGATTTGATAATAAAGGAGTACCCATAACAGTCATTAAAATCTTGATTCCGTATGGATAGGCATCATCAAGAGAAGGGATTGCCTCTTGATAAACATTTCCTGTGTGAGGAAACCAAGGTCTTTTAGCAGGATAGCCATTTTTTTGAAAATCTGTACTATTTTCATAGTATGAGCCTTCTCTGGTTATTTTATGACCAAATGATTTGGTTTTTCCGGGAAATGCATCTTTTTTAAGATTAAATGGACCACCTTTGCTTCCATCTTCGTGATAGTGACCGCCACCAGACATTAACCCACCATTATAATCAATGTTTCCAACTAACATATTTAAATATATTACAGCCATACCGTTATAATATCCGTTTGTATGCTGGACAACACCTCTGTACATCTCAGCACCGACTTGTCTTCCATATTTTTCATATTTAGTGTATTCTCTAACTAATTCAATAATCTCTTTATCGCTTACTCCTGCTTCCTTTGCCCACTCTTGTATGGATTTACTCATAGCATACTCTTTAACCATCTGTAGTTCAGATTTAACTTTTATGCCATTTAACTCACCTGAGAAAAAGAGGTCTCCAACAACAGGATTTAGTTTATCATTAGTATTGAATGCTATAGGTTTGCCATTTTTAGTAGTTACAAACTCATCACTGCTTCCCATTCCAAGATCGCTTGCTCTTAGTTTTTTACCTGGACCATCTTTATCAAATTTTATCAAGTGTGTTGCACTTGTCCAGCTAAGTTCTTTATTTTTATGAGCAGCTGCCACATTTGAATTTTCCAAGAAAGATTTTCTTATCTTATTGTTTTCAAACATCCATCTTATCATGCCATAGATAAGAGCAGCGTCGCCACCTGGACGAACCGGAACCCATTTCCAGGCTTTAGCAGCTGTTTTGGAAAATCTTGGATCTACGACAGCTATCTTGTATCCATCTTTTATAATGGCATTTGTCATAAGATTTGCCATTACAGGAGGTCCAAAATTTGCCTCAACTGCACCTGTTCCAAAATATATTACAAATCTTGAATTTCTAAAATCAGGTTTTAACTGTTCACTAGCAGGTTTCCATTTTCCGCCACCAAGATACTGGCTTGTAACTTGCTTGTATGCTATATGGTGAGACTGTTCGCAAACTGTTGTGTGTTCCATAAAATTTATACTACCATAAGCAGCTTGTTGCCATCTTTTTGCGAACTCTTTTCTTCCGTGCTCCATTCTTCCAGCAAGCATCAAGCACTGGTTATTTTTTGGACCATGATCTGGTTGGTCTGGATTTATCAAATAATGTAAATTGTCTTTATGTTTTGCTTTGAAAGCGCTAAGACTCATTTTGCCTTTTCCTACATTCATGGCATCTCCTGCCATCTCTTTTGCTATTTTAGGATCTTTTAAAGCTCTTACTTGTCTAAGTCCTTCTACAACTCTGTTTTCCTCACCTGGGACATTGGCAAAAAGTTTACCACCTTCGACTACTTCTGTGACAGCTTGATCAAATGGTATAACTTTCCATTTATTTTCACCTCTTTTACCGTCTCTTTTTAAAACTTTTACTACTCTGTAGGGATCATACATGGTTTGGATTCCAGCTTGTCCTTTAGGACAGATTCCGGCATCTATCTTGGCTCCGACTTGAACATCAGTTGATGTTGGAATCGGGGAATTTAAGTTTTGAATTGAGTAAGGATTGCCATCAATCTTAACTGCAACTCCATCTTCAATCTTAACTTTGATAGGACAATCTGTATGACACTGAAGACAAACAGAATAAATAACATTTTCGGCATCATTTAAAGGATAGTCTATATGACTTCTTCCAAAACCAGAAGTTTTTACCGTTTCAATGGCATTCAAACATGCAACAGACCCACCCAGTAAAGCAGAAGTCTTTAAAAAAGCTCTTCTGTTCATTGTTTTATTTTCTATATTTTTACTTTTCATTTTTCCTCTCCTGCTGTTTGATATATTGGTAAAATTGCTTTACCTATCATAAATACTAACATGACAACAGCTACGATAAATGACACTACTTGCCATTCCATAATTGATGGTAGATAACTAAATGTTAGTCTGCTGTTTACCCAAGCACCAGCGATACCTTTTATTTCCGGATCAAGCATACCAGGAATTACAATATTTAATCTTACTGCTAAGAAACTACCTGCTATGAGTAGTCCAGCAAGTGCAATAGCACCTGGTGATTTTGATTTGAATATTAGTAAAATTCCTGGAATTACTACACCGATTAATAAATGAACTATCCAAAATGTATACCAATAATGTCCAAATAAAATTTGTGACCAAATGTGTCCTTCTCCAAATTGAGAATAGAAAGTACCCATATATACTTCTGATAATTCTAAAATTTCATCTAAAATCAAAAGTGCTAAAGTTGTTTTTCCCAAAAATATCATCATTTTTGTAAAATCATCTTTTGAAAGTTTCGGCCTCCAAATATATGCAACTGTACAAAAAAGTGCACCGCCACTTAAGAATGCTCCAGCTAAAAATACAACCGGCAACATTGGTCCATGCCAATAAGGTTTTGATATCAGATTTGAGAAGACACCACCGACACCTCCGTGAAATGCAAATGCCAAAGGAATACTCCAAATACCAAATGCTATAAGAATATTTTTAATAGTTTTTCGTTTTTCTCCTGTAACTTGTTCGTGTCTAATGGCAAAATATAATTCTATACAAAGAGTTACAAAGTATGCACTGTATAAAACAGCCATCCAACCCATCATTGAGTGGAGATTTGGATCAAGTATAAGACTAAAAGCTCTTAATGGATGTCCGAGATCAACTCCAACTGAGATCATAGCACCGACTAAAGTTGCAATGGCTACTAATAAAGCCATTTTTCCAACGGTTTTAACAGCTTTTATATGGAAAACATAAGTCATAACAGATATCATTAATGCTCCTGCAGATAAACCTATAAGCCAAATATAAGATGCAATCCAAAGACCCCAAGGAAAGTATGAGCCATAGTTTGTATGAATATGACCATTTACCAATCTATCTATAAAACCTGGAATTCCCCATGCTCCAAAACCGATAATTAAAATCCAAGTGATTATATTTCCTATTTTATTTCTTGTCATTTCATCCTCCTACTTAATATAATACACACTTGGGTGTGTACCTTCTTCTTCTTTGAGTCTAAAAGCATTAGGTAGAGCGATTAATTCTGCCACTAAACTTTCAGGATCACTGCCATCTCCAAAATATGTAGCTCTTCCTATGCAAGTTACAACACATTCAGGAAGCATTCCTTTATCAATTCTTGGGATACAAAAGTGACATTTTCTGGCATTACCTATAGGAGATTTATCTTTTTCTCTTTTCCAGTCTTTTGCATACTCAAATGAAGCTTCGTTTTCATATTTAATAGCTTTGGCTTTACCCAATAATGACTCTGGTGCATCAGCAGCATCATCAATATATTCCAAACCAAAGTCAAATGTTCTCGCATTATAAGGACATGCGTTTATACAATATCTACAACCGATACATTGATCATAATCAATTACCACGATGCCATCTGGTCTTTTCCATGTAGCAACAGCTGGGCAAACAGGAACACAAGGAGGTTCATCACACTGCATACAAGGTCGAGGCAAAGTTACATGTCCTACATTTGGATATGTTCCCACTTCTCCTTGTATTACGGGTCTGTATATGACTCCTGGTGGCAGTTTGTTTTCAGCCGCACAAGAGACAGAACATGCATCACAGCCGACACATTTTCTCAAATCTATAACCATATTCCATTTTCTTTGTTCAATTGGTTTTTTGAGTGCTCTTTGCATATCTCTCATCATTCTGAGAATTGCATCTTCACCAGGTTGTTGTGGCGGTAATTTAAACGGTTCAAATGGTAAAGCAACATTTAGATTACTTCCATCTTCTTTTGCTTTGGCTGAAGTAGGAGCTAAAGCACTAATAACTCCCGTTGCAACCAATCCACCAAATACGCCTTTGCTAAACTTTTCCAGAAATTCTCTTCTGGAACTATCTGTTTCTAAAGTCAACTCTTCGCTAACTTTTGAAAGCTCTTCTTTGCTCATGGCAACTCCTTTAAAGCAGATTTCAAAATAACAGTATATAATTGAAGTTCAATTATAACTGACCTATATGGCGCAATAACTGTTCCATATTTTATAGAATGCCTGTATTTAGGCTTTTTAAATTTTTTTAAAGGATTTTAAAATGAATTTTGGACAAAAATTTTCCACAGGTGGTAAAATTTTTACCACTTTGATTATACTTTTTATGCTTTTTTCATCGGTTTACGCAAAAAAAATTACATTTGCTTTTACAGGTACCACTTTGAAAGAAGATTTAAAAACTTATCTTTTGTGGCAAAGATATTTGGAAAAAAATTCTCATTTTGATATAGGGATAAAATTTGCTAGAACTTATGCAGAAGTTATATCAAGTATAAAAGATGAAAAAACCGATATTGCTTATGTATGCAGTTCAACTTATATGATTCTAAGAGATAAAAAAAATGCAAGATTATTAGCAATTCCTATAATAAATGGTAAAGATAAGTACTACTCTTATGTTATTGCTCTAAAAAAAAGTAAATATAAAAGCTTGCTTGATTTTAAAGGAAAAATATATGCTTTTACTGATCCAGGATCTAATTCAGGAGCTATAGCCCCAACTTATTTTTTATTAAAAAAAGGATACAAGGTAAATACTTTTTTTAGAAACTTAGTTTATACTTATGACCATGGCGAATCTATAAAAGCAGTAATAGACGGTTTTGTAGATGGGGCAAGTGTGGATAGTTTGGTTTATACACAGTATATAAAAAAACATCCAAGTGCTACAAAAAAGTTAAGAATTGTTCAAAAGTTGGGATCTTTTACCATTTCTCCTATAGTAATAAGATATAACATCAACAAAAAAGAGTTTAAAAAACTTCAAGATTTGTTTTTGAATATGAATAAAACAAAAATAGGAAAAGAGATACTAAATCATTTAAATATTGAGAGGTTTGTAAAACCTTCCAATCAGGAATATACTAAAATTTATCAAATGCAAAAATATATAAAAGAGCATAAGTGAAGTATTCATTCTCGCCGATAGGTATAGCTTTAGTTCAAGGAATTTTCAAAGATTTTACATCTTTGAAAAGGAGACATTA
>JALWUQ010000039.1:51326-65558 GCA_026993075.1 Campylobacteraceae bacterium
AGGAATTTTCAAAGATTTTACATCTTTGAAAAGGAGACATTAATATGAAGCAATCAATTTTTAAGAAACTTCACTCCTTATCTATATATTCAAAACTTGCTTTTATGATATTTATGATAATAGTTATGTTTTCAAGTGCTGTTATATTTTTAGCATTACAAAGTTCAAAAAAACAGACAAATGAAATCATTAATGAGATGATACTAAGTAACATTCAATCAAATAAGGATTTTATCGCAGATGCCATTTTAGCTCATGACTACTGGAGTCTTTTCAAATTTTTAAAATCTTCTTCGAAAAATAGTATCATAAAAAGTGCGGGAATTACAGACAAAAATTTTATTGTTTTAGCTGATACCAATACAAAAAAACATAGATTAGGTACTATTTTGAATGATAAAAAAAACCATACGATTATACCGTTTAGAAAAGATGGAGTGCTGTTGGGATACTTTATTTTAAATATTCAAAAAAATTCTATAAAAAAAATATTAGAGAAAAATTTCTCAAATAATTTTTTGCTTTTGATGTTAGCGGCATTGTTATCATTTTTTATAGCAATATATTTTATGAAAAACTTACTTGATAGACTAAAGATTTTAGTAGAAAATGCAAAAGCCGTGTCGCTTAAAAAATGGAATGATATAAAAGAAGTTGATAGTGTTGAAAATGATGAAATAACTGATTTGATAAAAACTATTACTGTTATTATGAAAGAGATAAAAACATCAGTAAAAAATGAAGAAGAGTTGAAAAATTTTTATCATAAAATCCTCTCTTCAGTCGATATATTTATAGTTATTTGTGATAAAGATTTAAATATAATGTATCAAAATAACCATGAACTTAAAGAATATATCATAAATGAAAATAACCAATTTAAAAATAAGTTTATAAAAAATCTTATATATTGCTATACAAATAGTTCTTGTAAGCTTTGTAAACAAAAAATTTCTAATGAATTTGATAAAGATATCTCACTGCTTTATCAAATCAACTTTGTAAATGAGTATTTAGTCGTCTCTTTTTCAGATATCACGCAATTTGCAAAAATGGAAGAAAATGAAAAGATAACACATTCATTGAAAACTTTAGGAGAAATCAGTTCTTTATTTGCTCATGAGATTAAAAATCTTTTGCAGCCTTTGAAACTTTTACTTTTTGATGAAGATACTATCGACAAAGAGGATAGAAAAGTGGTAAACAATACTCTTGATAGAATGGATGCTCAAGTGGCTGATTTTTTATCTTTAGGAAAACCACTTGATACTAAAGAGATAAAATCACTTTTTGTAAAAGAATCAGTAGATGAAATATACCAAATGCTAAAGCCTAAATTTAAAAAGAAAAATGTGAAATTTATTGAAAATATTGATATTAATTTAAAGATATATATCAACGAAAGTTCACTTGAGATGATATTAGTAAACTTGTTGACAAATTCTTTGGAAGCTATAGATAATAATGGTTTTATAGAAGTATCTTGGCAAAAAGGTGATCATGATATGAGCTTGCTTACAGTAAAAGATAACGGGTGTGGCATAAATGACAGTATAAGAGAAAATATATTTAAACCGTTTTTTACTACCAAAGAACATGGTTCAGGCTTAGGGCTTTTTACTATATATAAAATGGTTTATCTTTTAGGAGGCAATATGACACTGCTTGAGAGTGAAAATACAACATTTGAAATATATCTTCCAACAAAAAGAATGGAGAATTAAATGAAAATAGCTATTATTGATGATCAAAAAGATATAAGATACTCAGTATCAAAGATTTTAAAAAAAGATAATCACCAAACATTTCTTTATAGTGGATTGGAAGTTGATGTAGTTAAAAGTATTAAAGAAAATAATATTGATTTGTTAATCGTTGATATAATGCTTAGTGATAGTTTCTCAGGTATTGATTTATTGAAGATTTTAAGACAAAAAAATATCGAACAGCCTGCTATTTTGATGACAGCTTATACAACACCTACAAATATGATAGAAGCATCTAAAATAGGCATAAAAGATATTTTACAAAAGCCTTTTACCAAGGAAGAACTAAAAGATATAGTCAATAAATATGTGACTACAAGTAGTGGACAAATTCAAATCTTAAATAAAGATGATGAAGAATTTGTGGGCTCATTTGAAACTATGAAAGATATTTATAAAAAGATAGGAATCGCTGCAAACAATGACTTATCGGTTATAATTTTAGGAGATACCGGAACAGGCAAAGAATTAGTAGCAAACCTTATACACAAAAATTCTTTAAGAAACAAATATCCTATAATATCTATAAATTGTGCTACTATACCAAAAGAGTTGTTTGAGAGTGAACTTTTCGGTCATGAAAAAGGAGCTTTTACAGGAGCAGATAAAAAGCATATAGGATTTGCTGAAGCAGTTAAGCAAGGTACGATTTTTTTCGATGAGATAGGTGAACTTGACATATCTCTTCAAAGTAAGCTCTTAAGATTTTTAGAAAACAGATCTTTTAAAAGAGTCGGAAGTAATATAGAGATACCTTTTCAAGGAAGAGTAGTATCAGCAACCAACATAAATATAAATGATTATATAAAAAATGAAAATTTTAGAGAAGATCTTTTTTATAGACTTTCGATGCTTAGTATTGAGATACCAAACCTTGAAAAACGAAAAGATGATATACCGATACTTGTAACACATTTTATAAAAAAAGCAAATAAAGAATTAAAACTCAATATAAAAGGTATCAGTGAAGATGCACTCCAAATACTTAAAAAAAGACAATACAAAGGAAACATAAGAGAGCTTAAAAATATAGTTTATAATGCAGCTCTAAATGCACATAGTGATTTTATCCAAATTGATAATCTTAATCTTCCCGGTAAAAAAGAAAAAATTTCCAATATAGAAGATATTATTGAAGGATTGATTGAAAAAAATGGTATTGAAAATATAAAGAATACTTTGGAAGAAATAGAAAAGATTTTTTATCAAAAGATAGTAAATAAGTCAAATAATATCTCTAAGTTATCCGAGTATTTGAATATCTCAAGAGTTACTTTTCGTAATATTTTAAAAAAATATGATATAATATATAAATGACATAATAAAAACAGGAAATATAATTGTATAAAAGAAGTTTGATGTGAAAAGTCATATATCTATTAGAACTTTTAGCATTTTGTTTGTAATATTTTTTACATTGATTGCATTAGTATCTATATATAAAATGCAAAGCCAGGAAAAAGCAAATATAAGTAAAATTATCTCAAGTGATTTGCAAAGCAGTATTTTATCGCTTTCATTTATTTTAAAACAAAATTTAAAAAAAGATAATAATATAAGTAAAATTAAAGCAAAGCTTGATAATTTCCAGTATCAGAAAAAAATTATAAAAAATATTTATATATCCAATCAAAATAATAAGATTATATATTCACATAATAAAACAAATCTTCCATTGCCAAAAAACTTTTGTACAGATTTAAATAACTTAAATACATTTAATCTTTTGAAAAAAAGAGGATGTAAGCAAAAAGTTATTGTTTATAAAGGCACTAAAAAAATTAATTATGAGATTTATATCATAACAAATCATCAAGATATAAAAAAATTGATTTATAGTCCTATTTATGATTTTTTTTATTTTTTTATACCGTTATTCTTTATTTTGCTACTTTTAGTATGGCTTTATTTGGAAAAGATTATTATATTGCCTTTAGAGAAATTAAGGCAATTTGCTTACTATCATCTTCAAGAGCCAAAGGAGTTTTTGATAAAAGAGTTGGAGAGCATAAGATATTCTCTCGGAGTTACTTTTAACAGATTGGAAAATGAGCAAAAAGAACTTTATAAACTTTCCACAAAAGATACATTAAGCGGGCTGTATAACCGACTTAGTCTTTTTGATAATTTAAGCCAGCTAATTGCAAAAGCTAAAAGAGAGAGAAAAGAATTTGCAGTACTTTTTATGGATTTGGATAATTTCAAAGATATTAATGATTATTTAGGTCATGATGTAGGGGATGATATTTTAAAATATATCTCAAGTATTCTTTTAAAATCTGTTAGAGAAAATGATTTTGTTTCAAGGATAGGTGGAGATGAATTTGTTGTGATTCTTCCCGAATTTGAAAGTAATATTAAAATAGTAGAAATCGCTCAAAGAATAATAGAGAATATCTCCAAACCGATTGAAAAAGAGTCTGAAGTATTGTATGTAAGTGCTAGTGTAGGTATAGTAATATATCCTAAAGATGGAGAGAATGTTGCTGAACTTATAAAAAATGCTGATATCGCAATGTATAAAGCAAAAGAGTTGGGAAAAAATCAATTTCACTTTTTTACGGAGGAATTACACAACAATATTGAGCAAAAAATAAGTATACAAAATGCTATGAAAGATGCTTTGGAAAAGGGATATTTTGAACTATATTATCAGCCTAAAGTTGATATAAAAGAAGATAAAATAGTCTCTTGTGAAGCTTTAGTGAGATGGAATGATCCTAAAAAAGGAGTTATTGCACCTGATTTGTTTATCCAAATAGCTGAAGAGAATGGATTTATTATAAAGCTTGGTGAGTGGGTTATGAAAGAGGGAGCAAAGCAGATAAAAAAATGGCACAATACCGAACTACATGATTTAAAAGTTTCTTTAAATGTATCGGCTTACCAATTTTATGATCCGAAGTTTTATGATAAAGTATTGCAGGCAACAAAGCAGATAGATATATCCAAATTTGATTTAGAAATAACAGAATCCGCATTTTTAAAAGATACTAATAAAAATATCAAAACTATTGAGCAAATTAAAGATATTGGCATATCTTTATCGCTTGATGATTTTGGAACCGGCTTTTCATCTTTGTCTTATTTAAGGCAAATCCCAGTAGATACTCTTAAAATTGATAAAAGTTTTATTGATGCATATAATGAAATAAATGGTGAATCTTTTATTGCATTGATAGTTAATATAGGCAAAATTTTAGGTTTAAATATCGTTGCAGAGGGCGTAGAAAGCAAAAAACAATTAGATTTTCTAAAAGAGATAGGATGTTCTCAAGTACAGGGATATTATTATTCAAAGCCGCTGCCTATTAAAGATTTTGAAAAATTGTATAAAAAGTACAATAAAATTTAAGCACTTTTTTCGATATTGGATTTTATAAAAACAAAAGAATTTTTCTTGATATTACCACTTTTTAGTATTTTGCAGTATAATCCTCTGTGATTTTTAATAAGTTTTGGTAATTGTTTGCCAAATACACTTAAATGATTACACAAAGTACATTTTTCTTTTATTTGTATTATTGCATCATTGATTTGAAGTATTTCTTCAACTTCTAATTCATGTGGATCAAAATCGAAAAGTAAATTTTCGCCATAACTTCCATATAAAAGATTTATACCATGATTTTTAGCTATATTGTATGATTTTATGCCTATTATCATAACCGTTTTATTTAAGTCATCATTTGCAAACTTATCATTTTCTATGCCATAGTGTTCTATAAGATTTAAATTTTTAACCTTTGGTCTAGGAAGACCGCTTGTTCCTACAGTAGCACTAAAAGTCCCTAAGACTTTCCCTAATTTAATAATTTCTTCTGCCATTAGCTCTCTTTAAAATGTAATATAATTGTTATTATACCAACCTATTATAAGAAAACAAAATAATTTTATAAAAAGTTTACATAAAATTCTTTAATGATTACTTTTTTACACATTTTATGGATGAGGAATTTTGATTTTTGAATTTAAAAAGTATCCAGTTGCGGCAATAAGTAACAAAATAATATATGTATTATGGAGTATATTAAAATACCAAAGGAGATAATATACCCAAAGTAATATAGCTCCAAGTGGTGTAGGAATGCCCACGAAATACTTGCTAACTTCCCCTGCATCACTTTGTAGATTAAAGATTATAAGTCTTCTTATACCTGAAATTACATAATATATAAGTATAATACCTGAAATAATTATCTTAATAAATCCATCTGAATTGAATATTGCAAAAAATATAAATAAAACAGGTACCAGGACAAAAGATAAAGAATCAGCAAATGAGTCAAGCTGTACTCCAAACTCTGTTGAAAGTCCATATTTTCTTGCAATTTTTCCATCGATTATATCAAAAGCACCTCCTATCCAGGCAAATAGTGCTGCAAAAAAGAGATAATTGTGTGTTATAAAAAATATTGCAATAAGTCCAAATGTAATATTGGCAAATGTAAAAATATTTGCCAAATTAAAATGTGAATTTTTTTTATATAAAAATTTCATAGCTCTACCTTCTTAAAATAATGATTTATCATATCTTTTTCAAAATCATCGTTATCATTGTATTCATATCCAAAACACTCTTTCCATAAAGTATGAGGCTCCATACATAGATAAAAAAATACTTTTTTATGCCAGGAGCTAAATGATTGATAAGCTGTTTTAAACATTTCAACCTTTATCTTATTCGGGTAAGAGTATTTGCCTTCAACCTCACTTAAAGGCATCTGGTATATTTTACTTTTAAAATTTCTTTCTCTTATCTGTTTTAAAACCGGCTTAATGTATGTCAAGGTTCCAAAGGAAATCATCGCAACTTCGTTAGGAGAAAATTCATCTTGAAGTCTATTAAAAATACTCTTATAATCTTGTAAATAATTTTCATATTGAACAATTGGATGAAAATGAAATCCGACTTTAGCCCCTTTGTTGGCAATTTTCTTTGCGGAAGAAATCCTCTCGTTAAGTCTTGCACTTAAATGTTCCTCATATTCTATGATAGTTGGAGTATTAAGAGACCAAGTAACTATAACATTTTTAGGAATATCATTTTCAAGGAGATATTTTATATTGTTTGACTTGGTTTTAAGCTCTAAAATAACATTATTGTTTAATGAAGCAAAATCAAAAAGAGCTTCCAAAATACCCTCTTTGTTTCCCCACATCAAAGAGTCTGAGCTTTGACCTGTTCCTATGTGATATTTTTTTTCTGGATCCAATTTTATATTTTGTAGTTTTGCTTTAAAATTTTTATCAAAAATGACTTGATTTTGATTATAAAATGATTGAATTGAGCAATAAGAACAGTCAAAACCACAACTTTCAACTGCATCTAAAGTCAAAAGATTGCAACATCTTGTTTTCTCACTGGCAACCGGGCAAGATCCAATTCCAAGACTTTCTTTTTCTATGGTTTTTGTTTTTATCCCTTTTGGATGATATGTTTTTTTTGAGTTAAAATTTTTATAACTATTTGGTCTATTTTGTAAATTTTCATATTTTTTTTGTAAAGCTTTTAAAAGGATTTTTCTTTCTTGCTTATGGTTTTTTATATTATTACTTATTTTGTCAATATAATTTACGATAGAGCCTTCATCCCAAATCACAATATCATTGGCAATATTTATTATGATTTTTATCTCTTGAAAACTTAGTCTGTAACTTAAAGCTATATCTTTTATAAGATTTTGCTCACTTTCAGTAAGTTTCAAAAAGTTTGTATTTTTGATGGCATTATTAAACTTGTCTAATAGATTTTGCATATACGAATTATACTAATATCAACCTTAAGACTCCTTGTTGTAGCAGTTTCTTATCTCTATGGTTTGTGAGTTTTGCATCTATTGCCGTATTTTAAAAAATATATCAAATCTTTTAATATTAAAACAAAACAGTAAATCCATAAAATATTTAAAATATAATTGTCTTTAAAATTTCCAAAAAAATATAAATATCCAAAGCCAAGCACGAATGGCCATTTTAGAAAATAAAAAAACAATATCCCAACCCCATAAATCTCCTTAAAAAATTTCATAATAAATCTTTTCGTGTATCTTTGTATTTTCTTTTGTTCAACTTGAAGATTTGAGGCTCAATAGTTATATCACTGATAACAGTACCGTCTCTTTTATGCAAGATATCTTCAATAACCTCAGCAATACAGGCAGGTTCAATATAGCTCAAAGGATCATCACTTGGGAAAAAGTTTAATTTATGAAAAAAATTTGTATTGGTAATATCTGGGTTTATGCTCACGACTTTTAATCCACTTTTTCTATTTTCGGCAAAAAGTGAAGAGCTAAAGTGTCTTAATCCAGCTTTTGTAGCTCCATAAACAGCACCAAAAGGAGCTTGTTTGATACCTGAGATGGAGCAAATATTAAATATATAACCTCTGTTTTTTTTCAAAGTTTTTAAAAAAACTTTACTTAAAAGTAATGGTAAAGTCAAATTAAGATAAATTATTTTTTCTATATTATCAATACTTAACTCTTCATGAGGAGCAAAATATCCGATACCTGCAGAATTTACGAGAATAGATATGTCTTTATCTTTTATATCTTGTAAGAAAGTATGCACACAAGTAGTATCACTTAAATCGCAAGTATGAATAATGAAATCTTTATCCTTTATGTCGCATTTGTCAAAATCGCGACCTACTGCTAAAACTTTATAATTTAAGCTTAAAAGTTTTTTGGCTATCTCCTTCCCTATGCCACTACTTGCGCCGGTTATCAATGCTTTCATATTTAATTTCTCCCTTAAGATATTTTTATATTTTTTATATTTTTTTTGACAAGATTGTATATAGTTTTTTTAGGCAGTATGGAAGTATCTAAAAAATCAGAAATTATTTTTAAAATATATATATTTTCTTTTTGAATAAATTTTTTTGAGGCATTATAAAAACCCACAGATTCCATATCCACTAAGATTTTTTTAAATGTATTGATTTTATTAACCGGTTTTGAAACACAATATACAATCTCCCCTTTATCACAAATTATAAATTTTTTATTTGTATCATATTCAATAATAGTCTTTATTGGATGCAGTGAGCCTATACATTTATCTTTATCATTTGAGCCGCAAATCCCAATATTATAAATTTTATCTATCTTGTTTGTTGTGCATGCATAAGTTGTTGCTATAGCAGCATTTATCTTACCCATTCCGCTTATGATAAGAAAAATATCATTATTGGCAAAAATCAAAAATATATTATTTTTGATTTTTTTAAGTTTGTAGTATGCTATCAAAGCTTCAGCTTCGCTAAAAAGTGCAGTTACTATACATATCATAACGATATTTTAGCAAAATTTAGGCAAAATAAGATAAAAATTTAGGTGAAATATTTTGAAATATAGTTTTAAGAAAATTCTAAGTGAAGTTGTAAAGTTTAAAAAAGAGTTTATAATAGCCAATATTATCGCTGTTATAGCCGTTATAGTCAGTACTCCCGCACCTCTTTTGATGCCACTTTTGGTCGATGAAGTGTTGCTGAAAAAACCCGGATTTTTAACCGAACACATAGACAAACTCATAGGTCACCAGCAAGCTTATGTATATATTCTGATAGTTTTGATAATAACTGTTTTTTTACGGACGCTGTTTTTTGTTTTAACAGTATTACATGATTATATTTTTTCTGTTATTTCAAAAAATATAACTTACAAAATTAGAAAAGATATGCTTTCTCAGATTTCTATGATATCACTTAATGAATATGAAAGTTTTGGAAGTGGAAAAATATCTTCAATGTTTTTGATAGATGTTGCTACTGTGGAGACTTTTCTTGGTATGAGTATTAGCAAGCTTATAGTTTCTATTTTGACTATTATTGGAGTTGGCACGGTACTGCTTTTAATAAATTGGAAATTGGCTCTTTTTATACTTTTGGTAAATCCTTTTGTTGTAGTCCTTAGTAAAAAATTTGCAAGGAAAGTTAGCTTTTATAAAAAACAAGAAAATAAAACTTATGAACAATTTACCGAGGCATTGAGTGAAACACTAGATCTTTTTTGGCAAATAAGAGCTTCAAATCAAGAACAAAATTTTATAAAAAGATTATTTAAAAAAAGTTTTGATATAAAAAAGGCCGGAATTGCATTTGCTTATAAAAGCGATGCAGCATTAAGGTTTTCATTTTTACTATTTTTAGGGGGCTTTGAGATTTTCAGAGCGGCTTCCATCTTCACAGTAGCTTATGGAAATTTGTCTATTGGACTTATGTTGGCAATTTTTGGCTATCTTTGGGTTATGATGGGTCCGGTTCAAGAGATACTAAATATCCAATACTCCTATCATAATGCAAAAAGAGCATTAGATAGGATAAATAAAATTTTTAATATGGAAAAAGAGCCAAGATATCCTCATTTGAAAAATCCATTTGTAAACAAGACAAATGAAATAGTTTTAAAAGATTTATATTTTTCTTATGATGATAATGTGACGATATTAAAAGATATCAACATGACAATCCACAAGGGAAAGAAAGTTGCGATAGTGGGTGCAAGCGGAAGTGGAAAAACAACACTTGCTCAAATAATTGTTGGATTCTATCCTATCAAAAAAGGAAGCTTGCTAATAGATGGTATCAATGTCAATGAGATAGGTTTGGATGTATTAAGAGAGCATATATATCTTGTGTTACAAAATCCATTACTTTTTAATGATACGGTGAGAATGAATTTGACCCTTGGAAAAGAGATAGATGATAAAATCATACACCAAGCCATAAAAATTGCACAACTTGAAGGAATGTTAAAAGTTTTTGAGAATGGACTTGATACGCAAGTCGGCAAAAATGGAGTTAAACTTTCAGGCGGGCAGAGACAAAGGATATCTATTGCGAGAATGATTTTACAAAATCCAAGTATTATTATATTGGATGAATCGACAAGCGCACTTGATATTCATACTGAAGAGACACTTTTTGAAGAGTTACAAGATGTTTTAAAAGAAAAAACTACTATAATAATAGCTCACAGATTGAGTACGATAAGGCAGGCAGATTATATTTATATGCTTGAGGATGGATGCATAGTTGAAGAGGGTACTCATGAGGAATTAGTCCAAAAAGAGGGCAGTTTTGCCAATCATATAAGGAGTTAATATGAAAAAAATAATTTATATCATTATGATATTTGTAGGGTTAAATTTACAAGCGGCTCAAAAACAAGATGATATTGTGATATCTGCTGTAAATACATTAAATAATATTATGAGCATTCCGGAGAGTTCTATTCCGCCAAAACTTTTAAGAAATGCAAAAGCGATAGCTATAATACCAAATGTTATAAAAGTCGGATTTTTTGTAGGTGGGAGATTTGGCAGAGGAGTTTTGAGTATAAAACAAAAAAATGGAAGGTGGAGTGCTCCTTGTTTTATCAATCTAACCGGAGGAAGTATAGGATGGCAGATCGGGGCACAATCTAGTAATATAATACTTGTTTTTAAAAATCGAAGCGGGATTGCCGGTATAGTTGGAGGTAAGTTTACACTTGGTGCTGATGCTTCTGTTGCAGTAGGACCTGTTGGCAGGAACGCGATGGCTGGTACTGATGCAGGCTTTAATGCTGCAATATATTCTTACTCAAGATCAAAAGGACTCTTTTTGGGGGTTTCGCTTGCAGGCTCATCTTTAGCTGTAAACAATTCATATAATGCAATTTACTACAATAAAAATGTATATCCGACTGATATATTTAAAGGGTATCGTATCAAAGTTCCTAGAAGTGGCAGAGTGTTTATTGATACAATAATAAAATATACAAGGTAATATGATTTGAGTGATATATTTACATCTTTATCGACTTATGGGTATTTGATCCTTTTTTTGTATTCTTTTGGTGGTGGATTTTTTGCACTTGTAGCTGCGGGAATACTTTCTTATGCCGGCAAAATGGATATCACTATATCTATAACTGTCGCTTTTATCGCAAATTTTATAGGTGATAGCGTACTTTTTTATATAGCTAGATACAATAAAGCCTTAGTTATGCCATATATAAAAAAGCATAGGCGGAAACTGGCTCTTAGCTCTATTATGATGAAAAGATATGGAGACAAGATTATATTTATCCAAAAATTTATATATGGTATAAAAACTTTAATCCCTATAACTATAGGTTTAACCAAGTATGATTTTAAAAAGTTTACAATTTACAATCTAATCTCAGCACTAATTTGGGCATTATTGTTTGGCATAGGAAGTTATAAAAGTGGAAAATATTTATTGGGTATAGCTGTATTTTTAAAAGATCACCTTTGGATTACGCCTATCTTGCTTTTTGTACTTCTTGGGGGGCTATGGTACTATTTGGAAAAAGCGACAAAAAAACGCTAATACTCAATCCCATGTTTGATTATATCAATACCATATTTTTCTCTTAATTTTCCTATTTTTGCATATAAGTTATTTTGTATGCAATCTTCTTTAAAATCAAATACAGAATATATGTGATTTTTATGGCTATTAAAGTTTGTAAGCGACATAGAAAGCCTTATGATTTTACTGTTTTTATAGATGTCTATCTCATCAAAAAGCTTTATATACTCTTGTTTTAAAAAAATTTCAGTAAAAATTCTATTGAAAGTTTTTCTTTTTTTTGATTTCTCTTTAAATTCATATTTTATACCAAGAAATATAGTAGTAGGTCTTTGTTTTATTCTTGTAAGTATAAAAGATAAGTGTCTTGAGAGTATATAAATCCTTCTTTTTATCTCTTTTCTTTCTAAGATAGGATCAAAGGTTCTTGATATACCTATGGACTTTCTGTCTTTTTGTTTTTCTATTTGATCATTGTCTTTGCCACAAACTCTATCATATAATTCTTTGCCTTCTCGTCCATAAGAGTAAAGTAAAACTTTTGAGTTGTAAATATCTCCCAAAGTAGATTTTTTATATCTTGAGAGTTTATTTTCCCAAGACCTTCCGATACCGGGAAATTCTTTAATTGGTATATTTTTTATAAAGTTGTATATATCTTTTGGATAAATTATCTTAACTCCATCAGGCTTTGCCGTATTTGTAGCTAATTTTGCAATCCATTTTGTTTTGGCAATTCCTATGGATATAGGAAGATCAAATTTTGCTTTAATATCGTTTTTCAAAGTTAATGCAAAATCAAATACATCTTTATTATCAATCCAACCAGAAGTCTCTGCAAAAAATTCATCTATACTATATTGCTCTATCAATGGTAGCTTTTTTTCTAAAAAATATTTAAGTTTAAAAGAAAGTGTATGATAAAGTAAATGATTTGGCGGTAAAACTATGAGTTTCGGACAAAGAGAGATAGCTTCTTTTATACTCATTCCTGTTTTAAGCCCATAGTCTCTCGCTTCATAGCTGGCTGTTGTTATAATGCCTCTTATTTTTTCTTTATCTTTAAAATATGAGCTTTTGTCATGCATTTTCTTTGAAAAAAAGACAGGTGGTACAAAAGCACCGCTATTTGCTATTATTGCTTTTTTATTTGGTCTATTTTTTGCAAAGATTATCTGATCGCTCCGTCCACCAACTGCGACTTCTTTGTGTAAAAGTCTTTTATCTTTTGTTCTCTCGGCAGAAACAAAAAAAGAGTCAAGATCAAGATGCAAGATCATTAAAAAACCAAATCTCCGATTTTTGAAAATTGTTTTACTAAAATATCTAAAAATCTATCTATTGTATTTAGTATTATCATGTTTTTTCCTTTAAATTTATGTCAAATTGTACTATTTTTTAAAATCATGATATAATTATATTTCAAATTGACATATAAATAAGGAGTTATTTTGAAAACTATTGTTGAAATATTTGAATCTATGAAAGATATATTATCAAATGAAATAAATAACAAAAAGATTTATGATAAGGATTTGGCAAAATCACTTGGTATAAATCATCTGACTTTGGCAACTATGAAAAAAAGAGGAAGAGTGCCGTATGATAAAATACTTGATTTTTGTGCAAAAAGAAAGATTTCGATAAATTGGCTTTTGTATGACCAAGTAATAGACAGTATAAGAGATGAAACAGAAAAATATGCAAGAATTAGGTATTTTAGTGATATTTACGCAAGTGCCGGAGGAGGAGCAGAAAATTATGATGAAAACAGCCAATATATAAATATTGATGAAAAAATTATACAAAAGCTAAACATAGGTGGAAATAATATAAAAAATATAGAAGCTATTAATGTTATAGGCGAATCAATGGAGCCCACACTAAAAGAGGGAAATGTTGTCTTTATAGATAAAAGTAATAAAAATATTCAAAAAGGAGGTATTTACATACTATTAACACAAAATGGACTTTTTATAAAGAGAGTTTTATGCAAAATTGACGGAAGTTGCGATATCATCTCTGATAATCCATCTTATCCTGTAGAAAATATACCAAGTGGTTTTTTTGAAGTTGTAGGAAAAGCGGTAGGCTTGTTAAGTAAGTTGTAACGCTTAGTTGAGAAATATTTGAGCCGCA
>JALWUQ010000040.1 GCA_026993075.1 Campylobacteraceae bacterium
GAAAAACTGTTTACAAAAGTTGGTCAGCTTGCAGATATCGAAGAAGAAATTGATTTTCAAACAACCGAAGGTATAGAAAAAGGATACAGAATCATTGAAATTGCCATTGATCAAATCCAGCAAGACAAAAGAATAGCTCTTGAAGCCAGCAAGGCAAAAAGCATATTTTTGGCAAATATGTCTCACGAGATAAGAACTCCTCTAAATGGAATTATTGGATTTACGGAGCTTTTGAAAAATACTAATATAAGTGGAGAAGAGAGAGATTTTGTAGATATTATTGAAAAAAGCTCAGAAAATCTTTTAGAAATTATCAACAATATTTTGGATTTATCTAAAATAGAGAGTGATAAAATAGAAGTTGAAGAGATACTGTTTTCTCCAATAACAGAATTTGAGAATGCAGTAGAAGTGTTTGCAGCAAAAGCAGCAGAAAAAAATGTTAGACTTTCTTTTTATATAGATCCGAGTCTTAGTAACTATTTAAATGGGGATCCTACAAAGATTAAAGAAGTGCTGGTAAACTTATTAAGCAATGCGGTTAAATTTACACCAATTGATGGCGAAATAGATATTGAGATAAAAAGAGTTAGAAGTGCAGATGCCTTTGGCAGAACAAAGATACAGTTTGTTGTAAAAGATAATGGTATAGGAATTTCCGAAGATAAATTAAAAACAATCTTTGATGCTTTTTCTCAAGCAGACTCAACAATAACAAGAAAGTATGGAGGTACCGGTCTTGGACTTACAATATCTTCAAAATTTATTTCTATTATGGGGGGTAAGCTTGAAGTTGAAAGCGAAGAGGGTAAAGGTACAAAGTTTTTCTTTACATTGGAGTTTGATGAATCTCCTTCCGGTGAAACCAGCTATAAAGATACTTATATAGAATATAAATGTGCACTTTTATCAAGTGAGTCAGACAGAAAGAATCATACCCAGTACCTGTATGATTACTTAAAATACTTTGGATGCGATGTTGTATTTTTCTATGGATACAGAGAAATAAAAGATTTGCTCAATAGAGAAAATATTAACTTTATAATTATGGATGTTGATTATGTCAGAGATGAAGAGATAGAAGAATACCAAAAATTACAAATTCCTTCAATTATAATTTTAAAATCGTCAATGCAATCCATTTCAAATAAATATACGAATAATTTTATTAAATCACTATACGAACCTGTAAATGTTACAAAACTGACAAATATTTTAGAAAAAGAAAAAAGTTTTTTACCTAAAATAACAGAGCAAGTAGATGATAAAGCCATAAGTATCAAAGATGATATGAAAGAAATGTCTGAGAACAGAGTATCTGAAGTTTTGGTTGCAGAGGATAATGAAATAAACAGAAAACTTATAAAAAGAACATTAGAAAATTATGATATCAAGGTTTCTATTGCAAATGATGGCAAAGAAGCTTTGGAGTATGTTAAATCTAAAAAATTTGATTTGATTTTTATGGATATTGCAATGCCTGTTATGGATGGTGTAGAAGCTTTGCATGCTATTTTAAATTATGAATTAAGTATTGGAGCAAAACATACTCCAATAGTAGCTTTGACTGCCAATGCATTAAAAGGAGATAGAGAAAGGTTTTTAAATGAGGGGTTCGATGAGTATGTAACAAAGCCGATTAGAAATACCAGTATAGAGTTTATCTTAGATATGTTTCTCAATAAAAATGAAGATATTGCCAATGATGCTGATATAAAAGAACTTGAAAGTCTTCCTGAATATGCCAATGAGGAGTTAACTATTTCTCTAAATGATCGTGAGTTAGGTGCTGATAGAAGAAAAAAAGATGAAAAAAATACCTATTTGGATGAACAAGCAGACAAAACGGAAGATATGGATAAAACAGAGACAAGAAAATTAAAAATCAATGAAACTGATAATGGAGAAAATTTTTATGATTCTGGTGATATTGACACAACTATGTTTGCAAGCAATGAGGAAGATAAAAGTTTTGGGGACAGTGACTTCAAAGATAAGTCATACGAAGATATTTTGCCTAAGAAAATAGATAATAAAGATTTAACAGTAGAATTACAAGATAGTTTTGATAACAATAGAAATGATAAATTTGATTTGGAAGATAAAGAAGAATTAGATATCGCACAGGATATTCTCAAGAAAACTGATTATGAAAAATCTGGTCAAATCGAAGCATTGATTGCAGAAGATAATATCATAAACCAAAAACTTATAGAAAAAACATTAAAAAATTTGGGACTTAAAACAGATATAGCAAATAACGGAGAAGAAGCTTTAAAAATGTTTAAAGAGAAAAATTATGATATTGTTTTTATGGATATATCAATGCCGGTAATGGATGGCATAGAAGCTACTCATGAGATATTATCTTATGAAAATGTCAATTCTCTCAAGCATACTCCTGTTATTGCTTTGACAGCAAATGCTCTTCCCGGGGACAGGGAGGCTTTCTTGGCTGAAGGCCTAGATGAGTATATATCAAAACCTTTAAAAAAAGAAGACCTTATAAAAGTTTTAAAAATATTTGTAAACTATCAAGATGAAGATATTGTGCAAAAAGTAGATGAGTCCAAAACACAAGAGTTGAATTATGAGACAGATATAAGCAATAGCAAAGAAGATATATTTGCCAAAGATGAGGATATGGACAATAATTTTGAATTTAAGGAACATAAGAAAGAAGATATCAAGGACATGGATGTTTTAATTTTTAAAAATAATAAAATTGAAGCAAAGATTTTAAATAATATAATAAATAAGTTAGGTTTTTCTGTGGAATTTATAAATAATTTTGATGAGTTTATGTATAATATAGATACCAAACAATATAAAATTATATTTTTTGATAAGAATATTGAATTTATTAAGAGCAAAGATATAATTGACAAGATTCATCAAATGGATCAAAGCAGGGGTAATCAGAGTGCTATAATTGAGTTTGTAAGTGTACAAGATGTCAATAAGGATGAGGATTTACCTGTTGTGGATGAAATTATGGATAATGTAATTGATAAAAAAAATATTATGAGAATCTTGGAAAAATATATAAGGTAAATTATGAATAAAAAGTTAAATATACTTTCGGTTGACGATGATTTTATCAATCTGAAACTTGTTAGTTCTATTTTAAAAAAAAATAGTCATGTTAATAGGGTTGTAGAAGCATCAAATGGCTTGGATGCTCTGGAAAAGTTAAAACAAAATGATGATGTAAATCTAATACTGCTTGATATGGTCATGCCTGTTATGGACGGTTTTAAATTTTTAGATAATTTATTCGCAAATGACAAATTAAAAAATATTCCTGTTATTGTTTTAACTACAGATGAGACGAAAAGACATGAAGCCTATGAGCGAGGGATATATGATTTTATTGTTAAGCCCATTAGAGAACATATATTAAATGAAAAGATAGAAAAAGTAGTTGAAGCATTTTTAACATAAAATAAAACACAGGAGTTGTAAATGTTATCCAGTGAAGAGCCATCAAGTTGCATGCCCAATTTCTTAGTGATTTTATCCATACCACTGCTTATATTTGTTGCTTCAGTAGCAAGTTATTTTGGATATTTATCTTTAAAGGTTGAATTCCATACACTGATAATTATAAGTTTTATATTTTTTATATTTATATTTTTTATAAAACACAATGCAAACTACGCAGCATGTAATTTTAGACAATCTTTTTACCAGATAGAAGACAAGATTAAACTTTTTCTAAATGAAAATGAACTTACTATAAATGGAAAAACAAAATCCATAGCAAACATAGATGAATTTTTAATTGAGCAAATTAGTGATTTAAGAAATGATAATTTTGCAAGTGTAGCTCCTACAATTTTTCCAATGTTGGGTATTTTAGGAACTTTTATAGCCATTGCTATATCAATGCCGGATTTTAGTGTCAAGAGTGCTACTGCTCTTGATAAAGAAATTTCTTTATTATTAAGTGGAGTTGGAACAGCGTTTTATGCTTCAATTTATGGGATATTTCTTTCATTGTGGTGGATATTTTTTGAAAAAAGAGGAATAAGTAAATTAAATTATACATTCAATTATGTAAAAAAACTTTATACCAAATATATTTGGAATAAAAATGAATTGGAAATTTACAAGCTGAGTGGACAAAGAAATTCAAATGATGATATAGTAGAAAGTTTGAAAGAGATATTTAATATAGATATGATAAAAGATTTAAATCAAAGATATATTGATGATTTTGGTGCAATAGTTGATAAAACGGCTGATACATTTACTAAAATAACAACAGATATGGAAAATACTTCATCTATGTTTGAAAATTCACTTAAACAAATCCATCATAGTGAAAATGCACTCAAAGCCACAATAAAAATAGATGAAACTTTAAAAGAATTTACCACTGCTACAAATAATTTAAAACAGACAATTCAAAGTGTAGATACAAAATTAAATAGTAGTGTAGAGCATAATTTTGAAAAAGTTGATAAAGAAGTTGCAGATATTGTTATCAAATTGGCAGATTTTGGATTTTTGTTAAATGAGCAGATGGAAAAGGTATTTTTACTCATAGAACAGTATCACAAAGAAGTATTAAAGCAATTAAAAAGATAATTGTATGAATTTTTTTAAGCAAGATAATGAAAATACAAATTTTTGGGTATCTTATGCAGATTTGATGGCCGGTTTGTTATTTGTATTTATTTTGCTGATTGGCGCTATTGTAACTAAATCAATCATACTAAAAAGCGATCTTTTGTCAAATAAATCAAGGTTACAAAAAAATAAAACTGCACTTGAACTTAAAAATGATGAGATTAAAAGATTGAAAAAAATACTTTTAGAAAAAAATACACAGTTGGTTTCTTTTAGTAAAAAAATTATTATTTTGCAAAGCATTACGAATGATGTCAATGCTTCACTACTTGAAAAAGAGAGAAAGCTAAAAGATTACGAGGGAAAAATTTTAGTGCTTTCAAATGAATTAACCGATGTAAACAACAGTGTAAAATTACGAGACAAAGAGATAGTAAAACTTTTAGATACCATTGGTGAAAAAGAGACAAGATACGACAGGTTGGTCGAGCAGATGCAAAAAACTAAAAAAAGTATCAAAAATCTTACAGGAATCCGTATAAAAGTTATAGCAGAACTTAAAAAAGCGTTAGGTAAAAAAATAAAAATCAATCCTAAAACTGGTAGTATGAGGTTTTCTTCATCTATACTTTTTGATGTAGGGAAAGCAAAATTGAAAGAGGATGCAAAACTTGAGCTTAAAAAGGTATTTTTACAGTATGTTAAAGCACTTTTAAGCAATCCTGATATTAAAAAGCATTTGAATAAGATTATAATAGAGGGTCACACAGACAGTGATGGAGGATTTTTGTATAATTTGCAACTTTCCCAAAAAAGGGCTTATGAGGTTATGAATTATCTTTTGACACTAAATTTTGTTAAAAAACATCATTTAAAAGATATAATGATTGCAAGCGGAAGGTCGTATCTAAATCCTGTGCTGGATAAAAATGGCAAAGAAGATAAGAAAAAATCAAGAAGAATAGAGATAAAGTTTACACTAAAAAATAATGATGCCATGAAAGAGATTGAAAAGATTTTGGATGAAAAAAATGAACGATAAATTTATTCCTATATATTTACAAGACGCAAAAAGGCATATCCAATGGCTTTATGAGAGAATTGATACAAAGGATGTAAAAAAATCGGTAGTGAAATCAAGGAATAAAACTTCTTTTACAGTAAGATTTTTTAATTGGCTAAAAAGAGTGTTTTAAGATCAATTTTTATTTTCACATTAAGTACCCTTTCTTATTTTATGTCTCTTCAGTGCAACCAATAAGTAAAAAAAGATGGAACCGCACTTATAAAAATAACCTTTTTCATGCTCTTTCTTTTGTATATTTTTCCTTTTACAATTATATCAAGTTTTATTTGATATAATACTATTAATTAGAATTAACAGGTGTTTTAAAATGAAATGCTCATGTTTCAAAAATACAAATAACAATGAAAATCATGAGATTTTCTCTTGCCAAAGGCAAAGCTTGAGTGAAAAGGAGATTGTTAGGTGAAAATAGAAGTATTATATAGTAAAATTCACAGAGCTACTGTAACACAGGCAAATTTAAATTATATCGGCTCTGTTACAATAGATAAAAAGCTCATAAAAAAAGCTAAGCTAAGAGTTGGACAAAAAGTGGAGATAGTAAATATCAATAATGGGGAAAGATTTTCTACTTATATAATTGAGGGTAAAAAAAATAGTGGGATTATTTGTTTAAATGGTGCGGCTGCTAGAAAAGCAGAGATTGGTGATAAAGTTATAATTATCTCCTATGCTTTGTTTTCAGAAAAAGAGTTAAAGAAGTTTAAGCCGTCAGTTGTATTTGTTGATAAAAAAAATAAAATAAAAGAGATAAAAGATTATGTTTGAAAATATAGATTTTAGTCAAATGGGTAAAATGCTTGAAGAAGCACAAAATCAAGCAAAAAAAATGGAAGAAAGTAGTAAAAATAAGGAATTTACAACAAAAAGCGGCGGAGGACTTATAAAAGTAAGTGCAAACGGTGCCGGTGAAATTATAGATATCAATATAGATAATTCATTGCTTGAAGATAAAGAATCTTTACAAATACTTTTAATTAGCGCCGTAAATGATGTTTGTAAAATGGTTGAAGATGATAAAAAGTTTGCCGCACAACAAATGCTCGGATCATTAGGCGGTCTTGGTAAATAATCTGATGAAAATTTTTATAGGTTTTTTATCTCTTTTATTTTTTTTTGACACTTTATCTTTTGCAAAGATAGAACCTATAAAAAGTGATTTTAAGCCATGTTATAAAAAAAGATTAAAATCTTTTGTAATCTTTAACAATAAGCAGGCAGTTGCTGTCTCAAAACATAAAATATTACTTTATTCAAGGCATTATATAAAGAAATATATAAAAAGAGATCCTTTTTTAGGATTATATTTGATTTATTCAAAAAAAGAGTTGCATCCTGTTAAATTTACAGCTTTTAATAAGATAAAAGATAATACTGTTGTTGCAATTATGAATAAAAGAAACTTTTTTTTAAATAAAATAGAGTCATTTGGCAATGGATTGAATATTTTGCCAAGATTACAAAAAAAGATTATGCCAAATTCTTTGGTAGAGTGTGTTTGTTGTAGAAATTTTGCTCTTACGACAAATGGCAGACATTTTATAGACAGTGATTATATTATAAGATTTTTAAAAGATAAGAAAGTCTGGTATTCAGATAGTGGGTTGAGGTTTAAAGAAAAAAATGGAAAGATTTTTGTAAAAAGTAGAAATCCTTTTTTCTATGACTTACGCATAAGAGTTGGAGATGAAATAGTTAGAGTTGATAGCAAAGAGTTCAAAAATGTTGCAAAACTTAGCAAGTATATCTTATTTTCAAAAAGTGGAAAGAGTATCAATATAGTATATAAAAGAGTAGGAAAAATATTTCACCAAAAAATCATATTAAAAAGAAGAGTCGGTGGCGGATTGGTAGGCGATAGTTTTTTTCAATCGATTGGTTTATATTTGAGACATAATTTAACAATTTCATATATTGTAAAAAATTCTATCGCCTATACATTAGGTTTAAAAAGAGGAGACAGACTTTTAAAAATTAATAATTATTTTACTAAAACCTATAAAAAGGCACAATCAATCCTTTCTATGATAAAGCGTAAAAGAGTGTATCTGCTCTTTAGTAGAGATAATTTTCAATTTTTTGTAAATTTTAGGAGATAGTGTGAGTGATTTAATGCAAGAGTTTGAAGAATATTTGAAAATGAATTTGCCGAATATAAAAAGTTTTCATCCTTACTTTAATGATGCTTTAAAAAAAATGGTGATAGCCGGAGGAAAAAGATTTAGACCCCTTTTGCTTTTAAGCGTTATTGAAGCTTATGAACCGCTATTGCTCAAAAATGCATATTCTGTAGCTTTGGGAGTCGAGCTTTTGCATACTTACTCACTAATTCATGATGATTTGCCGGCTATGGATAATGCTGATTTAAGAAGAGGAGAGCAGACGCTACATAAAACTTATGATGAGGTTTCGGCTATTTTGGTAGGGGATGCCTTAAATTCACATGCATTTTATACTATATCAGTAGCACCTTTGAGCAATGAAACTAAAATAAAACTTGTAAAAGAGTTGTCGTATTATGGCGGTGTAGGCGGTATGGTTTTAGGTCAGGCTATTGATTGTTATTTTGAAAATCAAAAATTAAATATAGAAGAGTTAAAGTTTTTGCATATTCACAAGACGGCAAAACTTATAGCGACAAGTTTGAAAATGGGAGCTATTATAGCCGGGCTAGATACTAAAAAACAAAATATGCTTTTTGATTTTGGTGAACAATTGGGGTTGTTATTTCAAATCGAAGATGATATTATAGATGTTACAAAAAATTCAAATGAGGCTGGAAAAACTACAAATAATGATAAAGATAAAAATTCTTTTGTAAATCTTTTAGGAGCAGATGAAGCGATAAAACAACGAAATGAATTGATTGGGAAATTAAAAAAAGACAGTGCTGATTTTGATGAAAAATTAGCAAATAAATTGATAACTATAATAGATAAGTATTTTAAAAAGGAAAAATAATATGGAAGATGTGAAAATGTTAAAAAAAATGGCTGATACTATCAGATTTTTAAGTACTGATATGATTCAAAGAGCAAACAGTGGACATCCCGGAGTTTGTATGGGCATGGCAGATGTAGTTGCGGTACTTAGCCAAAGATTAAAACACAATCCTAAAAATCCAAAATGGTTAAACAGAGATAGACTTGTTTTTAGCGGAGGCCATGCAAGTGCTATGATATACTCTTTTTTATATTTAAGCGGCTATGATATATCTATGGATGATTTAAAAAATTTTAGACAACTTGGTAGCAAAACTCCAGGTCACCCAGAATATGGTGAGGTTCCTGGAATTGAGATAACAACCGGTCCTCTTGGGCAAGGTATAGCAAATGCTGTAGGTTTTGCTTTTGCTTCAAAATATGCTAAAAAATTGTTAAATAGTGAAACCGCAAAAATAATAAACCATAAAGTTTATGCACTTTGTGGCGATGGTGATTTGGAAGAGGGTATAAGTTATGAAGCCTGTGCATTGGCTGGAAAAAATATTTTAGATAATTTAGTTTTGATATATGATTCAAACAAGATAACCATAGAAGGAAGTACCTCTCTTGCATGGAATGAAGATGTGAGAAAAAGATTTGTTGCCCAAAATTGGGATGTTTTGGAGATAGATGGTAATAACTATGATGAAATACAAAAAGCATTTGATGCTTGTGAAAAACAGACAAAACCCATCCTTGTCATAGCTCATACTGCCATAGCTAAAGGATCTTGCGGCTTTGAGGGAAAAGCGAGCGCTCATGGTGCACCTTTAGGTGAAGAGGATATAAAATGTTCAAAAGAAAAAGCCGGATTTGACGGAGATGTGTTATTTAATGTTTCCGAAGATGTACTTGCAAGATTTAGATGTGCAGTCGAAAATGGTGATTTGATGGAAAGAAGATGGAAAAAACTTTTAAATGAAGTTCCTTTGGTGGAGCAAAATGAAACACTTAAAACTCTTTTAAATCCTGATTTTTCTAAAATCTCATGGCCTGAGTTTGAAGCTGGAGATGAAATAGCAACAAGAGAGAGTAATCACAAGATTCTAAATGCAATCGCAAGAGCAATTCCGGGATTTTTAGGAGGAAGTGCTGACTTGGCTCCATCAAATAAAACAAACCTTGCAAATATGGGAGAATTTCCAAATGGTAAAAATATTCATTTTGGTATAAGAGAGCACTCTATGGCAGCTATTACTAATGCTATGAGTTTATACGGACTTTTTTTACCATTTGATGCTACATTTTTTGTTTTTAGTGATTATCTAAAACCTGCAGCTAGACTTTCGGCACTTATGGGGCTTAAAAGATTTTTTATATGGACTCATGATAGTATAGGAGTTGGCGAAGATGGTCCTACTCATCAGCCTATAGAGCAATTGAGCCAATTTAGAGCAATGCCTGGATTTTATGTTTTCAGACCCGCAGATGCCAGTGAAAATATAGCTTGCTGGAAAATAGCACTTAAATTAAATGCCCCGAGCAGTTTTGTTTTGAGTCGTCAAAAATTGAAAACCCTGAAGCCTTTTACAGCTTATGGAAGTGTGGAAAACGGCGGTTATATGGTAGCAAAAAGAGAAAATGCAAACCTTACGATTATAGCAAGCGGAAGTGAGGTTATGATATCGCTTCAAGCTGCTTGTCATTTGGAGCTTGTAGGGATTAATGCAAATGTGCTGAGTGTTCCTTGTATGGAAATATTTAATGCCCAAAGCCAAGAGTATAAAAATAGAGTTATAGATAAAAATACAAAAGTTTTAGCCGTTGAAGCCGGAAGTGGAATAGAGTGGTATAGATATGCCGATGAAGTTTTATGCATGGAAAGTTTTGGAGCTTCAGCACCGGCAAAAGATCTCTTTAAAAAATTTAATTTTACTATAAAAGGGGTCAAACAAAAGGCTCTTGAAATGTTTGGTAAAGATTATATTGAGACTGAAGCTAAGGGATGTATTATATAAAAAGGAAAAAAATGTTGCTTTTAACACCGGGACCTACTGCGGTTCCTGAAAAGATACGAGTTGCTATGAGTGAGCCTACTATTCACCATAGAACTCCTGAGTTTTCTGAGATTCTTAGACAAACAAGAGAAAAATTAAAAAAGGTATTTGGGCTGGATGAAGTTTTGCTTTTAAGTTCAAGCGGAACAGGTGCTATGGAGGCTTGTGTTACAAATTTCTGCCATAAAAAGGCACTGAGTATCAATGCCGGAAAGTTTGGTGAGAGATTTGGAAAGATAGTACAAGCTTTTGGATTGGAGTTAGTTGAGCTTAAGTACGAATGGAATACACCTGCTAAAGTTGCTGATGTGGAAAATGCTTTACAGCAAAACAGTGATATTGATGCATTATTTATCCAAATTTGTGAAAGTGCGGGAGGTCTAAGACATCCTGTTGAAGAGATAGCTAAAATTGCAAAAGAGATAAATCCTGATATCGTGGTTGTTGCCGATGGCATAACTGCTGTTGGAGTTGAAAAAATAGATGTGTCTTATATAGATGTACTTATAAGTGGAAGTCAAAAAGCATTTATGCTACCTCCTGGACTTTCTATGGTGGGATTGAGCGAATTTGCTATAGAAAAAATAGAGTCTAAAAGTTTTGGGTATTATTTTAATCTTGCAAGTGAGCTTAAAAAACAAAGACAAAATACGACTGCTTGGACGGCTGCAACAACTCTTATCATCGGCTTAAATGCTATGCTTGATGAGATACTTGACATCGGACTTGATAATTTTTATGAAATAACAAAAAAAAGAGGCAAGGCAACTCTTGAAGCTTTGAAGTCTATCGGTTTTGATATATATCCAAAAACTCCGGCGATTGCTATGAATACTGTTTATAATAAAAAAGCAGATGAAATCAGGAAAGTTTTAAAAGATAAATATAAAGTCAATATAGCAGGTGGACAAGATCATTTAAAAGGTAATCTTTTTCGCATAAATAATATGGGTATAATAAAGCCTTATGAGACTATTTGGGTTTTAAATGCACTAGAGCTTATCTTGGATGAGATGGGTGAAAGAGAATATGACGGGGTAGGTAGTAAAATATTTAGTGAGGTATATTTTAAAAATGATATATGAACATGAGATACCTAAAAACAGCAGATTATATTTTGGTAAAAGTGCCAAATTAAAAAGAGAGATTGAAAATATCTCAAGCGAAGTATTAGAGAGTTTTGGCTATGAAGAGATAGTGACTCCAATACTCTCATATCATCAACATAATGCTGTAAATGAAAAAGAATTGATACGATTTTCTGATGAAAGAAACAATATCATCTCTTTAAGGGCTGATAGTACCTTGGATGTTGTCAGACTTATCACAAAAAGATTGGGAAGAAGCGTAAAAAATAAAAAATGGTTTTATATCCAGCCGGTTTTTAGATATCCAAGCAGTGAGATTTATCAAGTTGGAGCCGAATATATAGGATCAGATGATTTGAGCGAGCCCATAAAAATAGTAATTGATATTTATAAAAAACTTGATTTAAACCCAACTTTGCATATTTGCAATATTAATATACCCAAGATTATTTCAAAAGATTTGGGATTGCCTATTTCTGTTTTTGAAACGGGTAATTTAGAAGAAATATTAAAAATAAATGTGCAATGGCTTAATAAGCTCGCTTGTTTACAGTTTGTTGATGATATAAAAGAAGTCATAAAAATTGCACCGAAAAATATAAAAGAAGAACTTGAAAAAATGTATATTCTTAGTAAAAAAATTGAGTATAAAAATATTCTTTTCTCTCCATTATATTATGCTAAAATGAGATACTATGATGATCTTTTTTTTAGATTTTTTGATAGTAATAAAACTCTTTGTATCGGAGGTTATTATAAATTTAAAGATATCCAGGCAGTTGGATTTGCCGAATATTTAGATGCAATTATAGAAGTAAAAGGAAGTATGAGCGATGAGTAAAGCCGATATGATAGTGGGAATTCAATGGGGAGATGAGGGAAAAGGTAAAATAGTTGACAAATTGGCAAAGGATTATGATGTGGTTGCAAGATACCAAGGCGGACACAATGCCGGTCATACTATAGTTGTAGGAGATAAAAAACTTGCACTCCATTTGATACCGTCAGGAGTTTTAAATAAAAATGCGATAAATATCATAGGAAACGGTGTCGTAGTATCTCCAAAAGCTCTCATAAAAGAGGTAAAAGAAAATGGATTTGATGATCTTGAGGGAAGACTTTTTGTAAGTGATAAAGCTCACATGATACTGAATTTTCATCAAGAGATTGATATTGCGAAAGAAAAACTAAGAGGTAAAAAAGCTATCGGCACAACAGGTAAAGGCATAGGTCCTGCTTATAGCTTAAAGATAGATAGAAACGGTCATAGGCTTGGTGAACTTAGAGATACTAAAAGTCTTGTTTTATCTTTGATGAATTATTTTAAAACAAATAAAGAATATTTCAAAGTTTTGGGGATAAAAATCCCAAGCAAAGAGGAGCTAAAAGAGGAATTAGACGAATATGCCAAATTTCTTGAACCATTTTTAGCGGATACCACTCATCTTGTATGGAGTGAGCTTGAAAATAATAAAAGAATTTTATTAGAAGGTGCTCAGGGAACGCTTTTGGATATCGATCATGGAACTTACCCTTTTGTTACAAGCTCTAACACTATTTCAGCGGGAGCTTGTACAGGGCTTGGATTGAATCCCAAAGATATCGGTAAAATAACAGGCATAGTCAAGGCATACTGCACAAGAGTCGGTAACGGTCCTTTTCCCACTGAAGATTTTGGCCAGGACGGAAAGCTTCTTGGTGAAAAAGGTCATGAGTTTGGAACAACAACCGGAAGAGCCAGAAGATGTGGTTGGTTTGATGCGGTTGCTTGCAAATATGCCAGCAGAATAAACGGTTGTGATGAATTGGCTTTGATGAAACTTGATGTGTTAGATGGATTTGAAAAGATAAAGATTTGCACGGCTTATGAAATAGATGAAAAGAAAACAGATAAATTTCCGACTAATTTACAAAAAGTTAAGCCCATATATGAAGAGATGGATGGCTGGAAAAGACTCAGAGGGATAAGCGAGTTTTCTAAGCTTCCTGAAAATGCAAAAAAATATATAAAAAGATTAGAAGAGTTAACAGATACAAGAATAGGTGTTATTTCAACAAGTCCCGATAGAAAAGATACTATTATAGTTAAAATTTAAAATGAAATTCTCATATTTCAAAAACACAAACAAGAATAAAAATCATGAGAGTTTCTCTTGCCCGTCAGGGAGGCATAGCTTTAGTGAGAGGAATTTTTGCTGAAGCTTGCTTTAGCGAAAAGGAGACTATTAGATGAAAACAAAATATTCTCAACTATTGAAACTTAGAAAGCAACAAGTCGATAGTATTGAAAATAAAATTGCTATTTTAAATAAACACAAAAAGATGCTAAATGATGAGATAACGGATATTTCAAAAGATACGAATAATTTGAAAATACCAAAAAAAGGTAAGTTTAAAAAATTATTGGTACAAAATCATTCTTTTGAAATACAGATGAATCTCAAAAGAGAGAAAGAATTTTTACTTTTAGAAAAACTACAAGAAATTAAAAATGCACAGAGTGAATATAAAATAGCATTAATGGAATTTGAAAAGATAAAATATTTAGAAGATTTGCAGGTTCAAAAAAAATTGGAAAAATTAAAAAAAGATGAACAAAAAATGTTAGATGAGGTTTCTACTATGAATTATAAAAGGAGAAATATTTGAGAGTTTTATTGATTTTAATATTATTTTTATCATACTCATTTTCTGCAAGCAATATTTATGAGTGTAATCAGATTTTCAATCAAAGAAAAGCCGAGTTATCAAATAAAATTGAAAAAATAGATGAAGACAGACAGGCATATCAAGCTTTAAGAGCCGCGACAAATGCATTATTTGATAAGAAAAAAAAGATGTTGGCACAAAAAGAGAAAGATATCAATGCTACTTTGGAACAAGTAAAACAAAAAGAGAAAAATATCCAAAATTTACTTGCAAAAAATAAAGAACTTTTAAAAGCGATAAAGGTTGCCAAAGATGATAAAATAACAGCAACATATTCTAAAATGAAGGATCAAGCAGCCGCACAGATATTGTCTTCAATGAGTGATTTTGAGGCTTCAAAGATACTTTTTAATCTAAAGCCCAAAAAAATATCCAAAGTAATGGCGAAGATGTCACCTCAAAAAGCTTCAAAAATAACAGAAATTTTACTAAAAGGTCCTCCTTTTAAGCCAGCAGAAAAGGATAAAAAATGATAGAAATAACTTTTAGCGCATTTTCATTTTTAAAACAAAAATGCAAGGAAAAAGGTTTAAACTGTTCTAATACAAAAATGGAAATTCCAGAGAATATGAGTGTTAGAAATTTTATTGAGTATCTACATCTTGATAATAGTGATGTAGAGGCTGTTTTTATCAATCATAAAATATTATCAAAAGATACAGTATTGAATAATGCAGATAAGGTTGCGATAGTTCCTCCAGGAGGTATTCCTAATCATATTGCTGCTTACATAGGTAAAAATTAATTAGCTGACCTTACGCACTATAATGAGCAAAGCTCTCTATGTTGGCAGGGGTTAAGTTCCTTGCAACCCTCTGAAGCTTACGAAAAGTAGGGCTTTTCGAGAAAAAGGTGAGTAAGTCAGCTAATTGATCCATGTTCTATTGAACAGTATTGCTTTTTTATACAAAATTTGGGTTTAATAAGCTCTTTACAAAATTTTAGATAAAATGACCTTCACTAAATTAATATTAAGGCTTGTGATAATGAAAATCGGAAAACCACATGCACCATATATAGCAAATAAAATAGCAATTGATTTACTAAATAGTAATTTTATAAAAATGAGTTTTGGTATAGAGAGTGTCTCGAATACAGCTAAAAAGCTTATCGAAGAAGATATTATGAAAGAGGTTGCACTTGAAGAGAGAGTTTATGAAATAATGGAAGAAAATGAAGACGAGATGGAATTTATGCAAGTTGACCAAAGAAATATGTTTTGGCTTATAAAGAAGAAACTTGCAGGAGAATATAATGTCGTACTTTCCTATGAAGATAGATATTCTGATCTTTCGCATAAAATTTTAGATGAATTGATACAAAATGATTTGATTGAATTTAAAGTATCTGAAAATATGGTGAAAAATATAATATTTGGCTCTATTGAAAATTATATTGACAGATTTGAAGATATTGAAGATATAGTTATTGATAAAATAAAGAATTATAAAAGAAAAATTATTCCAGGAAGCGAAGAGTATGATATAGTATTTGAGAAACTGTATCAAGAAGAGTTAAAAAAGATAGGCATGATGTAAATTTGTAGTAATAGGTGAAAAGCAGTATGGAAAAGATTTGGATATATATCGAAAATGGATTGTTTTTAGAAGCATCAAGCTTTGGGAGCAATGGTACAAAAGTTGGTGAGATAGTCTTTAACACTTCAATGAGTGGATACCAGGAAATACTCAGTGATCCTAGTTATGCAGGACAATTTATAGTTTATACAATGCCTGAAATCGGTAATGTTGGATGCAATGATAATGATCTTGAGAGTAACGATATTTACTCTTGCGGTATTGTAGTTAGAAATTATCAATATAGGTATTCTAATTTTAGAGGTGAAGAGTCATTGTCGGATTTTCTAAAAAAACATAATGCGATTGGAATTTGTAATGTTGATACCAGGATGCTTACTAAAACCATTAGGAGCTCCGGTTCATTGATGATGATAGCTTCAACTGAAATATCAGAAAAAAAAGAATTAAAAAAATTGCTTGATAAAGCTCATAGAATTGAGGATATAAATTTTCTTGAGAAAGTAAGTACAAAAAATAGATATATTCATAACAGTGGTACTTGGAATCATGCCAAAATGCAATATAATAAAAATATTACAAAACAGAAAAGAGTAGTTGCCATTGATTTTGGTATTAAAAGAAATATACTGAATGAACTGAGTGAGGCTGGACTTGAAGTGGAAGTTATACCTGCAGACTTTAAGGCAGAGGAATTGATAAAAAGATATAAAAATGATGAGATAAAAGCTGTATTTTTATCAAATGGACCAGGAGATCCATTGATTCTTAAAAAAGAGGCAAGAGAGATTAACCTGCTTGTTGAAGCGAAGATTCCTATTTTTGCCATCTGTTTGGGTCACCAATTATTAAGTATAGCAAGAGGATATCCGACATACAAGTTAAAATTTGGCCAACACGGTGGTAATCATCCTGTTTTAAATACTAAAAACAGTATTGTAGAAATAACTGCGCAAAATCATAACTATAATGTTCCAGAGAGTATTAAAGAAATAGCAGAAATCACTCATATAAATCTTTTTGATAATACAATAGAAGGATTAAAATTTAAAGATTTTCCGGTATTTTCTGTCCAGCACCACCCAGAAGCTAGCCCTGGTCCACATGACAGCAGATATATATTTAAGAAATTTGCTGATTCTTTATAAAAAATAATATTAACTTAACATTAAAATATTATAATATTAGCATTATTTTAAGGAATCAAGATGGATATGGTAAATTTCTATGTTATAGTGAGTGTAGCCTTTTTGGGAAGTCTCGGGCATTGTGTAGGAATGTGTGGAGGTTTCATAGTTGCCTATACAGCAGCAAAAATTGATTCAAGCAGAGGAAGGGCATATCAGTTTTTTTGTCATTTTTTATATAATTTTGGAAGAGTTACTTCTTATGTAATTATTGGTGCAATTTTTGGATTATTGGGAAGTATGTTTGTATTTGATCATATTTCTATCGGTGTTTTCAATATTGCAATTGGTGTTTTTATGTTTTTTATGGGTTTATCTTTAATGGGTAAATTAAGATTTTTAACTTCTATTGAATTCTCATTGGCAGGAAGTAATTTTGTTAAAAAATTATTTTCTGTACTCATCCACTCAAAAGCACTTCCAAGTTTCTTTTTTTTAGGTATGCTAAATGGTTTCCTTCCTTGCGGACTTGTTTACTTTTTTGCAGCATCCGCTGCTTCAACAGCATCAGCTTTTTGGGGTGGTGTTGTCATGCTGGTTTTTGGACTCTCAACTATGCCTGTATTGTTAGGATTGGGTTTTGTCGTAGGATCTTTAAAAAGTAGCAATTTTAGAAAGATTATGATTCAAATAGCATCTTTTGTTATTATTATTTTTGGTCTTTATATGATATACAAAGGATACTGGTTTATTACAAATCCTCACGCAACTATTCATGATTGTTGTAAAGCAAAGATGTAAAAATTGGCATTTCTTGAACAATATATTAAAGCTATAGAAAAAAACAATATAGTTTCAAAGACAGATATAAATGGTGTTATAACATTCGTAAATGAAGAATTTTGCAAAATTTCCAAATATTCCAAAAATGAATTAATCGGGAAAAACCATAATATAGTAAGACATCCAGATGTACCGTCTAAGGCATTTAAAAAGCTTTGGGATACTATCTTGGCAAAAAAAACATATAAAGCAACAGTTAAAAATCTTGCAAAAGATGGAACAACCTTTTATGTAAATACAACTGTTATACCTATACTTGATCAAAAAAACAATATCAAAGAATTTGTAGCGATTAGATATGATGTGACTGAAGCAATAGAAAATGCAAATAAATTGATAAAAAAAGAAGAAGAGTTGGAACTGTTAAACATTACTCTTGAAGAGAGAATAAAAGAACAAACTCTTAGATTGATACAATTAAATCAAAATTTAGAAGAGAGAATAAGACAAGAAGTTGAAAAAAATAGAGAAAAAGACCGAGTAATGTTCCAGCAAGCCAGGTTTGCAGCAATGGGTGAGATGATAGCAAATATAGCACATCAATGGAGACAGCCTCTTAGTGAATTGAATATATTATTATTTAAATTAAAAAAAGCTTGTATAAAAGGACAAAATAAATCAATACTTGATATATACTATAAACAAAGTAAAATCGTAATAGACAGTATGTCAAATACAATAGATGATTTTAGAGATTTTTTTAAACAAGACAAGAAGGAAAAAGAATATGCCGTAGAGAAGACAATAGAAGAAGCAATTTTAATATTACAAGAGACACTAAAAAGTAATAATATTAAAATAATTTTTAAAGTAAAGTATAGTATAATAACCAAGGGTTATCCTAATGAGCTTTTACAAATTTTGTTAAATATAATAAATAATGCAAAAGATGCCCTGATATCGGTCAATAATAAAAATAAAAAGATAACAATTGAATTGAAAATAAAGATTGATGAGAATCAAAAAGAAATAATTGAGATATCTATCTGCGATAATGGTAATGGCATAAGAGAGGATATAATAGGTAAAATTTTTGATCCTTATTTTACAACAAAACACAGTTCCCAAGGTACTGGTATAGGTCTTTATATGAGTAAAAAAATAATTGAACGAAGTAAGGGTGCATTGAAAATAAAAAATAGTAAAAATGGAGCTTGTTTTATAATCTGTTTACCAAAGACAAAAGAATAAGGCATTAGTTTGCGAAAAAAAGGGGAAATAAAATGGAAAAAGAAAATATTTGTAAAAATTTAACACTTTTATATGTTGAAGACGAAGATAATATTAGGAATTTGTTGCAAAGTGCCATTGAAGATGAATTTAAAGAGATAATAGTAGCCAATAACGGAAATGAAGGTTTGAAAAAATTTAAAAAATACCAACCTGATATTGTTATAAGTGATATACTGATGCCTATATGCAATGGACTTGAAATGTCAAAAAATATTAAAGAATTATCAAAAGATACCCCTATCATTCTCTTTACTGCTTTTAGTGAAAAAGAAAAATTACTTAGTGCTATAGATATAGGTATAGATAAATATTTGATAAAACCTGTTGATGTTGATGAATTATTAAATGTAGTTAAAGAAATTGCATTAAACAAATTATCAATAAGCAATATTGTAGAATTGGATAAAAAATATACATATGACAAAACAAAGCATATTTTATATAAAAATAATGAGAAAGTTAAGCTAACAAAAAAAGAGTTGAACTTTATAAAAGTATTGATTCAAAATATTGATACTTTTATATCGCATGAAGAGTTAAAAAGTAAAGTATGGAGCAATAAGAAAGTGAATGATGCAGCTGTTCGTACATTTATAAAAAGATTTAGAACTAAAACAGATTATGATTTTATAGAAAATATTTCCGGACTCGGATATAAGATAAAATCATACTAACTTAAGATTAGCTTTTAACAAAACATTAACACATTTAAGTTTGTTTATATAAAACTTATTGTAAAATTTCAAACAATGTGACATTTGTATGACAAAATTTATAAGGAGGTATTGTATGCAAGATAGTAATGCGATAGCATACGATTATACAATCGCTAAGGCTTTTATGATTTTAACGATTGTTTTAGGTATTGTGGCAATGAGTATTGGAGTGTTTATAGCATTCGAATTAGCTTTTCCACATTTGAATAATTTAGTAGGAGAATATGG
>JALWUQ010000041.1 GCA_026993075.1 Campylobacteraceae bacterium
CATTAAAAATCCAGTTTTACATAATTCAAGTAGCGAAGATGAAGTTATAGCGGTAATCACCGCAGCAATTACTGAATATAGAAAAAAGTAAGGAAAAAATATGGCTAAAAAGCTCATAGATATAATGGATACGACATTTAGAGACGGATTTCAGTCTGTATTTGGAGCGAGAGTTTTGCTTGAAGATTTTATAAATGCAGTTTTAGTTGCAAAAGAAGCTGGAATTAGCCATTTTGAATTTGGCGGAGGTGCCAGGTTTCAAAGTCCGTTTTTTTACCTAAATGAAAATGCTTTTGATATGATGGATAAATTTAGAGAGGTGGTTGGACCAGAAGCCGATCTTCAAACATTAGCGCGTGGAGTAAATACCGTAATGCTTGATACTGCAAGTAGTGAGATGATAGATTTACATGCAAAGCTATTTAAAAAGCATGGCACTACAACTATAAGAAATTTTGATGCATTAAATGATATTGAAAATTTAAAATATAGTGGTGAATGTATAAAAAGATATGGCTTAAAACACGAAATCGTTGTTACCATGATGGAATTGCCTCCTGGATGTAAAGGTGCTCATGATGTGGAATTTTATGAAAAAGTTTTAAGAAAAATTTTAGATAGTGGTATAGATTATGATAGTGTGTGCTTTAAAGATGCCAGTGGAACTTCAAATCCTAAAAAAGTTTATGACACTATTAAAATGGCAAAATCTCTTTTATCTGAGCATGTTCACGTAAGACTTCATACTCACGAAACTGCTGGAGTTAGCGTAGCTTGTTATTTGGCCGCACTTGACGCCGGAGTTGATGGAATTGATTTGGCTGCTAGTCCTGTTAGTGGTGGTACATCTCAACCTGATATTCTTACACTTTTACATGCAACAAAGGGAACTGATTATGATCTTGGCGGGTTAAATGTTGAAAAGATTTTAAAATATGAAACATTTTTAAAAGAGGAGTTAAAAGATTATTTTATTCCTCCCGAAGCAACAGCGGTTTCTCCTATTATTCCTTTTTCTCCTATGCCAGGAGGTGCATTGACAGCCAATACTCAAATGATGAGAGACAATAATATATTAGATAAATTTCCTGCAGTTATTGACGCAATGAGAGAAGTGGTGGAAAAAGGCGGATATGGTACAAGTGTAACGCCAGTTAGCCAATTTTATTTTCAACAGGCATTCAATAATGTAATGTTTGGTCCATGGAAAAAGATAGCCGAGGGTTATGGCAGGATGATTTTGGGATATTTTGGAAAAACTCCCGTTAAGCCAAATAGTGAATTGATAAAACTTGCAAGTGAACAGTTAAAATTGGAACCTACAACAAAAACCGCAATGCAGCTTGCAAATGAAGATCCAAATAAATCAAAAGAACATTTTATAAAAATACTTAAAGATGAAAATATAGAAACTACGGAAGAAAATATCTTTATAGCAGGAGCTTGTAAGGAAAAAGGTATTGCTTTTTTAAAAGGTGAAGCTAAAGTCAATGTTAGAAAATTAAGTCTTATGAAAGAAGATAATATCTCAAAAAAAGGTACAAAAGCTATGAGTGGAAGTTATACGGTTATGGTAAACGGCAAAAAGTATGATGTTGATGTGGTTGAGGGAAAAAATACTCACATATCTCCAGCCAAACAAACTCTTAAAGAAGAAGTAAGTGTTCCAAAATCTCAAGTTATAAATTCAATAGAAGGAAAAGAGGTTTTTGCAACTCTTCCTGGAAGTGTATTTAAGATTGTTGCACACAAAGGAGACAGTGTTGTAAAAGATGAAGTTGTATTGATCTTGGAGGCAATGAAAATGGAAATAGAAGTTGTTGCTCCAAATGCAGGCATTATTTCGTCAATAAATGTATCAGAAGGTGAGAGTGTAGAAAACGGTCAATTACTCTTTGTGATGTAAGGATTTTTGATGAAACGACTCTTATTCGTAATTTTTATTACAACTTTTTTATTTGGGACTATAAATTTATCAGCATCTCAAAATACATCAGAAGTAAATATCAACAGTAGTGCAAAAGCAGGGCAGTACTCAAAAGAATATAAATCTGTCTCTATAGCCAGAATGTTTAAAAATTTTTATAAAACAACAGGAATTTATGCATTTTTAAATCCAAAAGCAGGAGTTAAAAATGCTTTAGGAGAGCCTATCAGTAAGTTCGCACAAGGTTGGGGAAGAGTTATCATGATACTTATAACTTTCCTTCTTTTTTATTTGGCAATTGCGAAAAATTTTGAACCTCTACTTCTTTTGCCCATAGCTTTTGGGGGATTGCTTGCCAATATTCCTTTGGCAAATTTTATAGGTCATGAAGGTTTTATAGGTGTTATCTTTGACGCTGGTATTAAAAATGAATTGTTTCCTCTTATAATCTTTATGGGAGTCGGTGCATTGACAGATTTTGGTCCACTTCTAGCAAATCCTAAAACTGCACTCTTGGGTGCAGCAGCACAGTTTGGAATATTTGGATCACTTGTAGGAGCGATACTTTTAAGTCAATATACTCCATTTTTTAGTTTTACATTAAAAGATGCTTCGGCAATATCCATAATAGGTGGAGCTGACGGGCCTACTTCCATATTTGTAGCATCCAAACTTTCACCTGATCTTATGGGTGCTATCGCAGTTGCAGCGTATTCATATATGGCGCTGGTTCCTATCATCCAACCGCCTATAATGAGACTTTTTACAACCAAAGCAGAAAGACAGATAAAAATGAAGCAGTTAAGAGAAGTCAGTAAGCTTGAAAAACTAATGTTTCCACTTACTGTCTTAATTCTTTCCATATTGATTTTGCCTGAATCAACTCCTTTGATAGGGGCTTTAACATTTGGAAATTTTGCAAAAGTATCAGGAGTGGTTGATAGGCTTTCAAATACAATGCAAAATTCTTTGATAAACATAGTAACGATTTTCTTGGGACTTGGAGTTGGCTCGAAACTTGCAGCTGAGAAATTTTTGATACCTGATACTCTTGGAATTTTAGCTATAGGTCTTGTTGCCTTTGCAATAGGCACAGCTGCTGGAGTTTTAATGGCAAAACTTATGAATAAGCTCTCTAAGGATCCAATAAATCCTCTTATAGGATCAGCCGGAGTAAGTGCGGTACCTATGGCTGCGAGGGTTTCAAATAAAGTTGGAATGGATGAAGATAAAACAAACATGCTTTTAATGCATGCAATGGGTCCAAATGTTGCCGGGGTTATAGGCTCGGCTGTGGCAGCAGGTGTATTGTTGTCAATATTTAAATAAAAGGAGTTTTTAAAAATGTCAGTTATAGATGAGTTAGGGAGTGTTGGTATCCAAGATGTAAGAAAAGTTTATCACAATTTGGACTATGATAAACTTTTTGAGCTTGAGCTTGAAAATAAAGAGGGAAGTGTAACTGACAATGGTACAGTAAATATCGATACAGGAGTATTTACAGGTAGAAGTCCTAATGATAAATACTTTGTAAATGAGCCACCTTCAAATAAATATATAGCTTGGGGTGAAATCAATCATCCTATTACAAAAGAAGTATTTGATAAACTTTTTAAAAAAGCAAAACAACAGCTTTCCGGTAAAAAACTTTTTGTCGAAGATGCATTTTCAGGAGCTAGTGCAAATAGTAAAAAAAGTATAAGAGTTATATCTGAAATCGCATGGCAGGCTCATTTTGTAAAAAATATGTTTATAAGCCCTTCAGAAAAAGAACTTGTAAATTTTAAACCTGATTTTACACTTTTTGTCGCAAGTAAAACAACAAATGAGGAGTGGAAAGAACAAGGATTGAATTCTGAAGTTTTTGTTGTTTTTAATATAGAAGAAAATGTAGCTGTCATCGGTGGGACATGGTATGGCGGAGAGATAAAAAAAGGTGTTTTTTCTATGATGAATTACTGGTTGCCTCTTGAAGGCAAACTTGGTATGCATTGCTCAGCTAATGTAGGAAAAGATGGAGATACCGCTTTGTTTTTTGGTTTAAGCGGAACTGGTAAAACAACTTTATCAACTGATCCTAAAAGAGCTTTGATAGGTGATGATGAACATGGATGGGATGATGATGGTGTATTTAACTTTGAAGGTGGTTGTTATGCAAAAGTTATTGACTTAGACCCAAAGAGTGAGCCTGAAATTCATGCTGCTATAAGAAGAGATGCACTTTTGGAAAATATTGTGATGGATGAAAATAAGAAAGTTGATTACAGCGATAAAAGTAAAACTGAAAATACGAGAGTATCCTATCCTATACATCATATAGAAAATCATTGCAAATCATTGCAGGCAGGCCATCCTAAAAATATTATCTTTTTAACTGCTGATGCATTTGGAGTATTGCCTCCTGTTAGTAAACTTACAAAAGAACAGGCAATGTATTATTTTTTAAGTGGTTATACTGCAAAAGTTGCAGGGACTGAAAGAGGTATAACTAAGCCGGTTGCTACATTTAGTTCATGTTTTGGTGAACCTTTTTTGCCGCTTCATCCTACTGTTTATGCAAAATTATTGGGAGAAAAGATAGATAAACATAAAGTAAATGTATTTTTAGTCAATACTGGCTGGAGTGGTGGGAGCTATGGTGTTGGTAAAAGAATGAGTATAAAAGCTACAAGGAGCTGTATAGATGCTATACTTGATGGTAGTATAAATAATGCAGAGTTTGAAAAAATACCGGTATTTAATCTATCAGTACCAAGAAAATTAAAAGGAGTTGATACTAATATTTTAAATCCTATAAATACTTGGGAAGATAAAAAAGGTTATAACAAAACAAGAGACAATCTTGCTAAAATGTTTGTCAATAATTTTAAAAAATATATAACAAAAGATAGCAAATATGACTATTCAAGTGCCGGACCTAAAATATAGTTAAAAGGAAAATATTGAGAAAAGTTGCCTCTGGAAAGATCAAAAAAACAAGTGCAAAACTTTTGGATGAATTTAATGCTTCTATCATGTTTGATAAAGAAATTTATAACGAAGATATAGATGGCTCAATCGCTCATGTTAAAATGCTTTCTAAGCAAGGCATTATATCAAAACAGAGTGAAGATAAGATAATTGACGGACTTAATGTTATAAGAAAAGAGATACAAGACGGCAAATATCAGTTTTATTTAAAAGATGAAGATATCCATATGTCTATAGAAAACAGACTGACTGAGTTAATTGGTGATGATGCCAAAAGAATGCATACAGCAAGAAGCAGAAATGACCAGGTTGCACTTGATTTTAGAATGTTTGTTTTAAGAAACAATAAAAAACTAAATGAGTTGCTTTATGAATTGCAGAGAGTTTTGTTAAAAATTGCGAAACAAAACACAGATACTTTGCTTCCTGGCATGACTCACCTCCAACATGCCCAGCC